>JACRLV010000139.1:5291-18602 GCA_016235145.1 Planctomycetota bacterium
GCCCCTAAAGGTCAAATTCCGGCCCGTTTTTCCTCCGCGGCGTCCGCAATTCGGCTTACCGCAGAGAACGCACAGGCGCAGAGAAGGCGGGAGCGAATTTCGTTGTTTCAACCCTCCATACTGCTGGCGTCCCCGCCGAAGCATTGGGGATGCCACGTTGAAAAATCACTGCGGCACAATCCCCGCTCGGTCATTATCAGCACGTTGGCTGCCGTCGCATTTCCTCTGCGTTCTCGGCGTTCTCCGCGGTTCATTTACAACGCCACCGTCGCGAGGAACCGAGCTAAAGCAGCCGGGATTCCCGTATTTCAATACGCCGTCCGAGCGGGTCGGCCACCACAATTCGATCGTCGCTCGCGAAAAAACCCCGCACGCGCTCAAACTCCCAACCCCTCGAAACCAGACGCCGAGCTATTCGGTCGAGCGACTCCACCACCAGAGTAAATCGGCGGCGGACCAGATCGACGTGCGGCTCCGTATGGACGATCTGAAGCAGGATGCCTCGCTGAACGGGTCCGTAGCACAAGCATCCGGGCAACTGGGCCGCCGGCGGCCAGGCGTCCAGATCCAGCGTATCGCAATAGAACGATCGCACCTCGTCGCACCGCTCCCACGGAACGTCGCAGCGTATCTCGCGCACGACATCCGGCATGGGTGATCGGCAGGTGGATCGTTCCAGAATCGGCATTTGCCCTCGCGGCTTTCCGGCCCTCTTCGGATTGTGCGACGAGCGGCGGCGCCGTCGCAATGCGTTCGCGCTCTTCCTCAGACGTTCAAGCCGATGTCGCGGCGATATTGGGCGCCTTCAAATTCGATCTCCGCGACTCGGCCGTACGCGCGCTCCCGCGCCTCCGCGATGTCCTCTCCCAGTGCCGTCACCGCCAGCACGCGCCCGCCGCTGGTCACGACGCGGTCGCCCTCGCGCTTGGTGCCCGCGTGAAAGACGACCACGTCGCCGTCTTCCCGCGCTCGCAATCCGGCGATCGGAAGCCCCGTGCGGGCCTTTTCCGGGTAACCCGCCGAAGCCATCACGACGCACATCGACGGCCGGGGATCCCAGAAAACGTCGCATCGATCCAGTTCGCCGGAAACCGCCGCATCGAGCAACTCGAGCAAATCCGACTTCAGCCGGATCAAGATCGCCTGCGCCTCGGGATCGCCGAAGCGGCAGTTGAACTCCAGCACCTTCGGCCCGCCGGCCGTGATCATCAAGCCCGCGTACAGCACGCCGCGATAGCGGATGTTCTCGCGCAGCAATCCGTCGAGCACGGGCACGAAAATCTGCGTCTGGATCTGCCGCAGCAGCGCATCGTCAAGCCGCCGCGACGGCGAGAACGCCCCCATGCCGCCGGTGTTCGGCCCGGTATCGCCGTCGCCCAGGCGTTTGTGATCTTGCGCGGACTCCAGGATGTAGATCGTCGCGCCATCGACAATCGCCAGAACGGACAATTCGGGGCCGTTGAGTTTCTCTTCAACGATGATCTTCGCGCCGGCGGGGCCGAAGATTCGTTTCTTCAAGATCTGCTCGGCGGCGATCATCGCCGCCGCCGGTTCCGGGCAGACGATGACCCCCTTGCCTTTGGCGAGCCCCACCGCCTTGACGACCAATCCTTCGTCGCGGGTGCTGATGAACTCGCAGGCGGCGGCGTAGTCGTCGAACACGCGGCCTTCCGCCGTCGGGACGGCCTGCTGGCGCATCACCAGCTTGGCGAAACCCTTGTCCGATTCGAGCCTTGCGGCGGCGGCGGTCGGGCCGAAAATGCGCAGGCCGGCCGCGGTGAAAGCATCGACGATGCCGCCGGCGAGCGGATCCTCGGGCCCGACGATCGTCAGGTCGATCTCCTCGCGTTTGGCGACGGACAACGCGAGCTTAATGTCGCCGGGATCCCCGGGCACGTTCGTCCCCAGCCCGGCGGTGCCGGCGTTTCCAGGCAGAATGAAAAGACGATCGAGCCGCTTGCTGCGGCGGAGCGCGTGGCAGATCGCGTGCTCGCGTCCGCCCGAGCCGATGACCAGTACGTTCATGCCCGGCAATGGTATATCAAGGAGCGGCGGCTTCCAGTTGCTTGAGCCGGAAACGCGCCCAGGAGGCCGGCCATTCGTCGCGCGAAAGATCCAGGCAGCGCTGGTAGTGGTCCCGCGCGGCTCGCATGTCGTCGCGACGGCGGGCGTTTTCGCCGAGGAAGAATTCCACGTCATCGCGGTAGCTCGACCACGGACCCGCAAAAACCGTCGTGGTCAGCGCTCGTGCGGTCGGGCTCAGGCGCGCCTCGCCGAGCTGCTCAGCCAGGATCTCGCCGATCACCGCGCCGGCGATCCGCGTCAGGACACTTTGGTCCGCCGCGCCGGAAAGAGACTCGAAGGATCGGGCGATCTGCCGTGCGTCGTCGAACTGGCCGGCCGCGGCCATGGCCGCCATCCACTCCACCGCGAGCCGCGACGAATCGGCCGCCGACCGTTGCGGCTGCTGCGCCAAAGCGGCATAGCGCCGCAGCGCCGGCCCATAGTCGCCCAGCAGGTATTCGCATTCCGCCAATCTGAGTTCGCTGTCGGGGTCGAGCCGGCGGTTCTCCATCGTGGCGGCGCGCTTGAGCCAGCGAGCCGCGTGTTCGAACTGTCCGCCGCGATAGGCTGCGTGGCCGAGCCGCAGCAGCCCGTCGAATGAGGCATCCGGTTCAACCAGCTCGATCCAGGCGTCGCTGGGCGGCGTCGGCAATTTCCTGAAAACCTGCTCGACGAGCGAGAGTCGCAGCTCGGCGCCGACTTTCGAATCGAGCTTGCAGAGCGCTTCGGTCCTCTCCCACGCGCCGGCCCAATCGCCGTCGACGGCCTTTCGTGAAACGGCCCGCGCCGCGGCGAAAGTGCGCGACGCCGCGATCACGCTGTCCATCGCCTGATGCCGGACCGCGAAAACGCCCTCGGGATCGCTGATCAGGATCGAATCATCCGATCCGAACCAACTGACGAGGGCTGCCGAACCGGTCGCCCCGCGTCCGCTCCACTGGGCGATTCGCTCGCGCGTGCTCGTATCGTAGACCTCGATCATCCCGTCATTGAGCCGCACCAGCAGCAAGCCGCCGTCGCGATGCAGCGCGATCGACTCGACCCGCCGCTCGACGTTGATCTGTCCCAGCTCCGAAACATCGTCCACCGATAGCAGTCGGATGGTGTTGTCGTCGCAAGCCGCTGCGAGCTTTCGCCCATCGCCGTCAAACGAAAGCAAATACGCCGGCGAATCCAGTTTGGTCCACAATGCACGGGCCGCGTTTCGCGCTTGTCGCGGTCCGCCCCCCGATGCGGACGTATCAGGCCCCAGCATCAGCAGATCGCCGTTGGAGCGAGCGGCCACGACGTACGTGCCGCCCGGCACAAACGCCAGCGTGCGCACGACGCTGCCGACGACGTCGTACGGCTGCCCAACCGGCGGCAAGCCCACGCGCATTTCCGGCCTGCCCCCGCTCGAATCGGTATCGTGAAAGCTGATGACCTGCCGATCCTCGGCCGAGGAACTCGAGAGAATCGCCGCCAGCTTTCCGTCGTGCGAGAGCGAAACCGCGCTGAGCTTCGGCGTGGCGGGGACCGTCCACCGCACCAGCAGCGGGCGCGTCCGATCCGCGGACTTGAGCCAGATCCGATCGCCGATCGTGATGACCGCGAGCGCGCCGTCGCCGGATAACGCAAGCGTCAGCGATTCCGGCGAGCGGCCCGTCACGATGTCCATCAAGCTGGGAAGACTGACGACGGAGGTCCGGCCGCCTTTGCCCGCCTGGCGCAGCAGCACCCGCCCCGTGGAATCGGCCATCAGGAGCGTTCCGACGTCGGCAGACAACGCCCATTTCGCCGCTTGGCGGTCCAGCATCTGCTCGCGAATCCGCTCGTAGATGCGAGTCGCCCACCTGGTGAGCGTGCCGCGATCGACGAGCGTGCTGATGTTGTGGGTTGCGGGATCGATGCGCACGGCCTGAAGCCGGTTGTGCGTAACCTGCCATTCGGCCTCGATCGCCCCGTTCCAGTAGACCCCGATTCGGCCGTCCTCGGTCCCGAGCGCCAACATCTCGCCGTCGCGCGCGCTTTCGACGAAATCCCAGCGAGTGGCGGACGTCAGGATTCTCGTGCTCGGCTGCGAATGGTCCGGGCCAAGTTGAAGCAGCTCGACCGCTTCACCGGCCGCCACAATGCGATTCGGAGTCGCGAAAGCCAAAGCCCGAGCCCCACCGCTGCCGGTCATCGGGCAGCGCTGCTGCTCGATGACATGCCCGCTCGGCTCGAACGTCAGCGTCTCTACGCCGGCCGAGGTCGGGATCGCGAGCATGCGCGACTGCGGCTCGTACGCGGCCGTCCCGCGCACGACGCCATACAGCGCGACGTCATCGACCTCGGGCCGATCCACCAGGCACACGCGCACCAGCGCATCGCGCATCGCGGCCACGGCCGCCCCATCGGCCACCAGCGCGATCCGTTCCGCGTTGAAGTTGTCCGGGATCGCCAGGTCTTTCGCGTCACCGTCAGGCGACCACAGGCGGATCCACCCGGGGCCGCTCGCCGCCAGCCGTTCGTGATCATCGAGCGTCAGCGCCTGCAAGTCCGGCGGCGTCGGCCGCCACGCCGTCGACAACCCGCTGCCTGCGTCGCGAAGCGTCACGCTGTCGCTCGACTCGGCGACGGCCGCAGTCGCGCCGTTTGGCGAGAGAGCCATTCGATGCGGCGTGCGCAGCGAAAGCTGAATCGCGCCGCTGTCGCCGGAGTCGAAGTAATATCGCCGCAGTTGCCACAGCACGGCGGGGTCATCCGGTGCATCCTGGTATGCGTCCCAGTAGCTGTCGCGCGCCTCCACCAGATCGCCCTGCACGCGGGCCAGGTCGCCGCGCTGGAGCTTTTGCCGCACCAGCGAACGCCGCAGGGACTCTGCGGAGAGCCGTGCGTCGCGTTCGTTCTTTTCCGCTTCCAGCAGGGAAGCGGAAGCTCGCTTTTCGGCGTCCTCGGTTTTCCGCAGGGACTGCTCGAGTTCGCGCGCCTTTTCGGCAGTGAGGCCGCGCAGCGTTTCCGCTTCGGAGCGCAGGCGGCGCTCGCTGCGGTACAGCACCGCGAGCGAAACCAGAAACGCCAGAATCGTGAGCAGCGCGACTCCGGCCGTCGCCGCTTGCCAGCGGTACTTGCGCAGCGTCTTGCGCAGCATGTACAGGCCGCTGGCCCGCTTCGCCTCGATCGGCTCGCTGCTCAGATAGCGGTCCAGGTCGCGGGCCAGGTCGCCCGCGGTCTGATAGCGGCGGACAGGCTCTTTCTCCAGCGCTTTGAGCAGGATCGTCTCGATCTCGTCGTCGATTCGCCGACCGAAGCGAGTGGACAGACGTAGCGAACGCGGGCGGGCCGGGTCGTCATGGGCGATGCGGTGCAGCACCTCGCCCAGCGGGCCGCTGACCGGATACGGCGTGCGGCCGAGCAGCGCTTCGTAGAAAATCACCCCCAGCGAATAAACGTCCGTTCGAACATCCACATCCACCGAGCCGGCGGCTTGCTCGGGCGACATGTAGGCAAGCGTTCCGATCACCTGGCCGGCGGTCGAAAGGTCCGCCACCGTCTCGTCCGGATCGGTTGAGCGCGTCATCTTCGCCAGACCGAAGTCGAGCAGGTGCGGCCGACCGTCGCGATCGACCAGCATGTTCGACGGTTTCAGATCGCGGTGAATTACGCCGCGCTGATGGGCGAAGTTCACCGCATCGCTGATTTGCGAGAACAGCCGCATCACCTGGTCGAACGGCGGCTGGGCCCGTCGCAGATACTGATCGAGCCGCTGGCCCTCGATGAACTCCATCACGAAGTACATCCGGCCGCCGCTCACGCCCGAGTCGAGGATCGTCACGATACACGGGTGCTTCAGCGAAGCGGCGAGCTCGACTTCGCGCTCGAACCGCCGGCGGGCCATATCGCTCGCGTAGGCGCCTTCGAGCAGCACCTTGAGCGCTACGTCCCGCTTCGTGCCGAGCTGATGGGCGCGAAAGACCACGCCCTGCCCGCCGCGGTGGACCTCCTCGATAAGCTCGTAGCCCTCGATCCGCGGGCGATCCGCCGCCGCCGGGACGTGCGCGCCGGTGTTGCGCGAATCCGAGACGCGCGTGGGCTCTTCGGCGGCGCTGCCGCTGTCGCCGGCGAGAAAACCCGGAGCAGAGCCGCTGCCGGGGACAGCGTCTGGTTCCGTGTTTCGCGGATTGAGTTCGTCGCGTCGGCGCATAGCGTCGGGCGTCCTTGCCGAAGTGCTTGTCCGATTCCTCACGGGATTCTACACTCACCGTCGTGCCGTGCCAGAAACACAGACGAATTCGAGGGAAATACCGTGCAGAAAACTCGTGGTTTTGTCCGTATGCTCGCGTCCCTGACGTTAGCGGCAGTTCCGCTCTCAGCCCTTGCCCAGGCGCCAAAGGAAGATGAATCACGCTGGTTGAAGAACATCCGGCAGCTCACCAACTCGAACATGGGCTTCGAAAAGGCCGGCGAGGCCTACTTCTCGTTCGACGCCAAGCGGATCGCATTCCAGGCGGTACCCACCGGAAAGACCGAGTACCAGATCTACGTCATGAATCTGGATGGCGCCGCACCCGAGCTCGTCAGCACCGGCGACGGCGCCACCACCTGTGCCTATTTCCAGCCGGATGGAAAGCGCATGCTTTTCGCCTCCAATCACCTGGATCAGACTCCGGTGAAGGTTCCGGATGACATCAAGGCCGCCGCGGAAAAAGCCGGCGCCCGGAACTATCAGTGGTCCTTCTTCCCGGGCATGGACATCTTTGTATACGCCTTTGACACGAAAAAGTTGGAGAGGTTAATTGATTGGCCCGGATATGACGCCGAGGCGAGCTGGTCCGCGGACGGGCGGAAACTCGTCTTCACGTCGATGCGCGACGGCGATCAGGAGATTTACGTCTCCGACGCAGACGGAAAGAACGCGAAACGAATTACGAAATCCGCCGGGTATGACGGCGGTCCATTCTTCAGCCCCGACGGCAAACGCGTGATCTACCGCTCGGACCGCTTTCAGAACGGCAATCTCCAGATCTACGTAAACAACCTGGAAGGCAGCGACGAGCGGGCGCTCACCGCCGACAAGGACGTCCTGCATTGGTGCCCGTTCTGGCATCCGTCCGGCAAATGGGTCATCTTCACGCGCGCGACGCATGGCGCGGGCCGGCCGAACTACGACCTTTATCTCCTGCCGGTGCCCGACGAAAAGGTCGATCCGGCCGAAAACGAGGCGCGGGCCATTCGCGTAACGACCGACCCGCTCTTTGACGGCCTGCCCGTATTTTCACCTGACGGCCGCAGAATGATGTGGACCTCCAAGCGGGGCGACCTGTCCGGGGCGCAGATTTTCATCGCCGATTTCGCCGGCCTCAGCGCCGCCGGCAAGATCGAGTAGTTCTCGCGGAAACTTGACAGAGCACGCCCGCAACCGTAGGGTTGTCAAGTCCCTGTCCGCGTGGCGCTTGGCGGCGCCCGGCCGGGGTGTTGGAACGCGCGAAACCTGCCGCTAGCGGCGGATATGGATGTTCGGGAGAGATCATGCAGCCAGTACATAAAAAGACCAAACACCGCAAGCGGACCCGCCGCTCGCACCACGCGCTCGAACCGATCCACCTGATGTCCTGCCCGCAGTGCGGCCAGGCCAAGCTGCCGCATTGCGCGTGCGGAAACTGCGGCTACGTCAACGCTCAGACACGCCTCAAACTCGGCTCCCAGGAGTCGTAACCTCATGCGCATCGCCCTGGACGCCATGGGCGGAGACCATGCGCCGCGCGAGATCATGTACGGCGCGCAGAACGGGCTGCGTTTTCTATCTCCGCAGGATGAATTGCTGCTGTTCGGCCCGCGCGAGCGGCTCGAATCCGAATGCCGCGAGATCGGGCTGGTCGATCCCCGCGTGAAGATCGAGCACTGCACGCAAGTGATCGGCATGGACGAGGCTCCGGTCGACGCACTCCGCTCGAAACGCGACTCGACCATCGCACGGATGGCCTCCGCCGCCGGGAAGAACGAAATCGACGCCCTGATTTCCGCCGGCAACACGGGCGCCTTCGCCGGCGCCTGCCAGTTGCGCGTCGGTCCGATCGAAGGCGTGTCGCGGCCGGGCATCGCGGTCCTGCTGCCGACGTTTCACGGACCGGTGATCGTCTGCGACGTGGGCGCGAATGTCGCCCCAAAGCCCCACCATCTGTATGAATACGCCCGCATGTGCAAGATTTACGCTCAGGCGATCTTGCACATCGACGATCCCAAGATCGGCATCGTTTCGATCGGCGAGGAAGCCGGCAAGGGCAACACGCTGGTCAAAGAAGCGTTCCAGATGATGCGCGACGATCCGTCGCTCAGCTTCATCGGGAACGTCGAAGGCCGCGACATCTTCGCCGGCTCCGGCAACGTCTTCATCTGCGACGGCTTCACCGGAAACGTCACGCTGAAGCTCACCGAAGGCCTGGCCGAGGGCCTCTTCAACACGATCCGCCACGAAATCGAGCAGGAAGGCGGCCCGACCCTCGCCAAGCAGTTCGAGCCGATCGTCGAGCGTATCTGGGCTCGACATGATTTCGCCGAATACGGCGGCGCCCCTCTGCTCGGCGTCAGGAAAGTCTCGATCATCTGCCACGGTCGCAGCGACCGCCGCGCCATCGCCAACGCCATCCGCGTTTCCGCCGAGCAGGTGCGCGCGAACCTGATTGGAATCATCACCCAGATGCTCGCCGGGGTGCGCGAGGGCGCAGGATGAAGCTGGGTTGGCCAGTCGAAATTGCCGGGATGGGCGCTGGAGTTCCGAAACGGGCGATCGCTAACGAGGAATTCGTCGGCCGCCTCGACACCTCTGACGAGTGGATCGTGCAGCGCACCGGCATACGCGTCCGCCGCATGGTCGGGCCGGGTGAGTCCACGCTCAGCCTGGCGACCGACGCCTCGCAACAAGCCATGGCCGAGGCCGGCATCGGCCCGCAGGATATCGATCTCGTCGTCGTCGGAACCGTCACGCCGCAGCACACGCTGCCGTCCACCGCCTGTGAGCTTCAGGCCGCCCTCAAGCTCGGCTGGGTTCCTGCGTTCGACCTCGTCGCGGCGTGTTCCGGATTTCTTTACGGGCTGATGACGGCGTCGCAGTACATCCTCTCCGGATTGTGCAACACGGCTTTGGTCGTCGGCGCCGAGACGCTCTCGCGCATCACCGACATGGAGGACCGCAACACCGCGGTTCTGTTCGGCGACGCCTCCGGCGCGGCCATCGTCCGGCGCGCAACCGACGACCGGCGGAAGCTGCTGGCGGCCCACATGGGCGCTGACGAGCGTCTCCACTACATGCGCATGAACGGCCGCGAAATCTACAAGTTCGCGGTCACGCAGATGCACGAACTGGTGGAAAAAACGCTGGCGGACGCCGGCGAATCGATCGACCATGTCAAGCTGCTGGTCCCGCACCAGTCGAACCTGCGGATCATCGAATCCGCCGTCGAGCGGCTGAAGATCCCCATGGACCGCGTGATGGTGAACATCGACCGATACGGCAACACGTCGGCGGCGTCCGTCCCGGTCGCCCTTTGCGAGGCGCGCCGTCAGGGCCGCCTGGAGCCCGGCGACCTGGTGATGCTGGTCGCATTCGGCGCCGGCCTGACGTGGGCCTCCGTATTGCTGAGGGTTTGACATGGCCGCACAAGCTGCGATTTTCCCGGGGCAAGGCGCGCAACTGGTCGGCATGGGCAAGGACTTCGCCGACGCCCACCCCGCGGCGCGCACGGTTTTCGAGCAGGCCGACCAGATTCTCGGATTCTCAATCGCCATGCTCTGCTTCGAGGGACCGGCCGAACAGCTCGAGGCCACCGACATTCAGCAGCCTTCGATCTTTGTAACGGGCGTGGCGATCTACCGCGCCGCCGTCGCGGCGGGTGTAATCCGGCCGGACCAGTTCGCCGCGATGGGCGGACTCAGCCTCGGCGAGTACACCGCATTGCACCTGGCCGACGCGCTGTCGTTCGAAGACGCCTTGCGACTCGTCTATCGCCGCGGACAGCTCATGCAGCAGGCGGCGCGCGCTTCCAGCGGCGGCATGGTCTCGGTCATGGGGCTGGACGAGGACAAGGCACTGGCCCTGTGCGAGAAGGTCGCAAGCGCCGGCCGTATTCGCCCCGCGAATTTCAATTGCCCCGGCCAGATCGTCCTCTCCGGCGAAAAAGCCGGCTGCGACGCCGCCGCGGCCTTGGCGGAAGAATTCGGCGGCAAGGCTGTTCCGCTCAAGGTGGCGGGCGCGTTTCACAGCGATCTGATGAAGCCCGCTGCCGAGGGGCTTCGCCCCGTCCTTGAGGCGGCGGCGATCCAAACGCCGCGCTGCCGCGTGATTGCGAACGTCGACGCCGAGTACCACGGCGGGCCGGCGTCGATCCGCGATTCGCTCTATCGCCAGGTATTCAGCCCGGTCCGCTGGGAGGCCTGCGTGCGGCGGCTGATCAGCGACGGCTGCACGGAGTTCACGGAGTTCGGGCCGAACCGCGTCCTGACCGGCCTGATGCGCAAGATCGATCGCAATGCGAAGTGCGCCAATCTCAGCAAGGCGGCGGATTTGACGCCGGCGGCCTGACGCGAAACCGCAATGGGAAAGACAGTCCTCTCCGGCGCGGGCCGGCGGAGGCGGCGAAATGGAGGCGCCCGATGATGCTCAAAGACCAGGTCGCGCTCGTTACCGGCGCTTCTCGCGGAATCGGGCGCGCGATCTGCGAATCGCTGGCGCGCGAAGGCGCGCTGGTGGTCGCCACGGCGCGCAATACGGACGCCGTTCATTCCTGGATCGTCGAGTCGGGCGAGCTTCAACCGCGGTTGATCCCGACCGCGCTCGATGTGACCGACCGCGCGGCCTGCGACCGCGTCGTCGACGAGATCGTCGCCAAACACCAACGGCTCGACATTCTCGTAAACAACGCCGGCATCACCAAAGACGGCCTGATCATGAGCATGGACGACGAGCAGTTCGACGCCGTGATTAACACCAATCTCAAGGGCGCGTTCTACATGATCCGGGCCGCCGCGCGGCACATGGTGCGGGCCCGCCGCGGGCGCATCATTAACATCTCCAGCTTTTCCGGCCTGGCCGGCAACGCGGGGCAGGCGAATTACGCGGCGGCGAAGGGCGCCCTCAACGCCCTGACGAAATCCGTCGCCAAGGAATTGGGCAAACGCGGCGTGCTCTGCAACGCGATCGCTCCGGGCTTTATCAAGACCGACATGACCGATGTGCTGCCCGAGTCTCTCAAGGAGGGCGTCAAGCAGCTTATTCCGCTGCAGCGCTTCGGCTCCCCCGCCGAGATCGCGGGCGTCGTGCGCTTCCTCGCCGGGCCCGATTCCAGCTACATCACGGGGCAGGTTCTGAGCGCGGACGGCGGTCTGCACATGTAGCCCGAATCACTCGAAACGCTGGCCGAAACGCTCCTCCCGCAATTTCACCATCTCACGAAGCCGTTGCTCCTGCGACTTGTGGCATACCAGCGTCGCATCGCCGCTCTGCACCACCACCAGGTCGCTGACTCCCAGCAGCACCAGCAGCCGATCTGATTCGCTCACCACGATGTTGTCATTCGCGTCGACCAGCAGCGTCTGCGGCGCGAGCACGACATTCCCGCCCGCGTCGGATCCCTGCGCAGCGGCGACCGACGTCCACGAGCCCAGATCCTGCCACTCGCAATTCATCTCGACGACCAGGGCGTTGCTGGACTTCTCCAGCACGGCGAAGTCGATCGAGATCTTGGTGAGCTGCTCGAACGCCCGCGCGGCGACTTCCGAGCCGGCGACCCGCTTCCACGATTCCGCCAGTTCCTGGAGGATCAGGTTGTTCTGCGGCAGACAGCGGTGCAGCTCTTCGAGGATCGTCGCCGTCCGCCAGACGAACATCCCGCTGTTCCAGTAGTACTCCCCGCTCCGCAAGAAACTCTCCGCAGTTTCGCGCGTCGGCTTCTCGCGAAACTCGGCCACGGCGAACACGCCAGGCCCCAGAGCCGCGCCACGATGCACATAGCCGTATCCCGTGTGCGGCGCGCTCGGCCGCAGCCCAAACGTGATCAGCGCTTGCGGATGCGCATCCGCCGCGTCCAGCGCCGTCTGAATCGCCGCCTGAAACGCATCGTGCGGACGGATGATGTGGTCGGCGGTGAACACCGCCATCGTGCAATCCGGATTTCGTCGGCTCAACAGGTGCGCCGCGAGCCCGATGGCGTTGGCGGTATCCCGGCCCATCGGCTCGCCGATCAGGTTCTCGCGCGGCAGGTCCGGCAGCTCGTTGCGCACCCGATCGAGCTGCGCCGCGGACGTGATGACCCAGATGTTCTCCGGCGGAAAGAGCCCTTCGAGCCGCCGCCGCGCGTGCTGCAACAGCGATGCGTTGTCAAAAAGGCGCAGCAGTTGTTTCGGTTTGCTTCGGCGGCTGAGGGGCCACAGCCTGGTTCCTGCCCCGCCGGCCATGATCAGGGCGTGTCGCATACGCGTATTGCAACCACCCGGAGCGAGCTTGGCAACTCGCCTCAACGACCAGCGCACCACCAACGCGGCGGCGGCTCAGGGCGCCGGCCGGGCCGTTGGTTCTCCAGCCGCCGGGCCGCGCAGCGACGAGACGCGCGACTCCGGCGGAAAGACGACCAGATGGCTCAGCTTCTCCATCTCGTGGCAGGTATTGCACGCCTTCGTCAGGCCGGAAAAGCTCTCGGAAAACAGCAGCGCGTTCTTTCGTGCGATCGCTTCCTTCATCTGCGGCAGCCCGTTCAGGAACGACTCGGCGGAGGCGGTTCTTTTGGGACGACGCTCGATGGCATTGGTCAACGATAGCTTGATCTTGTCTAATTGATATTCCGCATACTCCCAGTTCTGATCGGCCCCCGCCCAGTACAGCTCCGCGTAGCGATGGTCGATTTCGATCATCGCCACGTCCAGCCCGCGCAGGTTCTTGGCGACGACGTCGAGCTTCTGCTGCAAGTCTCCCTTCAACCACCCGTCCTGGCCCGCAGGCGCGTTTCCGTCCTGCCCGCAACCAGCCGTTATCAGCAGCACCGCTGCACAGAACGCCGACAGGCGACGACTCGCCATCCAAGCGCCTCGCGAACGCATCGTTCGGATTCCTTTCTTTTCACAGTCTCCTATGGTGCGTCCCTCGACGCACCAACTTCGGCGCGGTCTAGACAGTAGGGTGCGTTCGGGCCGCCGCAAGAGCGCCTCCAGACTCGAAACCACCTGCTGCGGCCCGAACCCACCCTACTTTGTGGGTGGATGATACGGACGGGTGTGCCACTGCTCTTGAGCAGTGCA
>JACRLV010000140.1 GCA_016235145.1 Planctomycetota bacterium
AGGCGTCTCCCGATCGACGGTAGACGTGGACAGCGGCGGCATCCGTGGCTACATCGTCGTCAAACGGCGCGCCGACGGCGGCGGCGTCCGCCGAAGAGCTGATCGCGGTGCCGAACTGGTCGCCCACTGCGCCGGGCGCGAATTTAGCAACCTGGACCCATTGGGCACCGTCATAGTGAAATGCGTACACCGAGCCGGCGTCGATGCCGGAGTCGTCATCGAGCGGCGCGCCGCACAGCAGCCAGCCGTCCGCCAGTCCGACCGCCGTACCGAACAGGTCGACCGCCTGACCGTCGCCGGGAACGAGCCGCGCGGTCTGCGACCAGACCCCGCCGGCGAGAGAGAAGACGTACGCCGAGCCGGAGTTCGTCCCGCGCGGGTCGTCGAACGGCGCCCCGACGGCGAGTTGGCCTCCGCTGAGCGCTACGCTCCCGCCGAATTCGTCGCTGGCGGTGCGGTCGCCGGCCTGAAGGACTCCCCCGGACGACCACGCACCGGCGTCGCGGTGAAAAACGAAAACGCCGCCGGCCTGGTTTGGCGACGTGCCGAATCGCCGAGCGCCCGCGACGGCCCAATCGCCATCGAGCGCCGCGGTGCGTCCCAGGTCGGCGCCGGCATTCGCCGGCACCGGACCATAGCGTGACGGCGGATTCCAATCCGCGCCGGCGGACGAAACGCACATGACGGCGGCAGCGGCGAGACGATGGGTTGGTCGGGATCGACGAGTCTTCATTTCCGATTCTCCCCGACTTTCGTCGGCCCCGCCGCCCGTTGCGGCGAATTCCGTCGGTCCCAACAGAGAATCTGCAATAGTTTTCGCTCGCGCACAAATTTCCCCGGGATGATCCGAGAAAAAAGCGGGGCTTGCGGACCGGGCGCGCGGCCGAACGCCGTTGGATTGTCTTCGCGCCGCCGATAATCAGCGACGTGGATATCATCTTCGTCAGTTTGAGGCAGCGGGCCGCGCGGCGTGTCGCAGCGGCGGGCTGTTTGTCAACAGACGAGAAGGGAACGTCATGCCGACGATTCGAGTTCTTGGATTTTCGGGCAGTTTGCGGACCGATTCATACAATTCGCGCCTGGTTCGGGTTGCGCTCGAGGGCGCCAAGAACGCTGGTGCGGAAACCACCTATCTTTCGCTGCGCGACTATCCGCTGCCGGTGTTCGATGAAGACGTGGAGGCGAAGGAGGGGCTGCCGGCCAATGTCCGCCGCCTCAAGGAAGTGTTCCACGCGCATCACGCCCTGCTGATATCGTGTCCTGAATACAACAGTTCCATCACCGCGGCGCTGAAGAACGTGCTCGATTGGGTCTCACGGCCCGCGCCGGGCGAAAAGCCGCTCCAGGGTTTCGCGGGAAAGGTGTGTTCGCTCATGGCTGCGTCGCCGGGAGCGCTCGGAGGCCTCCGAGGGCTGGTCACGGTCCGATCGATTCTCGGCAACATCGGCGTGATCGTGCTGCCCGAACAGGTCGCCGTCTCGAAGGCGCACGAAGCATTCAACGCGGATGGCAGGCTGATCAACGAGCAGCAGCAGGCCGCGATTCTGAGGCTCGGCGAGAATACAGCCGGGACGGCGATGAAGCTCCACGCATGACCGCTCGCAATTACAAGCTCGTTCTCGCGTACGACGGCGCGGACTTTCATGGTTGGCAGACGCAGCCGGGTCTTCGGACGGTGCAGGAGGAAGTTCGCCAGACGGTCCTGCGCGTCGTGCGGGCGCCGACGGAGCTGATCGGCGCGAGCCGCACGGACGCCGGCGTTCACGCCATGGGCCAGACGGCCAGTTTTCGCACCGAAGCTCCGATACCGCTCGAAGGGCTGCGGCGGGCGATTTCCCATCATCTGCCGGATGACGTGGCGCTGGTCTCGTTGATCGAGGCGCCGGAGGCATTTCACGCGACACGCGACGCGCGCGGAAAGCTCTACCGCTACCACATTCACGCCCACGAAACGCGCCCCGTCGCCGCCCTGCGGCAGCGAAACGCATGGCACGTGTGGTACCCGCTCGACTTGGACCGGATGCGCGACGCGGCGGCGCGACTCATCGGCAAGCACGATTTCGCGGGCTTCGCCACCGCCGGCAGCCAGCGGCCGACGACGGTGCGGTCGATCTTTCGCGTGGATGTGCGGGCGGTCTTCGCCGAGTTGCTGATCGACGTCGAGGGCGACGGTTTTCTATACAATCAGGTCCGCAACATGGTCGGCACGCTGGTCGAGATCGGCCGCGGACTTTGGCCGCCGACGCGGATCGACGAGATTCTCGCGTCGTGCGATCGGCGGCTGGCCGGGCCGACGGCCCCGGCTCACGGACTGTGCCTGCAATGGGTTCGCTACGATCCGATGTGGAGACCGCCGGATGCAACTGTCGGGTAAGACGGCGCTGGTCACCGGCGCGGGCCGGCGGGTGGGCCGCGCGATCGCCCTTCGGCTGGCGCGGGCCGGATGCGACGTGGCCGTGCACTTTCACAAGTCGCAAGGCGCGGCTGAAAGAACAGCGGCCGAATGCCAGGCCGCCGGGGCTCGCGCAAGCGTCTTTTGTGCGGATCTGGCGGACGCGGAGGCATGCCGCCGGCTCGTGCGCGAGGTGGTTGTACACTTCGGCCGGTTCGACATTCTCATCAATAACGCGTCCATCTTCGAAGCCCAGTCTCTCGATGAGTTTTCGCTGGAAGATTGGGAGCGGCATCTGCGCATCAACCTGACGGCGCCGATGGTGCTCGTATACGAGGCCCGCGACGCCTTGCGGCAGGCCCGCGGGCGCGTCGTCAACCTCTGCGACGCCGCCAACGCTCATCCCTGGCCGACGCACCTGGCGTACGTCGTCAGCAAAGGAGCCCTCGACACGTTGACCCAGGTGCTGGCGCGTGCGCTCGCGCCGGACGTGAACGTGGTGGGCATTGCCCCCGGCGTTGCGGACTGGCCGGAGATGTACGACGCCGCGACCCGCGCCCGCCTGTTGGAGCGCATCCCGCTGCGGCGAGCCGGAACGCCAGAGGACATTGCCGCCGCCGTGCATTTCGTGCTTGCCGAAGGCGATTACATTACAGGAGCGATTTTGCCGATCGACGGTGGTCGCCGGCTAGCTTGAAGGCCGCCGAACGCGAATGGAAGATGGACATCGCAGGAGAGCACAACATGATGACGCGGCTCGCCGGTTTGCTCGCCCTCTCGCTTGAGATCAGCGCCGCCGCCTGCGGGCAGGCGACCCAACCCGCGGACGGCCCCTTCGATGCGTGCGGCACACTGGTGCAGGTCGGGCCGTGCGTGCTGTTCAGCGGCGGCGGCGGACAGTATGTGCTCGCGGATTTCTGCGGATACCACGTCGGTGACACGGTGCGGGTCGTCGGCACGCGCAGCAGCGAGTGCTCGAACTTCTGTGTTGAGTCCGACGGCTGCATCCAGGGCGCGAAGCTCTATGACCCCGCGGTCTATCCGTGCGGCACGGACATCCCCTCGCTCGCCGACGATCTGGTTCCCGCGCTGCTCGACACGGCCTGCCAGAGCACATCCGGCCTGCTGGCCGCAATCGCCGCGGTCGGGATGGCGGTCACGCGGCGGCGATAGCTGCCGGCGGGCGCGCTCTCTGCGCGGGCTGCATTAACTGTGCCTCGAAACTCAGGCGGGCGCAACGCTCCTCGTAGTCCGCGGCGCGAAGTTCCTCGCGGATTTCGGCCAGCAGATCGAGCATCGCCTTGGGCGCCAAGCCGGCGGCGGCTAGCAGCTCCGCGGCACGTCGATCCGCTTCGATCTCCCGCTCCAGCCCGTCCTGCGGACCGCGCCGCTGGCGCCGACTGTCGCCCGCCTCCAGATGTGCGATTTCGTGTGCGACCGCGGCCGCCAGCAAATCGTCGCGTTCGAGCCGCTCGTAGAGACCCTGCGTGAGGTAAATGCGCGGACCCGGGAGCGAATAGGCGTTCGCGGCGGTGCTGCGGAGTATCCGGAAATCGAACGTGCCCTGCTGACGCGAGACGGCGGCGACGCGCTGCACGGTCTCTTCCAGGCGACATTGTGCGGCCGCGTCCGCGGAACACCCGCCGCAGGCGCTCTCCAGTCGCGCCGCCTCCGCCAGTCCGGCGTAGTTCCGATACAAATGATCCGAACCGCTGAGAAACGCGCCGCGCTCGCCGGCGCGGGGCGCGGCGCAGCCGTAACAAGACAGAACAATTGCCAGGGCAAATAGCCGAAGGCGCACCGTGTCCCCCTGTAGCGGCCGAATCGACTCCGGCCCATCAGGAGCGTGCAAAACCGCGGTGCGAAGTGGCCAATGATTAGCAGACGCTCGGGAAAAAACCTCGCCGAGCGGGTCCGCCGCAATTGACCCGTCCTGCGCGCAGCGCTACAGTCGAGTGGGGTCGGCGATCGCCCGATTGACGGCGACCGGCGCAAATACCCGAGAGGTGTACAGTGAAAAATCTGCCGCGAATCATCCCCATCATGTTCGTCGTTGTCGGCCTCGGGCTTCTGCTGACGACGGGCTGCCAATCCGCGGACCGTGCCGAACCCGCCGCCCTGACCGGAGACTCCGAACCGGCGGCCAAGGACACCAAGCAGACGAAGCTGTCGTCGCATCGCGTCGGCCGCGGTCAGCAGATCCAGCACCGCGCGAACTGAGTCACGTCACCGACTGTCCCTGAACCCGCCGCCGCCCGCCGAAAGTTCGTCTTTGCGCAGCGTCGCGCTCCCCTGACGCGACCCGGAAACCAGACCGGGCCAGACGCGGCAAGATCGAGAAGCGAAAATCGAGCAGCGAAATAGGTGTGGCCAGGGAAATTGGCGCTCGTTCCGAGCCCGAAGCGCCAGCGAGGGACATTTCTGTGCAACACTCCGACCCTCGCTCGCGCTTCGGGCTCGGATTGCAATTCCGCCAGCGCCCCTGGCCGCACCCCCGAAAACCGGCAAACGCCCCCCTTGCCTTTCCTGCAACCGCTCACTAAATTAATGTTCACGATTGACGCAGGCGAAGCGATTTCGCCGTGCCCTTTCACGGGAGAGCGTTTGTATGCGCTGGATCAACCCGATGGACGAAAAGGGACCGTGGAGCGAAACGGCGAGTGCGACGACTGGGGCGTAGCCCACGTCTCGCAAAATAGTGTGCTTCTTTTTGAGATGGAATCCAAATATGCCCGCAGCAGTCCTGCCACCTGACGTGGAGAATTGGCCATCACATGCCTTTTGGCGCGCGCCGGAATCGCGTGTCAAGCAGCACTGGTATGTCTCGTTCTGCCTGATGATGTCCTCCGTGCAGGACCGTCTGACTGGGCTCGCTCTGCAAGAGAGCGGAAACCTGAACTGGGCAACGACCGCCTTTTACTACAGCGCAGTGCATGCGGGCCGGCTGGTCTGCTTTGTTTGCACCGGCGACTATCCGACCAAGCACACGGAACTTGCCGCTTTGCTCGCACCAACCCAAGTACAACGGAACCCAAAACCGGACCGGCTGTTCCACTTTGACTGGTTGGAGACGTTCATGCGATATGTCGGGCGGAACCAGCACGGCGGTGGCGGACCCGCCCCTCAAAACCAACGACTAGATCGCGATGCCATTATTCGTGCACTCGGCACGAAGCCACGTGAGTTGCGCGTTGCGTTCGACAAGTTCGCACCGTTGCTCGCGAGGTTCAAGAACCTCCGAAACGACTGCAACTACGAGGCCCTGCTTGTTGCTCACGAGCGCAACCATGTCATCGACGACGGCTCGAACGAGGACCGGGGCGTCACGCAGGGTTTCCGCGTTCTAGTCTCGGCGGCGGAGCGCGCATCACGAATAGCCGCAGACCTTGCGACCGATGCGTACCTGGAGCACGTCAAGTCGGCGGACTGCTTTGCAACCCAACGGGACCAATTCCATATCGCCCACACGCAATACGTCGAACATCGATTTCGCAATTCGCTCGATCAGAAGTTCCAAGGATCGGCCCGTGCGATGGATGAACTTCGAAGGACCATCGAACGGCTTAAGTGGCCCGAAACCTCAGCGGGAAATGCGGACCAGTTCCTCGTACCGATCATGTACGACACTTTCGGCGAGAAGCAGGGTCTAATGCAAAGATGGCAAGACGACATTAGGACTCTGGTTGAGGCATTGCGGGAGGCTCGCACAGCATGAGCGCCAATCCCGCGACTGAGACCGTTTCAGGCCCGACCATTATCGTCAGGGCAGGTAACCCCATCCTTGCCGTCGTCACCGCTCTGATAATCGGGCTCGGCGCGTTCTTCGGCGGGATGTACTTCGAGCGGTCGAAACGCGCCGACTACACCGTTCGTGTGGCGGGAGTGCCCGATACCGTGTCGGTGAAGGGGGCTCCCGAGCGTATCCAAGTTTCGGGTAACGTGTCTGGCATCCCCAACGAAATAATGTTCAAAGGAACGAGCCTGGAGAACATCTTGCCGAAGGGGATCGACGTTAGAACCGCAGCGATCGCGCAAGATCAGTCCGGCTACGTTGTGGTTACGCCGGAAGGCGGCATTTACCGCGTCTACCAAGTAGACGTGGTGTATGGATATAAGTGGAAGGCAGAAAAACTAAACTGAGCCACTCTGCATGCCACGAGTCGCACCCAGTGCGGAAGGGGCGCACGATCGCTCGCATGGACCGATGGATTGTTCGGCCGGGCCGAATCCGGCTCCGCAATCGCTGCGGGACTCCTTGGATGGGGTGAGGGACTCCACGGAATGGGTCAGTCATTCCCTGGAATGGCTGGTGGCATGGCTGCGTCCGTTGGCAGCCATGTTTGCGATCGAAGCGCCGCGCGACGCCCGTAGAGAACATGCTCGCCAACGGCCGCGAGCATGCCACGAATCGCACCGCTTGCGGAAGAGGCCCACGATCGCTCGGACGGGTGGCATGCAACGCCGTAAACCAACTCGGGTGGTTTGTTGCGTTTTTTCCAAGAAAGAACGCTCCTTTGTGGTATTCTCGCCTGTGGTTTTTGAGCGAGAACAAGGAGCGTTCCATGAAGAGCAT
>JACRLV010000141.1 GCA_016235145.1 Planctomycetota bacterium
CAAGTACCTATTGACTGGAACACGCTCACGAGCGCGGCGCGTTTCACCCGTGCCGACGGTTCCCTCCCGCGTGGATGCGCCACCGATCGTGACGGGAACGGTCGGGCGCCACGTTTTTGTTTGTTGGCGATGGCGAACCATTCGATGCGTCCGACCGAACCTTGCCACGAAGGCGGCCGCCTTCCCCCACATGGCCGCCTTGGCCGACTTGGCCAAGTTTGGCCGCCTTACCCCTGGGAAAGATGGCCATCTCGGCCAAATATGGCCTAACTTGGACAGTGGGTGTCTGGGCCGTCTTCCTGGCCGCCTTTCAACTTGCAGCGCCATCGCCCACCGCGTCCCTTTTCTTTGTAGCTCTCGGTCACGGCCTTCTTGGCCCGTCGCAGTGTGCGTTCACTGATCCCCTCGGCCTCGGCCGCCGACGACAGGTCGTCCGACAGGATGTCGCCGCCATTGGCCGTGATCGTGTCGATGACGAACTGCGTGGCGTCGTCGCGGACGACGGCCTTGCGCCCACCGCCGAGCGCGTCGTCGGCGCGTACGCTGACTGCGCCGGATTCCCAGGCCACGCGGGCGGTCTGGCCCACCGGCTCAAGGGCGTACGCGAGGCCAGTTTCGTCCGGGCTCAAGTTGCTCTTGACAGGCAGGAACAGCCGGCGGCGGCCGGTTTCGTCCTCGTCGTCACGAACGACGGCCCACACCGCCCGCGCGGCGGCCACGAATGCCAGCGAGCCCATCGCGCGGTAGATCGCCGGCATCGTGCTGGCCTTGTTGAGGTGCGTGACCGCAAGCATCGCGACCTTGTGCCTGGCCGCGAGCTCGAAGAGCTTGGCCAACACGGCGCGGACCTCGGCGTTCTTATGCGAGTCCGTCTTCCCCAGGTACGCCGTGAGCGGGTCGATGACGACCAGCCGGCAATCGGGCTGCTGCCCGATCGCCGCTTCCAGCGCGGGCAGGTCTTGGGTGAGGTCGAAGTACTCTTCCTGCGTCTGGCCCGTGATGAGAACGCGCCGCACGGCCTGGATGGCCACGACGCGGTTGGCATCCGCTTTCGCAGCGTCGAGCCTGGGCCTGATCGTGTCGCTGAGGTCATCTTCCGCGCTGAGCAGCACCACGTCGCCCGCGGGGTTCGGCAGCAGCGGCAGGTCCGGCCACGCGGTCCCGCTGGACACGCGGGCCGCAAGGTCCAGCGTAACGAAGCTCTTTCCCAGGCCCGGATCGCCGGCCAGCAGCGTCAGCTTGCCCAGCGCGATGCGCCCGGGCCAGAGCCAGCGGACCAGCTCGGGATGCACATCTGAGAGCCGCACCAACACCGGGCTGGGAACCTGAATCGCTGAGGCATTGCGCACTGTGGGATCGGGATGCAGCAGCCGCTCGATGTTGCCGAGCGGCGGTGCGCTGAGGATGCGGTCGATGTGCGCCAGCGCGGCGGCCGCTCCCGGTGCCTCGCCTTGCGTGCGCATCGCTTCCGCGCGCAGGTTTTCGATCAGCCTGCGCTCGGCGGCGTCCTTTGAGGCCGAGAGGCGCGCTACGGCCTCCCACGCGTATCGCAGGTAGCGCTGATACTGCTCGCGCGACTTGATGAACGGCCCGCGCGGGCGCGCCGGCTCGCCAGGCTTTGGCTCCAACAGCGCGCATGTTCCGAATACGTGAGCCCAAAGCGACTTCGGCACACCGTCGCGCCCCAGGGGTGGGCCGTCAGCTTCCGGCGGATCAGGCGGGCACGCACTGGCCCAATCGAGCCGGACGGGTTGCTCGGCCGCCCAGGCGCGCAGCCCTTTGAGCCACGGCTGAATTCCCTTGCGCACGCCCTCGGCACGAGCGCGAACGGCATCGAGCACGCCCTGTGCCGCGCCGCGCAACACGGCCGCCCGGCGATCAGACCAGCGGTCGAAGCCGATGTTTGACTCGCCGTGGTAAATATCGCCGCGCCGTTTGTGCAGGCGCGATTCGAGATCGGCGGCGGCCTCAAGGTCGCCCTCGGCGCAGCGCGAAGCGCCGATCAGGTAGCCGATGCGGAAGCCGCGCTCGACCTCAGGCGGATTGGCGGGGTCCCAACCCGTGATCCTCGTGCGCTGCGGATACTGCCGCAGCAGTTCCCCGACCGTCAGCGGCGCGGGCACGCCGGCGTTCTTGGCTTCGCCAGTCATCACGCCGCCTCCCGCTGAGATTCACGCTGCCACTCGCTCAACAACCAGTTCGCTAGTGCCTCGGCGCGCTGCTGCCAGCGCGCTTCTGATTCTGGCGTCGGCGGCGCAGCCGCCACGATCATCTCGAACTGCCCGACGCGCTCCGTCGCGTCCTGTACGTCGCGCTCCATCGCTCCGCTCCGTGTCGATAAGGGCCGCGTCGTGCGGCCCCACGGCGTCGCATCCGTGCGACGCGAAGGGGGTTCGGTTGGATGGCTCAGTCGATGGGTTGCTGGTTCTGTTCGGTTCGGTGGGTCGGTTGAGGATTCTTGTTCAGTTCAGGTTCGTGGCGCTCATGTTCCGCTTGCTCGGCGCGGTTCCTCTACTTGTCTACATCTGCGTGTCCCGCGAATTCGTCGCGGTCTGGTACTCGTTCTACGGCCCGAGCATTCCGGGCCGTATCCGGCCAAGGCTCGTTCGAACCCAGGCGGTCGGCTCGCCGAGCCGAGACCCCGCGCAACGCGCCGAGCGCGCTGTCCCTCCCCTTATATATATACGCCGCCAACGTGGCCTTTGCGCCGGGATTCTTGCGTCGCGGGATTTGTACGTGTTGACGCGATTACTGCGTGATTTCCGGGGGATTTCCCAAGGCCGCCCGGCACTTGTCGCGGATGCGCCGATCGCTCGCATTCGCGATCACCGTCTCCAGGACGTCGCCAAGGTCCTGCAAAACGGCTTCATCCCCCGCCGGGATGGATGCGCGCGCCCGAAACCGCTGAATCGCCGCCAGCGTGCTGGCGAATTCCTCGATCGCGTCGCCAAGCAACAGACGGCTCTGCGTCCACCCCGCCGCGGTCGCGTCTCGTAGCTGCGTATGCAGCCGCGCATAGTCCCGATCGACACGCTGCGCGATCGGGTGGTACCCCAGGGTGTCGAGTTCGACCGCCAGCTCGGCGCAGTGGTCCCGCAACTCCACCCAAGCGCGAGACGCGAGCACCTCGCCTGCTCCGTCGTGCCGGCAGGACTCCAGCATCCGCCGAACGTGCTCCGGGTAGGGCTCACGCATCGCCGAAGCCCTGCCAAACGTCGGATGGGATATCGGCGTCCTCCAGTCGGCTCGCCGTCTCTTCCGCAACCTTGATCAGCAATTCGAGGGGGGACAGGTGCTCGTCGGCGTGCTCATCGAGGACCGACTCCAGTCCGCGCATGTCAAATCGTCGCGCCGCTTCACGCAGGGCAGCCATCGCGTCGTCGACTTCCGCCGCGTCGGCGTCGCGGCCGCACAGTTCAAGCCAGACGATGATGGCTTTGGCGGGCGCTCGAAACTGCTCCATCTCTTCCGATGCGTGGACGCCCTGGTCGGGATCGTCCGGCCCCTCGCTCCGGCGGCGCAGGCCGCTCTGCCGCAGGACGCCGCCCCAGTCGGCCAGGTCGCGCACGAGCCGCGCCAGCGGCTCACGTGGACCCGACTCCGTCGCCTTACGCATCCGGTGCTCGTTCATCGCCGCCGCAAACTGGCCGCGAATGATGTTGTTCGTCGGTCAGCCGCGTAACCGGGCATTGTCAACGAACAGATATCGGCCACGATGTGCTGGTCGCCGTGATGCGACGCCTGCCGCGCGAACAAACACACGGAGGGAACCCTCGAAATCCACTGTCCGGCACGCACTACGACCGCCCAAGCAGTTTGCGAAGTAGCCACTCGTCGCGTTCTGTGGGTGTCGGCAAGTCGAGAAGCTCGACTATAACGCTTCTCGTCCCCCTGGCGCGGTACCATTCAGCGGCGCGAGCCTGTTCGTCCTGAGTCAGCTTGAAAGCGTTCGGCCTTCCGATCAGATA
>JACRLV010000142.1 GCA_016235145.1 Planctomycetota bacterium
GAAGCGTAGCGGCCGGCGTCTCGCCGGCCGTAGATCGTCGACTCGGCACGATCGGGGTCGTTCCCGATCTACGGCCTGCGAGACGCAGGCCGCTACCTCGCTCCGTGCATCGGCGATCCAGTCGCCGCTCGAAAAATCTCCTCGCGCCGCGAGGATTTTTCGGGAGATGAATCAAGCGCCAGCGCGCGGGTGTTTGTGCGAATGACGCCCCAACCTGAGGAAATTCGCGCGCTGGCGCTTGGGGCTCGGATCAAGCGGGGGTCGGACAGACGTTCGCAGGCCGAATCCTACAACTCGTGCGGCCCGACCGTCGCCACGCAAAGCTCGTCTCGCTTGAGCTGCCTGGCGTATTCGCGCACCTGCTTGAGCGTCACGCCGCGGATCGCGTCCAGCTTCGCGTCGACGCCGATCGGCCGGCCGAAGTGGAACAGATCGTCGCTCAGTCCGCCGGCGCGAGCCCGCGTCAGGTCGTCCTCGGTGTTCGCCTGCGCGATGATCTGGTTGCGGGCCCGCTCCGTCTCTTCTTCGCTCAAGTCCTGCCCGATCCGCGCCAGCTCGCGCAGCAGCGTCTTGTAGGTTTTTTCGCATCTCTCCGGCGTCGTGCTCGCGCCGAGGTGGATCAGGCCCATGCCACGAGGCTGCTCGTGCCAGGCGGAGACCCAGTACACCAGCCCCTGCTTCTCGCGCACTTCGGTGAACAGCCGCGCGCTCATCCCGCCCGCCAGCACGCCCAGCATGAGCTGCTCGACCGGAAACGCCGGATCGCCCTTCGCCGCCCCCGCCAGCGAGATGCCGATGTACTGCTGCTTCAGGTCTTTCCGCCGATGCAGGCGGCCGGCGGCGAGCTTGTGCCCGCACGGCTGCCGCCCGTCCCGCGTCGGCGAGCCCAGCCCGCGAAACGCCTCTTCCACGCGCTGCGACAGCGCGGCGAAATCGATCGGGCCGGCGGCGGTCACTTGCAAGCGACCGGCCGCGTAGGTGCTCTTCCAATGTTCGCGGACGAGCTTCGGCGTGATGCGCGGCAGCGTTTCCGGCTCGCCGCCGGGATTGCGGCCATACACCGGGCCGAGCGCCACGCGCTGCATCGCGATTTGCAGAAGCGCCTGCGGATCGTCCTCGAGCTGCGTCAGCTCCTCCTGCGCGAGCTGCACGGCTACTTCACACGCCTCTTCCGGAAAGGTCGGCCGCGCGACCATCTCGCCGACGAGGTCGATCACGTCGAGCGAAAATTCCGGCAGGCACACCACCCGCACGAGCGTCGACTGCCGCCCGCAGTTCGCTCCCCACTGCGCCCCGAGCGCGTCAAACGCATCCGCCAGGCCCTGCCCGTCGTAGCGCTGCGTGCCCTTGGAAAGCGTCCGCTCGACGATCCCGCCGATGCCGGTCAGCTCCGGCGGATCGTCGGCGACGCCGCAAAGCATGCGGAAACTCATCGCGACCGTCTGCCGATCCGCCAGCACATCCGCCGCCAGCTCAACGCCGCACGGCAGCATCGCGTGCGAGAACGTGGTCTCCGCCGTTGCATTCGCCATCAGTCGCACCCTCGCGCACCGTTCGTGTCGGAAATTACGGGCCGGAAGCCGATGCTCCCCCTTCGTGCCTTCGTGCCTCCGTGCCTTCGTGCCTGCTCGCTCAATGCCCCTCCGCCGGCTTGCCGAGCAGCGGCATCAGTTCCGCCAGCCGCGTTCGGAGCAACAGCTCGTTCTCGGCTTCCATGTTCAGGCGCAGCAGCGGCTCGGTATTCGACGCCCGCACGTTGAACCACCAGTCCGCGTATTGCACGGTGATGCCGTCGAGCCGGTCGATCTCGTCGGCGTCGCGATATCGCTCCGCGAGCTTTTCGAGCGTCCCGTCCTTGTCTTCGTTCTCGAAATTCTGCTCGCCGCTGCCGGCGTATCGCTCGAAAGGCCGCAACAAAGCCCCGAGAGGCTGCCCGCCGCGCGTAATCGCGTTCAGCACCGCGACAAACGCCAGCATCCCGGAATCGCAATACCAGAAATCGCGGAAGTAAAAGTGCCCGCTCAGCTCGCCGCCGAACACGCCGTTCGTCTCCGCCATCGCCTTCTTCATGAAGACGTGGCCGACGCGCTGCCGACGCGGCGTTCCGCCATGTTTGAGCACCGTGTCGCGCACGATCCGGCTGGATCGCAGATCGTAGACCACGGTCGAGCCCGGATAGTCCTTCAGATATTCCCCAGCCAGCAGAGCCGTCAGCAGGTCGCACGGCACGATCCGCCGCGCTTCATCCACGAAAATGCAGCGGTCCGCATCGCCGTCGAAGCACGCGCCCAGGTCGGCCCCATGCTCCTCCATCGCCTCCCGAAGCTGCGCGAGGTTCGCCGGAACCAGCGGGTTCGGCGGGTGCTTGAAATCGCCGTCGTGCTCGAAATTGAGCTGGATGATCCGCAGGTTCGGCGTGCCGGAAAACAGGATCGGAAACCAGCGGCCGGCCATGCCGTTCGACGCGTCGACGACGATGGTCATCGGCTTGGGATCGATCAGGTACTTGCGGATGTACTCGCGGTAGGCCGCTGACAAATCGACCGTGCGGACTTTTTCCGCGACCGTGACCGCGTGCCGGGCGATCGCCTTGGCGATCCGCTCGATTTCCTTCAGGCCCGAGTCGGCGCCGATCGGCTTGCCCTTCGGCCCGCAGATCTTGAACCCGTTGTAGTTCGCCGGATTGTGGCTGGCGGTCGTGGTCGCACCGCCGCAGCACTTGACATGGTTCGTCGCGAAGTAGATCTGCGACGTGTCGATCATGCCGATGTCGATCACGCGGGCCCCGGTCGCGGTCGCGCCCTCGATGAACGCCTTCTGGAGCGACGGGCTGCTCTTGCGCATGTCTCGGCCGACGATCAGCGTGTTCATCTCGCCATCGCTGCGGTCGTAGCCGCTGAGCGTGGTGCGCAGGAACTGGGCGGTCGCGTTGCCGACGCGCCAGGCGACGTCTTCGTTGAGCGGGTCCGGGTACGTCGCCCGCACGTCGTATGCCTTGAAGACCTTTCCGATCATCACGTCCTCGTTGGTTTCGAGCTTGACCACGGTTTGGCGCCGCTGGCCGATCACCGTCGCCTCGAAGGGCCGCGTGCCGCGTTCGTCGTCGTTGAACTGGCAACCGGAGCACTTGTGAAAATTGGCCCGCCGCCGGCCGAGGCAAACCGCATCTGAGATGCGCATCTGCTCTTCGCCGGGGCAGAAGCGTTGATAGTCTTGCGTGTGCTTGTATCCGCCCATTGGCTGGCAACCCGTCGGAGATTTGTGCCGCGGCCGCAGGCCGCAACCGCCGGCGCTGCCCGCCGAAAAATCCTGCTCCCAGGCTCCGCGGCGCGTTTCGCTTATCCCTTCGTTTCCCGCGTAGACCGCATCCGCCGCGCGTTTTTCATCGACGCGCGGTCTTTCCGCATGCTAGCCGAGCCGCCGCGCTTCGGCTACTCTCGCCGCAAATGGCCGGCCAATTCGGAATCGTCTATCCGCTGTGGAACCACCAGGAGAGCGACGCCAGTCTGCTCGAACGCGCCATCGGCGACGTCGGCATCGAGCACGTGACCGTTCCCGTCATCACCGGGCCGCGCTCGCAATTCTGCCTCTTCGGCCCGCGCGAATCGCCCTACCTGCACACCGACGGCGGTTGGCACTATCCGCCCGAGACCAAGCTCTATACCACCTCCGGCGTGCGGCCCCGCAGCGCGAAATGGTGCGGCCAGCGCGACGTCCTGCGAAAGGTCTGCGAACTCGCCCGCGCCAGCGGCATCGACGTCAACGTTCGCATCGATCTGCCCAGCGTGCGCCAGTTGGCGGACCACGCGCCCGAAATGGGCCAGCGCAACGCCTGGGGCGAGGCCTACTCCGATTGGGGCCCGTGCCTCAATAGTCCGACGTACCGGCAGTTGCTCGAAGCGGTCATTCACGACCTGCTGCGCTACAAGCCCGACGGCTTTGAACTCGTCAATAACCGCGTCGACAGCCTCTCGCTTGAGATCGCCAGCACCACGTTCGATCGCCCGTTCGGCCCCGGCTTCGAGATTTGTTTCTGCCCGGCTTGCCGGCAGATCGCCGCGGACAAGGTCGATCCCGAGCAGGCCGCGCGCAGCGTCCGGGCGCACGTGACGAAATTCTGCGCCTCGCTGCGGCCCGGGTTCACGTCCGACGACCTGCTGCACGGCCTGCAGTCAGACGAGGTGCTGCACACCTACGTCGATACGCGCGTCACCGCGGCCGAACGCTGGCTTGAATCCCTCGCCCAGCGCCATCCGGAACACCAGTTTTTTCACGGCCCGGTCAACTACGACTCGGCCCACATCGGCGTCCGCGGCCTGGCCGGCTTCCGCCGCATCGAGGTATTCGACCACGAGAGCTGGCAATCCGCGGAGCAAGACGACGCTTCGCCCGAAGCCGAACAGCAGCACCTCACGCCGGAAGGAATCGAAATGGGTCTGTGGTTCTGCTGGCAGGAGGGCGCCGATCAGCTCGTTCGGGCGGTATCGGAATCGGCCGAGCGCGGCGTCGGTTACTTCGATTTTGCCGAGTTGGACGAAACCCCGCCGGAAACGCTCGCCTGGCTGCGCCAGGCCGTCCGCTACGCGCGGCGGCTCTAGTATTGCGTTACCCTCTCGTTTTCGGGTGGTACGGCCGTCTCGGCCGTCAAACGGGCGGGACGCCCGTACCACCCGCCCGAAAGTTCAAATGTGTCGCACCACTGGGAGCGCCTCCGGGAACCCCCGGCGCGGGCGTCGCCCGCTCGCATTCCCGCCAATCTCGACGATAATTTCCGCCCATGGCCAAGGAATCATACGCCACGCTGTTGGAGCAGTTCGCCAAATCGCGTCAGCTCATCCTCGAGGAGCTCGGGCGGCGCGTCGTCGGGCAGCGCGACGTGGTCGAGCAGATGCTCGCCGCGGTCCTGACGCGCGGGCACTGCCTGCTGGTCGGCGTGCCCGGTCTCGCGAAGACCCTGATGGTGTCGACGCTGGCACAGATCACGTCGTGCACCTTCAAGCGCATCCAGTTCACTCCCGACCTGATGCCCTCCGACATCACCGGCACGAACGTGATCGACGAGTTGCCCGACGGACGGCGCGAGTTCCGCTTCGTGCCCGGGCCGGTCTTCGCCAACATCGTGCTGGCGGACGAGATCAACCGCACGCCGCCGAAGACGCAGGCGGCGATGCTCCAGGCGATGCAGGAGCGGCAGGTCACGGTCGGCACGACGACGCACGACCTGCCCAACCCGTTCTTCGTCATCGCGACGCAGAACCCGATCGAGCAGGAAGGAACCTATCCGCTGCCCGAAGCGCAGCTCGACCGCTTCATGTTCAGCATCTGGGTCGATTACCCGTCGCTCGATGAGGAGATGCGCATCCTCTCGCAGACCACGGCCGCCGAGCAGCCCACGATGCGCACCATCCTCAGCGACCGGCAGCTTCTCAACATGCAGAAGCTGATCGCGGCGATTCCCACGACGGAATACATCATCGATTACGCCGCCCGTCTGACGCGCGCCTCGCGGCCGGCGGACCGCACGGCCACCGATTTCGTGAAGAAATTCGTCGACTGGGGCGCCGGCCCGCGGGCCGGGCAATATCTGCTCTGGGCCGGCAAGGCGTTCACCGCGATGGAAGGCCGCTCCGCCGTCAGCCTCGACGACATCCGCAAGGCCGCCGTGCCCGTCATGCGTCATCGCCTGGCGTGCAACTTCGCCGCCCAGGCCGAAGGGCTCGATTCGGTCAAGATCATCCGCAAGCTGATCGAGGCCGTGCCCGAACCGAGCATCCCCAAGTACGAACCCAAGACCGCGCCGCGCGTCGAGCCGGGCGAGGAAGGCGAATAGCCACGAAGGCACGGAAAGAAGAAGGCACGTAGGCACGTAGGCGCGTAGGCACGAAGGGGAGCATGGGCCTCCGTAGATCCTCGTGCGCGATTTCCATCTCGCACGCACGCCGGCGGAATTCTGTTTTCGATACGCGTTGGAGTGAGGCTGCTCATCGAGGGGCGGTCGTCGGCGACCGGCCCAGTTTCGCACACACGCGCGGCTCTCTGCGGCACAGGTCGTCGGAAACGGCTTCGAGCGCGGCGTCAATTTCGCCGATCGGTACTCCTACGTCAATGAGACTTGTCCCAGCACGATCACGATCGCCCGCGACGAGCAGGTAGCCCGCCAGCCGCCAGGCGTACGGCCGCCGCGCCTCCATCCTCTTCTGGATCTGAATCGCCGGCACGGCCCGGATCGCCTGTTCCGCAAGCTCGAGCGCCCGCTGCGGCTCGAGCGGCGATGCGCGGAATGCGTATTCGGCCTGCTCGCTGAGCGCGGCGGCCGGCAAGTCCGGGAATCGCAGGGCCGTCGCGGCGACCATCTCGACGGCCCGGGCCGCGAGCCGCTCGGCGTCTTCGAACTGTCCTTCCAGTGCGGCCAGCGCGGCGGCCAGACGATGAATTTCCGGTGCATAGGAGTAGATCAGCGCGTCGAGCTCGGTCGCCTTTCCATACGGCTGGACAGCGGTCAGCATCGCGGCCAGCGCCGCGCGAAAATCGGGCTGCGCGGCTTCGTGCTGGAGGATTCCGTACCATTCCGGCGGGGGCGTACCGGCGCGCAGGGCGTCCCGCAGCAGCGCGACGCGGTCGCCCGCGCTGATAGTGAAGCCCATCTGCGACAGGTTCGCCAGCGACAGCAGCGTCTTGACGTCGCTCGGGCGCTGCATGCGCTGGCCGCGCAGACATTGCACCGCGCGGGCGATCCACTCCAGCGATTCCTGGCGGTCGCTCAATGAGGCGATCGCCGCGAGCAATTGGGCGGTGTGCGCCGCCAGCCCTAGAGGTCGTCCGAACGACGGCGCCCGCCCGTTGAGCGCGACCGCGGCGTCGTATGCGGCCCGGCAACGCGCGCGCGTCTCCTCGAGTTGCCGAACCACATCGGGCGCGCCGGCCGCCTGCGACGTCACCACCTGGGCCTTGTCAATCCGATTGAAAGCGGCGCCGGCCCATTCGGACAGCAGGATCACGCGCTGCTGCGCGGCCATCAGCTTGCGCACCGGATCGAGAAGGCGCGACTCGGCCCGCAACGCCGCCGCTTCGCCCGCTTCGTAATCCTTCGCCGGCAGCGCCCGATCCGCCCGCATCTCGTCCAAAACGCCGAGCCAGTTGGTCCAAGCCAGATACAACCCCACGCCGGCGGCGACGACTGCCGTGGTCGCAACGATGTATCGACGAGCGGTCATCGGCCGCGGCAGGCGTTCCGCCGCGCCCGGAGGCTCGCGCCGTTTTGAAACGCTGCGGCAGGCGGCCCAAAGCGCTCCGATCAGCAGGTAAAACGCCGGCGAAAGCCCCGGCAGGCGCAAGCCGACGCCAAGCAGCGCATCCGCCATCATGCCGATCAAACCGGTCACAAGCCCGATCATCAACCAGCGCCGCCGGGCCGACAGGCTGGCCTGAAGCAGCGCCGACGCCGCGACGAGCGTCGCGAGATGGCCGGCGACGAATGTCAGCCCGCCGATCAGTCCGATCTCGACGAAGACTTCGAAGAGTTCGTTGTGTGCATGCTCGACGGCTTCGCTCATGAAGGCCGCCGGATCGAGCGCTCGATCGCGCATGTACGCCTCGAGCCGGCCGGACATCTGCGGATAGGAGCCCGCCCCCAGGCCGCTGATCGGACGATGGCTCCAAAGCGTCGCGGCGTATTGCCAGGCGTAGACGCGAAAGCGTATGGTCGCGCCGCGAGCCAGCGCCAAATCCTGCGTGCGGGTCGAAAAATATCCGATGCCGGCGGCAGCCGCGAATAGCCCCCCCACCACAAGCCAGCGGCGCAGGCGCTGCGTCGAGAGCAGAAACGCCAGCCCGGCCAGTCCGGCGATCAATCCGAACTGCGCGCCGCGCGAATCCGCCAGCGCGAAACACCAAACTGTGGGAACGAGCGTCGCCGCCGCGAGCCCGACCCGGATCCAGGCGCGCCGGTCGCCGCGCGTCGCTTCGCACACTGCACCGAGCGCCGAGAAACCGGACAGGCACATCGCCGGCAGCATGAACGCGGCGAGCGGGCTGGGATTGCCGATCGGAAAGCCGGGCCGGTTGTACGGGTTGCGGCCGTAGTAATACCAGACGCAGATCGCGCCCGCGGTCGCGGCCACAACGACATAGCCCCACAGCACCCGGCCGACGTCCTTGCCCTCCAGGCACCAGGCCAGCGAAATCGCCCAACCCACTCCAAACCCATAGATCGCAGCTTGTCCCAGCGACGACCAGGCATCCGGCGACCAGATTGCGCTCGCCGCCGAAAGCACCACCCAACCGGCCAGGCACGCTTGCGCGAGAAACCAGGCGCCCTTGGCCGTGCGGCGCTGCGGCGGCGTGAGCGCCGAGACCATGGCGCGCACGCCGAAGAGAAGCAGCATCGCCGCGGCACCCAGGTAGAAAACCAGATCCTTGATCTCGACGCCGCGGATCGTGCTGCCGATGGAGATCGATTCGGTTAGAAGCTTGAGCCACGATCCTTCGCGCCAGGGGATCACCCCCGGATATTCCTTGCCGCCGACCGGCGGGCTGATGAGGAAGGCCGACGCCGCCAGGCAGAGAATTGCGACAGAGACCGCGAAGAGGGAAACGCGGCCGCGCGCCGACGCGGAAGAGTCAATGTGCGCATCTGCGCCCCTGCCGGGGAGCAGCGCCGCCGGGATGGGTGACATTTCGGTCATGCCGCGTATTGTGTACGAAATTCGCGGGCTGTGGATCGCCGCCGAAATGCGGAACTTCGCGGCCTGCTAGAATGCGATGTAGCCGGCGGACGATTCCGCCATTTGCGCGGACTTTGGGAAAGCCGGCGTGCCCGGGAGGCAAGAGCCGCATTCATGAACACGACGCTTGAACAGCCGATTTCGCATTGCGACGTCGAAATTCGCGTGCGTTATGTCGAGACGGACGCGATGGGCTACCTGCACCACTCGCAATACTTCGTCTATTTCGAGATCGGGCGGACGGAGCTGCTGCGGGCCAATGGGTTGTGCTACGCGGACATGGAGCGGGAGGGCATGTTCTACGTGGTCGCCCGGCTGGAATGCCGCTTTCGGGCGCCGGCCCGCTACGACGAGGTGCTCACGCTTCGCACGGCGACCACGCGCGTTTCGCACGTGCGGGTCGATCATCGCTACGAACTTCGCCGGGGCGATCTGCTGCTCGCGGAGGCCGCCTCGACGCTGGCCCTCGTCGGCCGCGACGGCCGGCCGATGCCGCTGCCGGACGCGCTGTTCGTCCGATTGGTCGGCAAGCCGGCGTAGCGGATCATCGCGTTGTTGCGCGCGTCGCGAGCGTTCGCGTGTGGCGCCGCGCGAGTTCGCAAACTACCGGTTGAAGAATCGCCGGATCGTTCGCACAACGTGCGCGCGATCCTCGTCGGTCAGATACTGGTGGCAGCCGATGTAGAACGCCCGTTCGTAGAGGTGCTCCGCGACGGGGAATCGAAGCCCCACGTCGTCGCCGAGCCAGCCGCGATAGACCGGCTGATGAATCAGCGGCAGCATGTCGCGCGTCTCGATGCCGTTTTCCTCGAGGTGATAGACGAGGGGCCGCATGCTCTCGCCGCGCACGACCAGCCCGTAGACCATGAAGGCGTGTTCGCGATCGGACGGGATTGTGGGCGTTCGCAGCACGTCCGCAAGATCCGCGAGCGCCGCCGAGAAATACTCGCCATTGGCCTTGCGGGAAGCGACGATCGACTCCCATTGCTCGATCTGTCCCAGGCCGATCGCCGCCTCCAGCTCCGTCGCACGATACGAAAACCCGACGCGCTCGAAACGGAACCGGCGATCGACGATCTCGCGGAAGCGCGGCGAGCCGGTTTCGTCGTCGTCATCGATGGTGATGTAGATGTTGTCGCGGCCGTGGTTCATCAGACTGCGGATGAGCCGGGCCAGGTCGGGATCGTGCGTGGTGGCGAACCCGCCGACGCCGGTAACCAGAAAATGCGCGACGTAGGTCGAGAAGCATCCGATGTCGCCCATCGAGCCTACGGGGCGGCTCCGGTAACGAGCGAACATCGTTTCGCACGAGTCTTCCACCACCGCCAAGTCGCGTTGCCGTGCGAGTTCCAGAATCGGCGACATGTCCGCCGGAAGACCGAGGAGGTGCACCGGCATGATGCAGCGCGTCCGAGGCGCGATGGCGTCGGCGACGCGGCACGGATCGATGTTGTAGGTGTCCGGCTGCACATCGACGAGGACCGGTTTCAGCCCGGCGTGGAGCACGGCGTTGACGGTCGCGACGAATGTCACCGCCGGCACGATCACCTCGTCTCCGTCCGCCCAGCCGCGGTGCTCCTTGAGCGCGGTGAGGGCGATCTGAAGGGCGGAGGTTCCGCTGTTGCAGAAGCAGGCGTAGGGCACCTCGTGCAGACGCGCAAAAGTCGCCTCGAATTCCCGGGTGACGGGGCCGTAAGAGAGGCGATCGGAGTCGATTACACGTTGAAGGTGAAAACGCTCGCGCGGGCCGAGCGCAAGTTCCCCGACGCGCACTTGTCGCGCGGCGAGGGAAAGTGCTGGGGATTCCAGAGACTCAGCCGCCGTCGAAGTCTGAGAGATGGCGGCCGGCTCAATCGATGACATTACGTCCGCCATATCCGCTCCCGCACGATGCGATCTCGGCGCGGTCGTTGCGCCGGTTTCCTCGTGCGCTATCGTCGGTTTCCTGATCTTCGCTGAACCGGTCGGTACCGGGCCATGCCGATTTCGTCGTTGCCAGGGGGAATCCTGTACGCCCGCTCCAGTCGCCCTCACCCCAGCCCTCTCCCGGAGTACCGGGCGAGGGAGAAAGCCGTTGCGGTTGCTCGGTTCCGACGTGACTCCTATACTTCTGCCCGACCGGGAGGCGACGGGATGCCCATTTACGAATATCGCTGCGCGGCGTGCGGGCATGAGTTCGAGTTGCTGATTCGCTCGCAAGGCGAGGAGCGCATCGCCGCCTGCCCGAAGTGCGAGACACGGAAGATCGAGCGGGTTCCGAGCGTTTTTTCGGCCCACGCGGCCGCCGCAAGCCCCTTGCCACGCGGCGGTTGCGGACGATGCGGCGATCCGAACGGATCGTGCCCGCTCGGCTAGCCGCTGCGAACGTTGTCGTAGCGTCGGACCTCCGAGTCCGACGGCGAATATTTGGCCGGAATACACGTCGGACTCGGAGGTCCGACGCGACGAATGCTGGGTTCCATTTCCAGCGAACGGCCTTTCCATAAGTGACGGATGAGCAAACCCGATCCAGCGATACGTTCGATCCAAGCCGGCATCGCGGCCTGGTTGATCCCCGGCGCGGGGCATTGGTTGTTGGGGCTGCGCGGGTTGGCGTGGCTGTACTTCATCGCTGTGTCCGGACCGTTTTGGGTCGGCATGCTGATCGGCGGCGTGAAAGCTTCCGTCGATCCGCAGGGCAACTGGTGGCTCTTCCTCGCCGAGCTGGGGACGGGCGGCTACACCGCCGTGTGCTACATGATCGCGGCGCTGCTGCCGACGGTCCCGGTGTACGTCGAAACGCCCTACGTGAGCTATTTCCCATCGCAGGATCTCTCGCAGATTTATCTCTCCGTGGCGGGTTTGCTGAATCTGATCGTGGTCTTCGACGCGATCGCCCGCTCGCAGACCGATGGACTGCCGGTGTTCCATCATGAGCAACTCGCCCGGCAGGCGCAGCAGACGCCGCCCCCCACCACCTCGGAGACGACGCCATGATGACGCTGGCGACGCTGCTGGGGATGTGGATTCCGCTGCTGCACCCAATCCCGATGCCGACCAGCGCTCGGGTCTGGATGTTTTTTCCGCTCGCGGCGGCGGTGGCGGCGGTCTATCGGGCGACGCGGGCGCGCGACGTCGCCGGCCTGACCTGGCCGATCATCCGAACGTGGTTGAACATCATCATCGGCATGTGGTTGATCGCGCTGGCCGCGTACGGGCTGCACATGGCCGTGATCCGCTTGTGGTATTGAGAACTCCCGTGTTGCCGTCCGGCCGTGCGAACTTGGCCGCCGCGATTGGGCCGGCGTATTCGGTGTCCGCATGAGCACGCACCCTGCCGCGACTTCCCTGCTGACGCCGATTCCGTCCCCCGCATTTCCGACGCATCGGCGCAGCGGGATGACGCTCTCGATGCACTATTTCACTTCGTCGGTGCTGTGGTCGCTGGCGTTGATCGCCCTGCTGGCGGGCTGGTACGCCGTCGAGAAATGGGGCTTTCATCTCAAGGGCACGCCGATGCGGATGGTCGCCGACCCGACGGAGTTCGGTGTCCGCATCATGGGCATCGCACACTTCGTGATCGCGGCGATCTTTCTGGCGACCAGCCCGCGGCTGCGGATGGCGGGCGGTTGGCTTTGGCTGCTCGGGCTTTCGGCCGCCGCGGTGCTTTTGTGTTGGGCCTTCAGCGCGGCGGGCGGGCGGCAGAACCCGATCGCGTTGATCCTGTTCTACATGTTCTTTTTCATCCACGCATTTCGCGACGAGGCGTATTTTTACCGCATTCGCGCCGGCAAGGCTGTTCCGCCGGAGCAGCACACCGAGGCCGTGCTGCGCTGGCTTCAGGTGGTCGCGCTGTGCGCGCTGCTCGCGTTGCTGGTTTCGGTGATCTCGGTGCGGTATTCGCTGGGGTTCGTCTCGGTTCAGGAGAACGCCCTGCGATCGTTGTTTCCGGCGAGCTGGCCGTTCGTCATGGTGTTTTTCGCGACGGTCGCGCCGCTCGTAGTGCTGGCGACGATCGCTTTCGCGCGAATCAGCGGGCAGCAGCCCGGCGGATTCGCGGGCCTGGTGCGCACCCATCGACCGCTGGTCGGCGTGATCGGCGGGACGATGGCGATCCTGCTGGCGAGCATGCTGCTCGGCGCCTGGACGTACAACCTCGTCATCCTGATGCACTTCGTGGCGTGGTTTGAATACTCGACGGTCCGCATTCGCGCGTTGCCGCGCGCGATGCGGCAGCGGTCGAGCCC
>JACRLV010000096.1:0-26655 GCA_016235145.1 Planctomycetota bacterium
TTCGTAGCGCCGGACCTCCGAGTCCGACGTCTCTGAAACCAATAGTCGCGCCCCGACTTCGCGCGTATGATCGAGATGCGACTCAGCGCCGCGCAGCAGGCTGCCTGCCGCACGTCGAGTCGTGTGCGCCGCTCGGCTCAGGCGCGGGCCCGGCGGCACAGTTCAGGAGCCGCTGTGAATACTGCACATTCGGCGTCCTCACGCTTTTTTTTGAGGACCATTTCGGTATTGACGTTCGCGGTCGTGGTGATTCTACTGATGGTCTGGCTTGTCGGCGGATTTCGAACGAAGATCCGTCCCCTCGCGAATCCGCACACGCCTTTCGCAACGAGCGGGGAAGTCGTCCAAGTACGGCTGGAGACGCTGCCGCAGGTCGAGACTGCCGTCGGAACCGTGCAGCCCGTTCATCGCGTCGAGATGGCCGCCCGCATCCTAGCCCGCATCGTCGAGATCAACGCGATCGCCGGGCAGAAAGTCAAGAAAGGCGACGTGCTGATCCGCCTCGATGACGCCGATCTCACCGCGCGCATGAAACAAGCCGACGCTGCCCTGAAAGAAGTCATGGCGGCGCGCGACCAGGCCAAGGTCGAAGAACAGCGCATTCGAATGCTCGCCGAGCAGCGCAATGCAACGCCGATCGAACTCGATCGAGTCGTCACCGCGCTCAAGACGGCGGAGGCCGCCGTCGCCCGGGCTGAGCAGACGCTCGACGAGGCCCGGACGGCGCTTTCCTTTGCGACCGTCGTCAGCCCGATCGACGGCGTGATCGTCGACAAGCGCGTCAACGTCGGCGACACCGCCAGCCCGGGGCAGGTGCTGGTCACGCTGCACGATCCGACCCGCATGCAGCTCATCGCGTCAGTGCGCGAGGCGCACAGTCGCCGGCTCAAGGTCGGCCAGCCGATCGACGTGAGTGTGGACGTCCTGGATCGACCCTGCGCCGGCACGATCAGCGAAATTGTCCCGGAGGCCGATCCCGCCAGCCGCACGTTCGCCGTAAAGGTCACCGGCCCCTGCCCGGAAGGCGTTTACGCGGGCATGTTCGGACGCGTGCTGATCCCGCTGGATCCGGAGAAGGTGCTGATCATTCCGCGCAAGGCGGTGCGATCGATCGGGCAACTCGACACGGCGACGGTCCGCGGGTCGAAGGGCGATGAGCGGCGGACGGTCCGGCTCGGCCGCACATTGGGCGACGACATCGAGGTGCTGGCCGGCCTTGCCGCGGGCGAGTCGGTCGTGCTTCCTTCGCACGAAGCGGATTGATCGGAACAACCCAGATGAACCAGCCACAAATAACTCCGCCGCAACCCTCGCCGGCCGACTCGCACGGAGGGTGGATCGACGGCATCGTGCAGGTCTTTCTGCGCAGCAATCTCTCGATCGTTCTGCTGATCCTGAGCGTGGCCCTCGGCGGCGTTGCGCTGCTGGTGACGCCGCGGGAGGAAGACCCGCAGATCGTCGTGCCGCTGGCGGACGTGTACGTATCCGCGCCCGGGCTCTCGTGCGAGGAAATCGAGCAGCAGGTCACCACGCCGCTGGAGCGAATTCTCTACCAGATTGACGGCGTGGAGTACGTGTACTCGATGTCGCGGCCGGAGAGCGCGATCGTCACCGTGCGCTTCTACGTCGGCCAGGACCGCGAACGCTCGCTCGTGCGCATCCTCAAGAAAATAGAGGAAAACAAAGACCTGATCCCGCCCAACGTTCTCCACGGCGGCGGCTGGATCGTAAAGCCGGTCGAGATCGACGACGTGCCGATCGTGACGTTGACGTTGCATTCGGACGGAGCCGACGAGTACACGCTTCGCCGCGTGGCTGAGGAGCTGGCCCAGCGGCTGGCCGCGGTTCAGAACACGTCGCGCGTGTCGCTGCATGGCGGTCTGCCGCGCGCCGTGCGCGTCGAGTTCGACCGCGAGGCCCTCCGTGCCCGCAAGCTCTCGCTGCTGGAGGTCAAGCGAGCCCTTCAGGCCGCCAACGTGCTCCTGCCGGCGGGGCAGGCGCTGCGCGACGACGCTTCGATCGACGTCCGAGCCGGCGGGCTGCTGCGTGACCCCCGGCAGGTCGCGGAGGTCGTCGTCGGCGTTTTTGAAGACCGGCCGGTGCGGCTCGCCGCCGTCGCGCGCGTGCTCGACGGACCGGACGAACGATCGTCGATCGTGCGCCACGGCTGGGGACCGGCGGCAGGCGCCGCCCGTGGAGAATCAGAAGCGGGCGCGGTGATCTTTCCGCTCAGCCCCGCATCGCAGCCCGCCGGCGGGTCCGGCCCGGCCGTGACGATTTCCATCGCCAAGAAGCAGGGCACGAACGCGGTGAAGGTGGCCGAAGCGGTGATCGCCGAGGCCCATCGGCTGGCTGCCGCCGATTGGTTTGCGCGAGGCCGTCGTGGTCGCGGTCGCGGTTCCGGTGGTCTTCGGACTGACGCTGGCGGTGAACTTGCTGGCCGGATACACGATCAACCGCGTCACGCTCTTCGCCCTCATTCTCTCGCTCGGCTTGCTGGTGGACGACCCGATCGTTGACGTGGAGAACATCGCGCGGCACTTTTCTCTGCGGCGGCGCGCGACGCGCGACATCACGCGCCAGGCCGTTGGCGAAATCAGGCCGCCTCTGATCTCTGCGACTCTGGCCGTCATCGCGTCGTTCCTGCCGCTGTTCTTCATCACCGGAATGATGGGACCGTACATGCGACCGATGGCGCTGAACGTGCCCATCGCGATGGTCATGTCGATGGTCGTTGCGTTCACGATCACTCCCTGGCTCGCGTTCCACATGTTGAAACGCCGCAACTGGGCCACGGGCGGCCACGCCGACGACGAATTCACCGCCGCCCGATCGAGTCCGCAATACCGCGTTCTAGGCCCGATTTTGCGCACGTTGCTGACGAGGCCGGTCGTCGGATGGTCGTTCATCGGGGCAGTGGGTCTGCTGACGGTCGCCGCCGCGATGCTCGCGGCCCAACGGCTGGTGCCGCTCAAAATGCTGCCGTTCGACAACAAGGCCGAGCTGCTGCTCGTGCTGAACGCCGACGAGGGCACGTCGCTCGAGCGGACCGACGCCGCGGCCCGAGCGCTCGAAAACCGCCTGGCATCCGTAGCGGAAGTGACCGATTTCAGCACCTACGTCGGCGAGCCGTCGCCGATCGATTTCAACGGCCTGGTCCGGCATTACTATCTCCGGCACGGCCCGCACTACGCCGAGATTCGCGTCAATCTCGTGGGCAAGAAGCTCCGCAACGACGCGAGCCACACGCTCGCCCTGCGGCTGCGCGACGAATTCACGGCCCTCGCGGCGAACTGCGGCGTCCGGCTCAAAATCGTCGAACTTCCGCCCGGTCCGCCGGTCATCGACACGATCGCCGCGGAAATCTACGGCGACGCCGACACGCCCTACGCCAACATCTGCCGAGCCGCTGAGCGCGTACGCGACCGGCTTGCGGCCGAGCCAGGCGTGGTCGAGGCGGACGACATCGTGGAAGCCCGCCGCTCGGAATGGGTGTTCACGACCAATCAGGAAAAGGCGGCGCTATCCGGCGTGAGCGTCGTGGACATTGCGGAGACGCTGCGGATCGCGCTGCATGGCGACGCGGCGGGCATCGTTCACGTCGAGACCGAACGCCAGCCGCTGAACATCGTGCTTCGCCTGCCGATCGAGCAGCGCAGCGCGGAGGCGATGCTGAGCGACGTGTATGTCGCCGGCAAGGGAGCCCGCGGCGCCGTGCTCGTGCCGCTGGCGGAGCTCGGCCGCTGGGAGCAGCGCCCCTCGCAACAGACGATCTATCACAAGAACCTGAACCGCGTCGCGTATGCGTTCGCCGAGGTGGCCGGGCGACCGCCGGCCGATGCAATCGTCGATGTGATGGCCGACCACATCTCCGGCGGCTCGCAAGCGCGGAATGAGCCGCTGAAGGCCGCGACGCCGCGGCCGCTGTATCGGCGATCGCACCTGAACCCAGGCGGCGGCATCCCCTGGAGCACGCCGGCGGACACGCGCGTCGTCTGGTCCGGCGAGGGCGAATGGAACATCACGCTGGACGTGTTCCGCGATCTGGGGCTGGCGTTCGCCGGCGCGCTCGTGGCGATCTATGTCATTCTCGTCGCGCAGACCGGCTCGTTCCTGATTCCGGTGATCGTCATGCTGTCCATCCCGCTGACCATGCTTGGAATCATGCCGGGATTCTGGTTGCTGGGAGTGATGACGGGCGGGCAGGTCGGCGGCTACGGCGACCCGGTCTTCTTCACGGCGACCGCGATGATCGGCATGATCGCGCTTTCGGGAATCGTTACGCGGCAGTCGATCATCCTGGTCGACTTCGTGCACCTGGCGTTGAAACGCGGCCGGCCGCTGCTGGACGCGGTGATCGAGTCCGGCGTCGTGCGGCTGCGGCCGATCCTGCTGGTCGTGCTCGCGGCGATGCTCTCATCGATCCCGATCACGATTGACCCGATTTTCTCCGGCCTGGCGTGGGCTCTGATTTTCGGGCTGATCGCGTCAACCGTCTTTACGCTCTTCGTCGTGCCGCTCGTGTACTACATGCTCTATCGCCGCGTCCCGGGGCATGGCGTCGCAGTGGACGACGTTTGAATTCGCGCAGCGGATTGCTCCTGTTGTGCGCAGCACTTCGTCCGTAATCGGCGAGCTCGATCGCCATTCAACCATCGCCTCTTCGCCGGGCAGGAGCGTCAGGAGGTTCTCGCCGACCTCCGCATCGGGGGCGATTCGATCCGCCTGAATCAGAAGATCGCGGACGAGAGTTTTTGCTTTCAGCATCATTCGCGTGCGGCCTTCGTTCGTGGCCAGGCGGCACGCAATTCGCGCCTCCGGATACGCCAGATCGCGGTCTCGCGCGAAAAACCACATCGCCCGCATTCCATCTCCGTCGGCGACGAGCAGCTCCCGCGCCGGCTCCACTGGCGAAATCAGGTCTTCTGACAGTTCGAATTTCGCGAGTCCCGTCCGGGCATCGGAGAGGAACCGCTGCTCCGCGAGCGTCTGGCCAGCGAAGTCGACTCGGCGGACGCAAACGTCGAGCCGCAAACCGTCGCCCCGCTCATCAATCGCAATCAGCCGCAGGCGCCCTTCAATCGGCTGAAACGTGAGAAGCCGGGGCGCAAAGCTGCGCCGCACCGCATACCAGGCCGGTTTCTTGCGGCCCGCCGAGTCGATCAGCGACCAGCTATGCCCCGCCCAAACGTCGTTCAGTTGCCACACCACGGCCCCGCGGCAGCGATCGGAATTCGCCCGAAACCACTGAATTCCAAGCGACAGGCAGCGAGCCTGGAGCAATTGCGCGTGGAAGTGCCATTCGTCGAAGTCGGACGGCGACTTGAACCACTCCGCCATCCGCTGCGTGTACCACTTTTCGTTTCCGCCGGTCGCACGTTGAAGATGGACCATCGCCCGCGAGTCGATTTGCAGCTCGCTCTCCGGAAGGGTCTCGCGCAGCGTGGCGATGTTCGGCGGCGATTGATGCCCGAATTCCGCGCAGAAGCGCGGAACGACGGAGCGATAGCCCTCGCCCCAAACGTCCCAGACGTGCATCGTGCCGCAGCGCGCGTCATTCGGGGAACACTCATCCCGCGCCGAATCGCAGGCTGCCCATGCCGAGAATGGCGTATTCGGCAGGTACTGGCGTTGCGGATCGAGTTCCGCGACCAGGCGCGGCAGCATCTCGAAATAGTACGCGCGACCCCACGTTTGCCCGGGCTGCAAGCGTGCGCCGAAGCCCCAGTCGCGATGAGCCCAGACGCACTCGTTTCCGCCGCACCAGAGCGCAAGGCTCGGATGGGCCATCAACCGCGAAATGTTCTCGGTCGCCTCGCGCTGCACGAGCGACGGGAATGGCGGCTCTTCCGGATACATCGCGCACGCGAAGGGGAAATCCTGCCAGACCAGCAGCCCGAGCTCGTCGCACACCCGGTAAAACTCTTCCGATTCGTACGTTCCGCCGCCCCAGACGCGGATCAGATCGACGTTGGCAGCTCGCGCGGCCTCGAGCAGCGGACGCGGATTCGCATCGCCGAACGGCGATTGCGGAATCCAGTTGACGCCTCGGACGAACATCGCCCGCCCGTTCACGATCACCGAAAGTCGCTCGCCCCATTCGTCGGGCGATGAATCGACGTGGATTGTGCGAAAACCGATTGACCGCTTTGCATGAGCGATCGTCGCGCCGTCTGCATTGATGATCCAGACACAAAGGGAATGGCACGCCGGCTCGCCGAGCGCGTGCGGACGCCAGAGCAGCGGGTCGCGCACAGGCAAAGAGACGCTCAGACGCCCTTTGAGGGGTTGGCAGTCGCCCTCGTGCTGAGCAAGTGCGCGCCCGTCCCGCTCGATGGCAATTCGCATGCACGCAGCAGCTCGAAAATCCTCGCCGGCCGCCGCCTCCAACTCGACGTTTAAATCCACAAGCCAATCCGTCGGCGATATTCGACGCACGATCGGCCGCACGGACGCAATCCGCAGCCGATCCCACTGTTCCAGCGAAACGCGCCCCAGCAGGCCGGTGGTCGGCGTTTTCGGCCCCCAGTCCCAGCCGAAGCTGAACGCCGGCCGGCGGAGAAACACGTAGGGATCCCAATCGCCATTCACCGGCCGATCGCCCAATTGCCGCCGCGCCTCATCGATGCACGTCAGCGGTCCGCGAAACCGCACCACGAGCTCGTTCTCGCCTTCGCGAAGCGCGTCGCCGACATCGATCCGATGCGCATGGTGGAAGTTCGCGACGGATGCGATCGGCCTCCCATTAACCAGAATCATCGCCGCCGTGTCCGCTCGCTCCAGCACCAACTGTACGCGCTGATGCGCCCGAAAATTCGCATTCAGCCGGACGATTCGCCGATATTCCCAGTCCGTACGGCCGATCCACTGCGTCGTCGTCTCGGCGAAGCCGCGCAGCGGATCTTCGATGAGCCCCGCTGCCATCAGCGCGGTGTGAACGCATCCCGGCACGCGGGCGCGGATCGTCCGCCCGCGCACGGCCGGCGGCGCCGCGCTCAAATCGCCGATCGCCCGCAACTCCCAATCGTCGCCACAAAGCGAATCGCTCAGCATGGGGCGACCTCCGCCGGCGGCTGCGCGAGTGTGATCAGGGAACTCGGCGGGCTCGGAACCGATGCCAAACTCCCCGGCCACGTCCGGCCGCGCCGCATGGGTTTCACGGTTCGTACAACCGCCGCTTTTCGCTATCATGTCGTCAAATCTACCGCGATTTCCGCGGCTTGAAAGGACTGCGATGCCGTCTCCGACCGATTCCTTCCTGACGATTGTCTCCGGCCTGCCCCGCTCCGGCACGTCGATGATGATGCGCATGCTCGCCGAAGGCGGCGTCCCGCCGCTGATCGACAACATCCGCAAGGCGGACGAGGACAATCCCGAGGGCTACTACGAATTCGAGCCCGTCAAGCAGACGAAAAAGGACGCTTCCTGGCTGAGCGGAGCGAACGGAAAAGTCGTCAAGATGGTGTACCGTCTGCTGTACGATCTGCCGGCCGGGCGCGAGTATCGCGTCGTCTTCATGCGGCGGAAGCTCGAAGAGGTGATCAAGTCGCAGGAAGTGATGCTCGAACGCAAAGGCCGCGCGGGCGGCGACATGAGCGACGACAAGCTGATCGCGCTCTTTCGCGACGAGATCGCCCGCTGCGAAGACTGGCTGAAAAAGCAGCCGCACTTCCGCTTCATGGTCGTCGATTACAACGAGATGGTCAAAGACCCGGCGCCGCTGGTCGAGAAGCTGAACGAGTTTCTCGGCGGCGCGCTCGACAAGCAGAAGATGCTCGCGGTCGTCAACCCGAATCTCTATCGCCAGCGAAAGTAGAGCCGCTCGCATGATCCCTGCTCGCCCGCATCGCCGACGATCGCCGCGCCGCGCTCCGATCGCGCTTGTCGGCCTCGTTGCAGCCGCCGCCTGGTGGTGCATCGGCTGCACGCACGTCATCACGCAGACCACGGCAATCTATCGCGATGGCCCCGATCAGCCGCAACCGGCCGAGGCGGACCTGGCCGCCGGCACGCGGGCGTGGGTCTGGTGGTCGCGGGCCAGCTACCTGCTGGTTTCGACCGACACGTTCGAAACGGGATGGGTCTGGGACCACGCGATCACGACGGTCTGGGAATGGGATCGCGAAAAGGCAGAAGAGAAGCGACGCAACGACGCACACGACAAGTGGCTGCGCAACCAGGGCGATCCCGAAAACGAGCCGGCGAAGCCCAAGGAACCTCAGCCGTTCCCCGCGCCCGAAAAATAAGAACGCCTAACAGAACCCCAAGCGCAAGTGCGCCGGGCCGCGTTTCATTCATTTCCCGAAGAACCTCCGCGACGCGAGCGGAGTTGTCGGGTGATGAAGCGATGGCCGGCGGGCGCAGGTACGTAGCGGCCGGCGTCTCGCAGGCCGTAGATCGTGAGCGGACCCGGAATGCGAGATCGGTTCCATGCTCTACGGCCGGCCTTGTAGGCAGTTTAAGAAACGCAACCGCGGAGAACGCGGAGAACGCAGAGAAGGCCGAACGACTTTTGCATCGGGCGGGACAGGACTCGACGCATGAGCTTGCCGGACTGAATGGTCGGTGCAGGCGGGCGATTCTCGCGGCGGCCGTTGTCACGCGGGGCGGACCCGCAACAAATGGCCCCGGCCTGCCACAGATCGAAACTCACCCCCACGCAGAATATTCACCCAACCGGCGGATTCCGATTTCTCCTGCATTCTCTCTGCGTCCACCGCACTCTCTGCGTTGAAACGGCTGAAGAATCAACCGCAGAGCACGCCGAGAGCGCAGAGAGGAAAGGCGGAGCAGAGCAAACGCATTGTCTCTTCTCTGCGTCCTCCGCACCATCTGCGGTTAGTGGGCGCGTGGAACGCGTTGTGTGAGCAAGCGGATTTCCGCGAACAGGTCGATCGCGGGTCGGACCGCCCAGACACTCCGAGATCCGCTTCGCCCGGAAATAGGGGCACACCCGCGTTTCGTGCGGCGAGATCGCGGCTTGACGACCGATCGGCTCGCTGTAGCATTAACGACCCGCGTATTTTCCGCCGATCCTGGCTAGCAGGCGGAAGGCGCGGTGCTTGGGCTCGTAGCTCAGTTGGTTAGAGCGCGTCCCTGATAAGGACGAGGTCACAAGTTCGAATCTTGTCGGGCCCATTTCCCTGCTCGCGCATCGCCGCAACGCGCAGCGCTAGAATCCACGCGGGCGTACCGCAGGAGAATCGCGATGCCGAACTGGCTGGTCTGGACCGTTTTCATCGTTCTCATGGTCGCAATGGCGATCACCATGGCGCGCGTCGGAGGAACCTGAGGCCCGAAGAACTGCGGCTAGGCGTGACCTGGTCAAGATCCGCAACGGGCACGGGCGCTCCCGAGACGAGCGAAAGCCGGAACGGCGTGTTTCCTACGCGCTCACCCCGGCCACGATGAGAATGAACAGCATTCAGGGGCCGTAGCTCAATTGGGAGAGCGCCTGGTTTGCAACCAGGAGGTCGCCGGTTCGAACCCGGTCGGCTCCATTTTTTCCGCTTCTGTCAGGTCGTGCTTACTCGCGCACGGGGGCGTACTTACGGCGATTTCGCCGCCTTCGTCATTTCGTCCGTGCGTTGCATTTCCGGCCTGTTCACCGGATTTCAGTACAACACCTGGTACAACAGGGCGCGCGTTGTCGGTTCCCGTCGCGCGGAGCTTCATCGGCTCGGGCGTCGGGAGGGTCGCCATGTCCGGCAGTTTCTCGACTTCCGACACGCCGTCCAGCAGCCGGTCGTCGGTGTAAACCCGCATCGTGAGCTTGAGGTCGGTATGCCGCGCGAGCTTCTGCGCCGTCCGCGGCGCGACACCCGCGACCGACAACCACGTGATGAACGTCTTGCGGAGCGAATGCCGGTCCACGATCGACCCGCCTTTGGGCTTGTATTCGATCCCGGCCCGGCCGCAGTCCCGAAAGAACGTCGCCAGCGTCGGCGTCGTCGCGAACACCCGCGACTCAGCTTTCCAGCCGTCAGGCCGCGCTTTGCGGAGCGCATCGGCCAGCGTGCTTTTGAGCGGAATCACGTCCGCCCGTCCCGCTTTGGTCGTTTCCGCCCGCAAGCGAATGCACGGCGTCAGCGAATCAAGCTCGGTATCGCCCCACGTGAGCGCCTTCATTTCGCCGACCCGCAGCCCCGTCAGCAGCGCCGTTTCGTACCAAAGCGCCCGCCCGCCGGCGATCGCCAGGAGCGCCGCGGCTTCGTCCGGCGCGAGCGCTCGGCGACTGCGGGTCGGATTCGTCCCGGCCGAAGTCGTCGCCGCGACCGGATTCGATTCGAGCCGCCCCTCGCGAACCGCGAAAACGCACAGCGCGTTCAATCGCCCGCGATATTCGGTGATCGTCTTCGGCGATTTGCCCAGGTGCGCCAGCGTTGCAATCAGCTTTTCGATCAGGGTCGGCTGCAAGTCCGCTACGTTTTGCGCCCCGGCAGTTCCCAGCAGCCGCACCGCCCGCCGCGATTCGCGCAGGTGCTTGCGCGACAGCGCCCGCCCGCTTTTCGTCCGCTTGCGGTGCAGGTGGCGCAGCCAGTCCGCCGCGAGTTTGCGGATCGGCGTCCCCGCCGCGTCGATGTATTGATTCGTCAGCCCGGCGGCTAGCCGCTGGCGATTCAGCAGCAGCCGGCGCAGCTCGCTTTCGGCGACTTCGCGATTGCCGATCCGCTCGCCGCTGGGCAGCGTCAGCACGTGCCGCTTGCTTTCGCCGCTGGCGGGGTCGATGTAGTCGGCCCAGAAATACCGCGAGCGCCGCCGGATTTTCCGACCGTCCCTTGTCCGCGTCACAACGGGCTTGAAAACGAATGCCACGCTGCACCGTCCTTTGAGCCTCGCGCCCGCAGGCGCACGCCGAGTGGAGCAACTATCCCGGAATCACAACCCCGCGCCGGATCGCCGTCTTGCGGAGTTTTTCGATTTCCACGAGCGGTCCCGGCCCGGGCCGCAGCGTGCCGCGCTCCCAGCGCGAAACGGTGAGCTTCGTCACGCCGACCGCTTCGCCGAATTCCGTCTGCGTCTGCCCCAGCCCCTCGCGCAGCGCGACCAGATAGCCCGGGCTCGGCGCTTGCGCCAGCGAGCCGCCCGCCAGCGCTCGAATCCGGTCCAGAAACCGCACCGCATCCGGCGAAAAGAGCGGCGCGCCGTCCCGGTCGGTCGTCACCCAGCGCCCGGGGATTTCGACCAGCAGCGTGCGCCCGTCGGCGAATTTCATCGTGTATGGGAAATCCGGCCGCGAAAGCGCCGCCGCCGGGGGAGTGCCGCGCCGCCGCGAGCGGCGGACCGTTGTCGCGGTTTTCGTGTCGGGTTCGTTCAAGGTCGTTTTCATCGTCACCCCGTCGGCCATGCTCAGGTGTAAAACATCGTCAGGAAGATCGTCAGCCGTCCCTTGTCGTCGCGGTCCAGCGCAACCACGATTTCGACCGCCAGCCGGTCCGCAGATTCCCCGGCGACGATCCATTTCGGCCGCCCGAAATCGTCGGTCCCGTCGTCGCGAACGTCGGCGGGCGCGTCCAGCACGGCGGCAACGTCGGTCCAGAACAACCCGCGTTGGTGCATGCGTTCCACGAAATGCGGCCGCAGCCGAACGCGGTCCAGCTCTACGCATTCCCGGATCGTCGCCAGCGCTCGCCGCGCGTTCGCTTTCATGCCGTCCATAAGTATACCTCACAATATGCGCGATGTCAAGCCCGGTTTTCCGGCGTCGGATCGGAGGCGATCGGCGTCACGGCCGCTCCGTCGTCGATTTCGACTTTCAGGCATCGCAGCCGGTCGCGCCGCAGCAGCGTTTTCAGCGCCAGCCGCAGCCGTTGCGCGAGCGGCAACGAATCGGGCAGCGCCCGGAGTGCCAGGCGAATTCGCTCGCCGTTCATGCGTCGCCGCCGTTTCCTTCCCGTTTCCACCCGCTTTCCATCGCCCGCCGCAGCCAACCGCCGGGGTTGCGGACCGTTCGCGAGCCGAGCGCTTCGACCGCTTGCGTTACGCGCTCGACCGAATAGGACTTCGCCAGGTCGGCGGCGTCGATTGCGGACAGGCCCGGAATTCCGGCCAGCAGCACCCGCGATTGATCCTGTTCGCTGTTCGGGATGCGCCGCGCGCTCTCGCCGTTGGATCGTGGCGGCGGCGCGAGCAGGGAGCCGATCGGTTGTCCGTACGCTGCCGCGTTCTTGCGTCGGGCGTTGGCAAGCAGGTTCAGGAAGTCGCGTTCGCCGGGAGCAACAGCAGGAACAGCACCCGCATCCGTCCGCGCAAGCGGTCCGACCGACCGTTGGCCGGTTCCCTGTTGGTTCTTTGATGGTTCACTGTCTGTTAGTGACTGTTCCCCTAGCGCCGGCGCTAGGGATTGCGTGCGTGGGCGCGCAGGTTTGGGCGCGCCGGCGCTAGGGTTTTTGGGCGTGGGCGCGCAGGTATCGCGCGTGGGTGCGCGGGTATTGGGGGGAAGGATCGGATCGGGCTTCCGCACGGGCGGGGGCGTCTCATACCCTAGCGCCGGCGCGCAGGTATCCCCGGCGTTCGCTGGCGAGCCGGGCTTGTCGGGAAGCTCGGGGAGCTTCAGCCGGTAGCGGTTCGTGATTCCCCGCTCCCCACCCGGCCGCAGCCCGCCGCCAGGTTGCACAATTTCGAGTTCTGCCAGGCCCTTCGGGTCGCACAGCGCGCGAATATGCCGCCTAACCTGACCTTCGGACAGCCGCGCCCGCCGTGCGATATCCGCCGCCGCCGGGAAGCACTCGCCAGCGTCATCCGCACGGTCCGCCAGCGCGAGCAAGACAAGCCTCGCGCCGCCTTTGGCCACGCTCGTTTCAAAAACTCGCTGGACCCAGCGCCAGCCCATTCACGCACCGCCGGCGGCAGACGCGCGGAGTCCAGCCAAGTGAGCCTGCACGTCGGCCAGAATCCAGCGGGTTGAGCGCCCGAGTCGGATCGGGGGCGGAAGTTTTCCCGTCGCCGTGAGTTTCCAGATATGCCTTGCCGACACGTTGAGCAGCTTCGCGAGGTCGTCGGCGGTCACCGCGAGGCTTTCCGGTTTCTGAGTAGTTATTGTGTTGCGCGTCATACCAGTAGTATTCAGCGCAATTCACTCATGGAAAAATCAGCGAATCGGCGGATTCGCCGGTTTTCTAGCCGGTTGTTCGCGCGGATTTCTTCAAAGACGAGAGCAAGTACCAAGCATGCGAATTCACGTTGCGCTTGCGCCAGATCCGACCGTCCCTGTCCTTTCCCGACAGCTTGTCCGGCGCGCAAGTGCCCTGGCCACGGTAGTCCTTGAGCGTTGCGGTGTACACGCCTTCTTTGTCAGCCGCGAGCTTGTTGCTCACCCAAGCGCCGGAGCCAATATCGAGCGGCGGGATAGCGGAAAGGTCGGCGCCCTCGCCGCTGAGACGCGCGCCGCGGCCTTTCAGACCGGGCGCTGTACCGAACTCGCCGGGTTCTCCCGGCTGCGTGTTGCGACGCCGAAAATTCGGATGCTTCGCGAGCGTCTTGATCCCGAGATCTGTCAATTCCAACGAGGACACCTGATGCATCACATGTCCGGGGGACTCGTTCCCTTCGTATCGAAACTTCACAAACAACCGGTTGTCGGCACGTCCGTCCGACCTTTCGAGACGCTCGAATTCGAGCTTAGTCCCATCACGAAACCGGAAGTATCCACTGGCCGCGTCGGGCGCGACGAAATTACCAAAGAAGTTCACCACGCGCTGGTTCACCAAGCCCAGGCGTTTGAGTCGCGAAATGACGGCAAGCGTTTTTCCGTCATCGTCAAGCATTGCCATAATCGCCATAGTGGGAACGAAAGGCAGCGAATACACCGTTTCGAAGCGCATCCGATACTCGTTACTGCCGCATGGGACGAGGTTGTGGTGCGGCGGATCGAAGGCGAATTCGTCGAGGATTGACAGGATTCTGAGTTCGCGATCGCTGAAGCTGATCGGCATGGCGCACAATCCTCATTCCGGGCCGCGACCCGGCGCGCGGCGGATTGTGCATTGCCGCGACACCGGGCCGCGTTCGGCGGGACGCTTGCAACCGTCGCCGCCTGCCCGTTTCGGTCGGATTCTACCCTCGCACGCGCGCACGCGCGACCCATTTCGAAAACACGGTCTCTCGGCAGCCGCCCCGTCCCTATGTCGCCGCCGGAGATCAACTCGATATGTTCAGCTTCCAGAGCTCTATGGGCAGTCTTTCCAGGCCGATGCTGCGGACCTTCTCCATTTCCTCCTCGTCGTCGAAGTTGAACAGCAGTTCGACGGGGAAACCGGCCTTCTTTCGGGCCGCCTCGGCTAATTGTCTGAGCGCGTCGCGCAGTCCGTCACTGGCGTCGCACGCTTTTCGCCAATATCGCTCTTCGTCAGTGCTCGTCGCGAATCGGCCTTCGCACCAGGCGGAAACCCATTCGTCGGGGATCGATCCGTTAACCGCCTCAGAAATGTCGTTCGCGGCCTTCTCGAGCGCCGTTAGTTTTCGAGCACGGGTTTTGGGGCGACCGGGCATCTGGCTTCTCCTATTCGCGCATCTGCGTAGCTTCCTAATCGCTGCCAACCCAACTCAGTAGCGGGTCTGGTCATGCCTTTCGGTGCGAATCTGCGTGCACATGATCGCCGATTCAATCAGCGTCCAATCGCAAGGTGCATAATAGCACGATCGCGGAATTCGGATATTTCCCTTGCGTCAGGATTGGGAGGAGCGGACAATGTCTGAAGTGGCGATCGTCGCCCAATCTGCACATCGAACGGAAATGCTGGAGGTTCGCATGCACCGCCAATTCAGCCTGATCATCCCGCTTTGTGTCATTGCTGGTTGTCCCACGACTTCGTCAACTTCCGACGGATCGAGCAACTCGGCGGCTCAAACGAGGTGCGCTGTCACTGCTTGGGACGAACGGTCGATGTCCGGGTTTACGCCACCGTCAGGATTTCTGCCGGGGTCCGGCTGCTCCAGAGCCTGTCGAATGACGTACACCGATGGCGGGGTCATGTACTTCACGATTTTTGAATACCTCAAGGAGCCTGAAGGCATCGGTGCGCTCGTGGATCGCCGGAAAGCCAGTGGGCCGACCGGTGAGCCCGGGTACGTGTTGGTCACCGAAACGACGCTCCGGCTGGCGAACGGCCAGAACGCGCCGGCGCTAGACTGGGTTGATCCGATCAAACAGTTCTACTTCACAGAGGTGTTTGCGGAGTCGTCCACGGCGTTCGTGGTGCTCAGTGTTGCCGGGTCCGCCGACGCCCTCAATTTCTACGGCAGCGCCGTTACCGACGCCATTCTGACTTTCTGCACAGAATAGCCGCTCAGTTAGTGGGAGACGCTTGCGGCGCGGATAACCGAGGAGTCCCAACGGCGCGAAGCGGCGGGGGGATGGGGGAAAACCCTGCGGCGCGCGGCCGGTCCCCTCGGCCGCGAGCGCTGCAATGCCGCCGGCGGCGTACTTCGCTACTCGCCTGCCATGTGTGCGCGACTTGGGTGCGCTCAACCACGCCGCCGAATTCGCGTTTGCAGGCCGTCTGCGGTGTTCGACGACTTCGGAGTAGGCGAAGTTCCACCGCGCGGCGTGGTGCGTCCGGGAGACGCCCGCAGGCGGATCCTCACGCCTCCGGCGCGGCAGCCCGATTCCTCAGAAGTCGCCAGTTTGATCCGCTACGTTGGCCCGCCCGCCGCCCGCACGAGCGCCACGATCGCCGCGCGGATCGGCTCGGCGAGCTTCGGCCAGGCATCGACAACCGCCGCGAGGTCGGGTTCGATTCCGTCGCGATTTCGGAAATCAGGTACAACACCGGGTACAACACCCGCCGCGCCCCCGTCAAAAAACCCTGCTGGCGCTATCGGCAACGCGGTTTTTTCGGCGCGGGCGTCCGGTTCGAACCCGGTCGGCTCCAATTCGAAGCGGCAGGTTCCCAACGACCGGAACCTGCCCTACCTGCCTGTCCTACGCTGCGCCTCTACTGCCGGTACGGTCACTTCCGCGCATGCCACGATATCGAATTGTCCACCTCCAGCAGAGTGGTAGAATGCAAACCAGCCTCTTCCCAACAGCCCGGGCGCGATCGTGCCGCCGCTCTTGGGAGTGCGGCGGATGCAGGCCCATGTTCACTCGCCAGTTCGACCGCCGACGAGCGTTTACGCTGATCGAGCTGCTCGTCGTCGTCGCGATCATCGCCACGCTCATCGCCATCCTGCTTCCAAGCTTGTCGCGCGCGCGCGAACAGGCCAGGATCGCGCGATGCACGGCAAATATCCGCAGCATCGGACAGGCGATGTGCATGTATTTCGGCGAGTGGGCCAACTGGTTTCCCTTCGCACGCAGCAACTGGCCTTCCGCCGCGACTCCGCTCCATCCGTTCTACTACGGCGGCCACCCCGGCCGCCCGGGATGGGGTGGGTACGACGATTCCGCCTTGCGGGACACGCCCTTGTCGCGGCCGTTCAATCGATACCTTTATCCCGATCTCTCCGGCTCTTGCGACGACCCCGCGCAGGCGGGCGAGCCGGACTTCGAGCGGCGGCGGGATCTGCCGATCTTCGCTTGCCCGTCCGACGCCGGCGGCATCACGCGCGGACAGACGGACGACCAGATCGTGGGGCCGCCCGCGTATTTCAGGTTCGGCAGCAGCTATGACATGAACTACCATTTCGTCTGGCACTGGGCCGCCGCGTCCGACGCCGCCGATCCGCAGCGTTACGTCGAGCGTCCCGCGGAGCTGAGAGCCGTGTATTTGCAAGCGGCGAACCGTTTCCTCGCGCGACAGCTTGCGGGGCACGCCTCGCGGTTCGTGATTCTCTTCGAGGATCCGTTCGATTCCGCGCAATGGAACAACGTCGCCCGCGTGGGCTGGCACGGCCAGTTGAACCGCCATACGTTCCTGTTTCTCGACGCACACGCCGCCCACACGCTCGCGGACGCGACGCAGGGCAACAGCGGCCCGGGCTGGAAGACATCGGCCGGCGCGTGGTTCTACGATCCGACGGATCCGGACTATCCATACCGAGATCTTGGACCGTAGCGACCGCGAGGGCGGAAGCGGCGGGTGCGCGAAGCGGCAGGTTCCAAACGGCCGGAACCTGCCCTACCTGCTATGGCGGCGGTTCCGGAAGCAGGCCATCCCCGCCGCAAGCAGCATGATCGTGGACGGTTCTGGTATCCCCCACAAGTACCAATTCTGGCCGGTGGGAGGCGGCACATCCCAAGTCGCATTCACCCATCCGGGGTACTGCGAAGCCGGAGGGGGGTGCGCCGCGACCGCAGCGAGAAGCAGCGGGTGAAACGCATCCGGCGGCGAATTGACGTTCGTGAGTCGCACGCTCGAAGAGTCTTGGCCGGCGGAGTCGATTGCAAGCCGCACGACCCAGCCGTCTACGCTCGAAGCAGAGGGTCCCGGCGGCGGTGATGCGAACTCGCTGAAATCGCAATGCGTTGGCTGCAAACTCGCTTGCCCCCCGGCATCGTGCATGTAAGAGAGGATGCCAACCCCGCTGTTGTCGAAACGCGCCGCCTCGTCGCGCTCGCGCGGCCGACTGGCGAGCGTCACAAAGCGGTCGTTTCCCGAACCGGTGTTGATGACGGTCGGTTGCAGACCCTCGTTCGGGTCGCCGTCGGCATAGCGGAGTGTCGCGCCGTTGTACGTCATGCAGTGCACGCCCGCCACGGTCCAAACGTCCGTCGCCGCGACATCAACGAAACCATCCAGCACAATCACACCCGGCGGGGTCGGAGCGCCGGGGTCGCCTGCACTGAGGACGTCAAGCGTTGCGGAGACGATTTGAGCCTGCGTCGTTGAGACGACGTTGACGAAACAGGCGAGAATCCAGCCGAAGCGTTTGGGCATGGCAAGCCTCCCGTTTGTTTGATGCGCGCGATTTTTGCTTTCTAGCATATCGTACCCCGCCACAGAACGCGAGTTCAACGTGATTATCGAATCCGACCGTGGGGCAGATCGCGGCCGTATGCGACCTGCCGCTTGCTGCATCGCGCGTCGGACCGGTGCGAAGCCGCAGTTTCCCAACGGCCGGAACCTGCCCTACCTGCTGGTCGAACTTGAGTTTGTGGGGCGGGCCTCCGGCCTGCCTCTTGCGCGGTGTGGTCCGCGCTCGCCGAAGAGACCGGCCCGAGGCCGGCCCCGCTTTCAATCCTCAGCAGACAGCACGGCACGGCAGGTTCCCAACGGCCGGAACCTGCCCTACCTGCTGCTCAGCCAGAGGCGTCGGGCGGCGGCGAGAGGCGGATCTCCGCCGGGATTCGCACCGATTCGCTCATCGGCTCGAAGATCCCGTCCACGTCGCGTTTCAGCACGTCGCCGATCAGCAGGCGCACCAGCGCGTCCTTGAACTCCGGGTGCATGCGCGTGAACTTGCCGAACGAGAAATCCGGCGTGTAGAAGGCGTAGACCAGCTTGCGGATCGCCTGCACGCCGGCGTAGAACGGATCGCCCCAGACGCCGAGCCGCGCGGCGGAGGCGTCGCCGGCGGCGAGGGCCTCGTGGATCGCGTCCGCCGCCAGCTCGGCGGATTTGAGCGCGAAGAACACGCCGGACGAATACATCGGGTCGAGGAAGGTGAAGGCGTCGCCGACGAGCACCCAGCCGTCGCCGGCGCAGGCTTTCGAGTTGTACGAGAAATCGCTGAGCACGTGCACGGGCGAGACGCGCTCGGCCTTTTCCAGGCGCGGCCGCAGGAACGGGCAGCGGGCGATTTCCTCGGCCAGGATCTGCTCGGGTTTGCCGCGGTTTTTGATCAGGTAGTCGATGTCGCCGACGATCCCGATCGAAACGATGTCGTCGGGCAGCGGGATGTACCAGAACCAGCCGGCCTGGTTTTCGATCTGCATGACGAGCGTCGCGCCGGTGTCGCGCGGGTTCGGGTCGCGCCAGGCGCCCTTGTAGTGGGCGAAGACGGACGCTTTGCGCAGAGCCGGATCGGCCTGCCGCAGGTCGAAGCGCCGCGAGAGCATCCCGTTTGTCCCGGTGGCATCGACCACCACGCGAGCTCCGACGCGGACCGTCGAACCGTCCTCCTTCTGAACCACCACGCCGGTGATCGCCGGCAGGCGGCCGCTCCCCAACGGCGGGGCCTGCTCGATCACGTCGACGACGTTGCACGGTTGCCAGACGACGGCGCCGTGCTCGGCTGCGTTTTCGAGCATCATGCGGTCGAACTCGCTCCGCAGCACCTGCCAGGTCTGCGAGCACTCGCGCGGATCGCGCTCGTCGAAGTAGAACGGGGCCGACTCGCGGCCGGACGCGCTGACGAATTGCACGCTGAGCTTGCGGACGAACGTGCTCCGGCGGAGTTTTTCGAGCATGCCGAGCCGCTCGAACACCCAGTATGTCTCCGGCATGAGCGATTCGCCGATGTGAAACCGCGGGAACGCAGCCCGCTCGACGACCAGCGTCTTGCGGCCGTGCTGCGCGAGGATCGTGCCGGCGGTCGCGCCCGCCGGTCCGCCGCCGATCACAACCACGTCAAAGTCCGCGTGCGGATCGCAATTCGTTTTCAGCACGGTTCACCCGCCACGACTTCCAGCACTTCGATCGCCGGTTGATGGTTGCAGTGGATCACACCGAAGCGGCCGAACGCGGAACAGGCGCCGAGTTGCCTGGCTTCGCGCCCCTGCGGATCGAAAGCGAAGTACCAACGCGGTTCGACCCGCAGAAGCACGCCGTGGCTCATCAGAATATCTCCCAGCAGACGCCGCGCTTCGTGAATGTCGGCCACCACCCCGGCGGGAAGCAGCGTCTCGTGCATGCGCACAACGCCGTACTCGACCGGCGCCTGCGAATCCGCGCGCAGCAACAGGACTTCGCGCGAATAGAGGCCGTCCGCCCGTTTCTGGGCGAGCACGCGCAGCAGAAGCTCTGTCCGGTACCAATCCCGCAGCCGCACGGTCATGTGCCCCTCGTGCACCAGCAATTCGCGGGCATGCGGGGGCAGCTCCCGTGCGGCCACGATGGTCACGCCCAGGTCGGCGTAGCCTTGTTGCGGCAGGATCGCGGACCGCAGGTCGGCCAGGCTGGCGTACGCGCCGATCGATTCGTTGACGCTTCTTCCCGTCATCTCGTGGATATTATCCGGCTTGAAGCGGCGGGGAACTCCTGAATTCGCAAAAGCCGGCGGTCGCGTTCCGATGCCGCGAGATCGCTATCCGCAAGTCGAGCCGAAGCGCGCGAGGAGAACCGCCAGATCCGACAAATCCACGTCGCCGTCGCAATCCGAGTCGCCGTCGAGCGAGCCGGCGTCGCGAGGCGTCCCGAAGTTGCTCAGCAGAGTCGCAAGATCGCTCAGGCCGATCGCGCCGTCGAGGTCGAGGTCGCCCTCGCAACGAGCCGTACGGTACGCGCGGACGTCCGTTCCGACGCCGCAGATCACCAGCGTGCCGTCGCAGCCGATCGCCGGCGAGCCGACGTTGCTGTTGGCGACCGGCACACTCCAGCGGAGCGACAGCTCGGGATTGAACGAATAGAACCGGCCGTTGGTAAACGAGCCGTTGCACAGGAACAAACGGCCCTCGCGATCCACGGCCATGCGGGGCTGGGCGTTCGCATCGGAGACGATCGGCGCCGACTCGGCCAGCGTCGCCCCCGTCAGCGGGTCCAGCCGCTTCACGATCTCGCCGGGCGCGAGCATGAACACCGACCCATCGGCCGCAACGGCGAACTCCGAAACGACCGACCAGCGGGCCGGAACGCTCCAGCGGATGGTCATCGCCGCGCCGTCGTCGTTGATCGCGTAGAAGAAATCCGTCCCGGCGTTGTTCTGCGTGCGGGACAGGTAGATCGTGCCGTCGTGCGAGACCATCGGCGTGTTCTGAAGCGTGAAACCCGCCATCACCTGGCTTTGATAGCGGAACGCGCCGGTCGTTGCGTCCTAGCGCTTGACCACGTGGCCGCCGGGCGCTGCGTCGGCGATGTAAAACGCATCGTCCCGCAGGCACCCGCCGCATTGCCCGCTGACCGAACCGGTGCGGTTGATCCGCCATGCGGTCGATCCGTCCACGGCGCGGATGCGGGTGACGTTGTAGAAGTCCGCGACGATCAGGTCGCCGTTATCGGCGAAGACGACGCCGTCGTAGGCCCCGGCCCGCGTGGTGGCGACGGAGGTCCAGACCGTGCCGCCGGTCGCGGCGTCGAGCGCGTACATCACCGCCGCGACGGACGCACCGTTGCCTGAGCGCGAGCAGTAGACCCGACCGTCACGCGCACCGGCGACCCAAGTAGTCCAGTCCCCGGTATTCGCGGGGATGTCGCGCCGCCAGAGTTCCTGTCCGGTCGCGAGGTTCATCGCGATCACCGGCGAAGCGTTCTGCTCGGGAGGAAAGGCGGTTTGGCGCACCATGAAGACGCGATCACTCTCGATTACCGGCTGCCAGGCGATGATCGAACTCCGCCCGCCGCTCCAGGCCGGCGTTGCGGCGTCCGGGCCGAGTTCGCGGGTCAGGCCATTGCGGCCCGAGTTTCCGCCTGCGTTGTTCCAGTCGGCGGCAGGCGAGGCGGCGGCTGCGACCAATACGAAAAGACCTGACAGGCTGCGACGAGTGCATGGCATGAGCAACCCTCCTCGAATGAGAAGGTGATTATAAGGGAGCGCCCGACGAAACCGATGCGTTTTTCGCCCCTACGACGCCGCCTCGGGCACGAGCATCTCGCCGCGGACGATCACGTGGCAGACGCCGCCGATGTGGACGGAATAGCTCTCGGACGTGGATTCGACCAGGACGCGCACAAGGCCGGTACGGCCGCCCGGCTGGCCCTGCACGCAGGTGAGCGACGCCTTTCGCCCGACCATCGGCACGAACTCGTTCGCAACCAGCAGAGTGGCGAGCGGCCCGTGCACGCTGCCGGTGACCGGGTCTTCGGGCACGCCGAACGCCGGCGCGAAGAAGCGCGACGTCGCGTCGATCGAAGGCGTGAGCGACTCGCGCGTCGTAACCAGCCAGCCGCTCAACCACCAGATCGGCGTATTCGGGCGGGCCGGCAGCGCCTCCGGCCGCAGTGCCAGGATTCCTGCCCGCGAATCGAACGTCAGCTCGCCGTTTGCCAGATTCCGGAAATAGGCCGTGCCGTGCGCGTCGCACCACGCATGCGCCGCCGCCAACGTCGCGTGCCCGCAGAAGCCCACCTCGCTGGTCGGCGTGAACCAGCGAATTCTCGGCCGACGATGAAGATCATTCCCGCCGAAAATGAACGCGGTTTCGGATGCGTTCACCTCGCGGGCAATGGCGACGGCCTGGGCATCGCTCAACCCATCGGCATCGAGCACGACGCCGGCGGGATTGCCCATGTACGCTTTCTCGGCGAAGGCATCCACCAGACGAAAAACGACGGTTCGCACGCACGGCTCCTCGCAGTTGGCCGCCGGGGCAGAGGCGTTCGGCCGACTGGCCCGGCGGGGAGCGAATGGTACAGCGCCGAATGGCTTGCGTGCGTCGGCGGCGCCGTCGCGAACCGTTGCCGCACCGCCTGCCGATTCGTAGAATCTGTTGGAAAATCCTAAATCTCCAGTAGGAGCTGCCGATGCGAAAAGCTGGGTACCTTCGCGGCGTGCTCTGTTTGTTTTCGGTTCTGCTTGTCAGCGCGGATTCTCCACGGGTCGGGCAATCGACGAGCCGGCCGGCGGCGCACGTACGCGCGGACCCGCTCGACATCCGCACGGACGCCGAAAACGAAGCCATCTGGGTCGCCCTGGAGCGGCCTGCGCCGCGGTTCAGCTTTCAGGAGACGCCCTTTCAGGAGGCGCTGGCGGCGGTCCTGAAGGCCAGCGGCGTGAAAAACACGCACGTCTCCTGGCAAGCGCTGATCGACGCGGGGGTGGGGCAGACGAACCCGGTAACGCTGACCGTGGCTGACTTGCCGCTCCGGCGGGCGCTCGACCTTGTGCTCGCGACGGCGGCGGGGCCCGACATCCGACTGGCCTATGAGCCGGTTGGCGGCGTGCTCACCGTGTCCACCGAAGAGGACATTACCAAGGCGATGGAGACTCGCGTCTATCCGATCCGCGACCTTTTGACGCGCGATCTGGCCGCCATGCGGGCGCGTCTGGCGCAAGTGGGTTCGATCGGCTATCCGGCCGTTTCCGGAGCGGACGCCGTTCAGACGGCGAGCGATCATTTCCGCGCCGCTTTGGAGCGGATGGGACCCAGCGGGGTGCCGAACGGGGCTACGAGCGCTCCGACGTCTCAACCGGCCGAGGAAGACGAGCAACCGATTGGATCCAGACCTCTCGTGAACGCTATCCAGCAGAGCGTCGGTCCCGATAGCTGGGAGTGCAACGGCGGCCTGGGCACGCTGACGTACTACCAGGACTCGCTGATTGTCCGAAATTGCGCCAGGGTTCACCGGGAGGTTGGACGCCTGCTCAACGACCTGCGGGCGTCCTTGTTGTCCAGTTCGCCGGGAGCAGGCGGGTTGCGAACCACGCCGCCATAGTCCGTTTTGAAGCCGATCGAAGGCGGACCGACCGACCCAAGTAGCCCCACCGATTCTGCGACGTCGGGGGCGGGGATGCCTGGATCGGCGGCCATTCTGACGGCCCTTGGCAAAGTCGCGCATTATCAGTTGCCGAACGCCGGATTCGAAGTACAATTCGAAGGGGAAGTACCGATACAATGAATGGAGAGTCGGTCTACCTGCCAATACAGGGAGTGCGCTCAATGAGACCATTATTCGCGATGTTGACCGTACTGGGGCTTGCAACCGCCGCTATCGCGCAGACGAGCAACGCCCCGGCGGCGGGCCGGACGCTGCCCGGCCAGCGGAACACCGGCACGCTCGCCCAATTGAACAAACGCATTCCCGAGGTGTCGTTTGAAGGGCTGCCGCTGGACCAGGTCATCGACTGGCTCCAGGGCTACACCGGCATGAACGTCAATGTTCACTGGCAGACCCTGACGGACGCCGGCGTCGCCCGCGACAAGGGCATCACGATCAAGGTCAAGAACCTGCGCCTGTCGCAGGTGCTCTGGATGATCATGAATGAAGCGGGCGGCCCCGACATCAAGCTCGCGTATCGCGCCAGTGGAAACCTGCTGATTCTCTCCACCGAGGACGAACTTGGTAAGGAGATGCTCGTCCGCGTATACGAGGTAGGCGACCTGCTGTTGCGCATTCGCGACTTCTACGGCGCGCCGCAGATCGACCTCCAGAACCAGCAGTCCACGGGCGGCCAGGGCGGCGGCGGCGGCGGCAGCAACATCTTCGGCGGCGGCGGCGGCAGCGGCGGCCAGGATGATGACCAGCAAGACCGCGGAAACCAGGAGCAGGCTGGCGTGCTCGATCCCGAAATGGGAGGCCTGATCACGCTGATCCAGCAGACCGTGCAACCCGATACGTGGGAAGTCAACGGCGGCCTTGGAACGATCACCGCCTGGCGGACGCAACTGGTCGTGCGCAACAACATCCGCGTGCACCAGGAACTCGCCGGCCCGGTTAGCGACGGCGAATAGTCTCAGCGCCTGACGCGCAGCGCCGTTAAGTTGTGCACAGAAATCAAACGCGACCGTGTTCTTCGGCGATCGGAGTCACGGTCGCGTCTTCATTCCCAGGCGGCCCCTTCGACGATGGCGACACAACGTATCGAAACCACCGGCGGCTGCGCAGCGCGCTGACCCCAACCGATCGTTCGATCGAGTGACCAGACCGGACACCCCATGGCGAATCTGTCGAAACTGCTTTTTCAGATCATCTACCTCGGCGTAATTCTGGCGCTGCTGATCGTCGTCGGGTATGTCGTGGTACGGTTCGTCAGGGGCAGGATGCGGAAAGAGACTGCGGACGGCACCTTTACGCTTCAGGATCTGCGGACGATGCGGGACCGCGGCGAGTTGAGCGAGGCGGAGTTCGCGCGCATGCGTGACGCCCTCGTCGCGCATTTTCGCCGACAAGCGTCAGACGGAAAGCATGGCGTCGCCGATGTTGAATCGGACGGCGACGCCGACCCGCCCACGCTTGACGCACCGGACCGAAATGAATAGTCTGGATCATTCGACGCGGGGTAGCCTGCGACCCGGGTCAGGTAGCTCAGTTGGTAGAGCATGGCACTGAAAATGCCAGGGTCGCCGGTTCAAGTCCGGCCCTGACCACTCCCGGGCCCGTAGCTCAGTTGGGAGAGCGCTTGCATGGCATGCAAGAGGTCGTCAGTTCGAATCTGATCGGGTCCACGTAGTTCGTTTGCGGCTCGCCTCCGAAGAAGCGGCGAGCCGCGTCTATTTCACAGGCGGCGGCGGGCCGGTCTTCGGATCGCCGACCTCGGAGCGGCGCAATGCGCGTCGTGGCTCACGGAATCGACCTCGTGCTCTGTGCGCGCGTCGCCGAAGTCTGGCGCCGCCACGGCGACCATTTTCTGGCGCGCATCTTCACTGACGCCGAACGCCGTTATTGCCTCGACGCGAAGAACCCGGAAATCCGCCTGGCCGGCCGTTTCGCGGTCAAGGAAGCCGTACTCAAAGCGCTGGGAACCGGCTGGCGCGGCGGCATCGAGTGGACCGACATCGAGACGCTTCCCGATCCGCTGGGCAAGCCGCTCGTTTCCCTGAGCGGCCACACGGCCCGGCTGGCGGCCACGCTCGGAATTGGGCAGATCCTGGCGTCCATCTCTCACGCGGGCGATTACGCGCAGGCCTCGGTGATCGCGCTCGCGGATGAGAGTCACTAGGCCGCCCGTTCGCACCGCTTATTCCGACCGCCGATCGCGCTTTTCGGAGTAGCGCACTTCGTAGATGTCCGCTTTTCGAAAAACGCCCACGATCGTGCGCCAGAGAATGCCGAGATCCGTAGCGGCAGAAACGGTCTCCACGTAGCGCACGTCCCATTCCAGCTTCTCTTCGATCGTTAGGCTTCCGCGGCCGTGGATTTGCGCCAGCCCCGTCAGGCCCGGCCGCACGAGCAGCCGCCCGCGCTGCCGCGCGTCCCACTCCGCCATCTGCTGCAAGTACAGGGGCCGCGGGCCGACCAGCGACATTTCGCCGCGAAGCACGTTGAGGAGCTGCGGCAGTTCGTCCTGGCTGGTCTCGCGAAGCCAGCGGCCCCACCGCGTGATGCGCGGATCTTCGCCGTTCTGGGGCGAATCGCCGAAGGGATCGACGTCGGTTCGCATCGTGCGGAATTTCAACAGAGCGAACGGCCGTCCGTTCCGGCCCGCCCGCTCCTGGCGAAACAACGCCGGCCCCGGACTGTCCCGGCGAATCAGCCACGCCAGACAGAGCAGGTACGGCGAAAGCACCAGCAGCGCAAGGAACGCCGCCACGCGATCAAACGCGTGCTTCACGAGCAGATAGGCCGGCGTGGCGCGCAGCACAACCGGAGTGTCGAGCCGGTTCGAATCCATCGTAGCGAGTGTATCGGCCTGATCGCGTCACGAGTAGACTGTCGCCGCACAGGGATTGGGCCGTTTTCTATTGTATGACCTTTTTCCAGCCGGTTTCTTGCAGGCAGCGATCAACCGGAGAATGGAAACACCGGTTGGAAACCGGCGCCGCAACGAGGCGCAACAGGAAACTCAGAATGAGAAGTCGAACCGCGCGCAAGCCTTCCCGCCGGGAAATCCTCGCCGGCGCGGCCGCCGCGATCGCCGCCCCGGGCATCGTCCTCGGACAGGACAAGTCCGGATTGACGGCGCCGATTCTCGGCGAAGGCGAGCACCGCTACGAAGCCATCCACGACTGGCTGCAACTGC
>JACRLV010000096.1:26751-49404 GCA_016235145.1 Planctomycetota bacterium
CCGAAATCGATGAAGTTCGGCAACACGCACGGCGTTTGTGAGGACCGGCAGGGCCGGATCTTCATCAAGCAGACGGTGGGCCGGGGCAGCGAGTGCGAGGACGCCGTCGCCATTTTCGACCCGCAGGGCAGGTTCATCGAATCCTGGGGCAAGGAATACAAGGGCGGGGCCCACGGCCTGCACATCGTCAGCGAGGGAAGCGACGAGTTCCTGTACCTGTGCGATTGCGTCCGTGGTGTGTTCACCAAGACGGACCTGAAAGGCCGCGCGGTCTGGACTCGAACCGCGCCGATGGAATCCGGCGTTTACAACAATCCTGGCGAGTTCAAGCCCACCAACGTCGCGGTCGCGCCTGACGGCACCCTCTTCGTCGCGGACGGCTACGGCAAGAGCTGGATCCACATCTATAGTCCGCGCGGCGAGTATCAGCGCAGCTTCGGCGGCCCGGGAAAGGAGCGCGGCCAGCTCAGCTGCCCGCACGGCCTGATGGTGGATACGCGCGGCGACAAGCCGACGCTGGTCGTCGCCGACCGCAGCAATCGCCGGCTCCAGTATTTCTCGCTGGATGGCCGGCATCTTGGATTCGTAACCGACGAGATGCGCTCGCCATGCCATTTCCACGAGCGGAAAGGCGTGCTGCTCGTTCCCGATCTGGAGGCTCGCGTGACGCTGCTGGACCGCGAGAACAAACTGATCGCTCATCTCGGCGACGGCGGGAATTTCGCGTTGCGGGACAAGCCGCGGGAGCAGTTCGTTCCCGGTAAATTCATCGCTCCGCACAGCGCGATTTTTGACCGCGAAGGGAACATTTTCGTGGTCGAATGGGTGGAGCTCGGCCGCGTCACGAAGCTGCGAAAGCTGGCGTAGGCTCGAACCCAAATCACACTTCATTTCCCGAATACTTGGCGCTTCCGTTCCGGGCGACTTGCGCGGTAGACTTACATGGGACCGTTTTGCAGCGTCGCGAGATCGACGCAGGATGCCCGTTGCTTTCTCTGCCACTTTGACATCGGGCGTCCGCTGGGTGCGTCATCGGGCCGGCGGAGCTGAGCCGCCGCTTTGGGAAGCGGACGGGGGACGCGCGAACTACTTCGAATAGCGATCGGCTCAGGTGCGCCGCAAGGAGACCGCCATGAACCGATTTGCTTCCGCTCTTACCGCCATCGTGCTGTCGCTCGGCTCGATCGGCGGCTGCCCGCAGCAGACGCCCAATCCCACCGACAACGGCAACGTCAATTCCAGCGGGTCGGCCGCTTTGGATCTGTTCGACGAAGTCTGGCAGACTTTCGACGAGAATTACTCCTATTTCGAATGGAAGGGCATCGACTGGGACGCGTTTTACGACGCGCATTGGTCCGATTTCGACGACAACCTGAGCGGCGACGATTTCGCGCAACGGCTGGCGAACGCCCTCAGCGAGTTGGACGACCTGCACATTAACGTGCAGACGCCCGAAGGCGAATTTCTCGAAGTCGCCACGCGCAACGTGCCGCAGAACTACACTTCGACCCCGCGCAACCTCTACGCCGCGAGCAGCTACCAGACGCTCGGCGACGAAGTCGTCTGGCACGCGTGGCTCACCGGCGACATCGCGTACATTCGCGTCGACACGCTTTCGTCCGATGCCTACCAATCGATCACAACCGGCCAGATCGAGGCCATTTTCGCCGCCTACGCCGACGCGGCCGGCTTTGTCATCGACATTCGCCCGAACAACGGCGGCAATGAGAACATCGCCCAGCTCTTTGCGTCGCATTTCACAGGCACGGACGTCGTCTATGGCTACACGGAAACGCGCAACGGTCCCAGCCACGGCGACTTCGATCCGATCGAGGAGAAAGTGCTTCAGCCGGCGGCCGAGAACCTGTTCAACGGCCCGGTGGTGTGCCTGATCGGAGCGCGGAACATGAGTTCGGCCGAGTGGTTCGCGCTCATGATGCGCGCGTGCGGCGCGACGCTCATCGGCGACGTGACCCGCGGAAGCTCCGGAAATCCCCAGGAATTCCCGCTGAGCAACGGCGTCACCTACACGGTCCCGACGTGGATCGCCTACTCCGCCGACTTCGAGCTGATCGAGGATCAGGGCATCACGCCCGACCTGCCTGTCGCACCGGATGAGAGCTTCGACAGTTCGCGCGACTACGTGCTGGAGATGGCACTGGAAGTGCTGGCGCCATAATACCGGGACTTACTCTCGTAGGACCGATTTCGTCGAAGCGAAAGTCAGCGAGCCCACGCGGTTCTGATAATCTCCGCAATCGCCGTGCTCAGCCGCCATCCGCGGAACTCCAACCGTGGCGTTTGCGCGTTGGTCGACGGCGCGCAAGCGACGTGACCCCATCGCCCGGTTTCGCTCAGCCAACTACTTTGTACTGCAAATCAACGGACTGGCGATGTCTCGGCGGCCAGTTAGACGGTATGATGTTTTTGCTTCCGGCAGGGCCGGCGTAGCGGCGTAGATACTCGCAAACCCCAAGCCGCGGACGCCACGAAGGGAAAAACCAAGGACCACTATTTGCCGACGTTGGGCCGGACCAACGCTCTCGGCATAAGGGGAATCGCATGAATCGCTTCAACGTGTCCGTATTCTGTTTCGCCGTCGCATGGGCGGTCTTGCCTGCTCAGACCGTAGCGAGTAGTGAGGCGGCCCAGGCTGCCGATCAGTCCAAGCTGATTGAGGCGGCGGGCCGCCCGGCGCCGCTGGATCGCATCGTGGATTCCGAGTTCGTCCCGATCGAACTCGCCGATTCCAGCAAGCAGCTGCTGGACGCGGGCGCCACGGCGCCCGTCCCGCCTTCCCGCGTGCTGCCGACCGGGCATCGTCGCGCAAAGCAGACGCTGCGCATACCGATCGCTCCGCAGAAGCTTGAGCAGCTTCGCCAGTCGGGCAAGCCGTTCAAGCTCGATCCGCAGACGGGCGAACTGATCAAGGAGTCGATCCGCGACTACCTGCCTGAAAACTGGCGCATGGCGGCCATCGACGATCAGCGGACGGATTCGTACGGCGATCCGATCGTCAACGTGGCCGACGGTCTGCCGGCTTGGGCGCAGCGCGACGTAGACGCCTTGCGCGGCGCGATCCAGACATGGGTCGGCACGCTGAAGGAGCAGTTCGCCAGCGGAATCGACACCACCGAAACCAGCGGCATTCTCGGCAATTACATCGGGCAGGCGATCGTGCGCGGCATCGCGTTCGGCGACCTGGCGGACCTTGGCGACGCGACCGTCGTCAACGAGCAGGTCGCCAAGTCGATCATGGATTACCTGCACTTCTACGAGAACCTCCGCTATGTCCATGCGGACGACGGCAGCTACGCGTACACGCCGACCGTTTATCCGCAGCAGATTGCGGACTTTGTGGCGGCGCAGGGCTCGTCGCTGCCTGAGGTGCAGGTCATCGAGCCGATCGAATCCAGCCAGACGCGGGGCGGCCAGCCCTCGGGCTGTTATGCGCGCACCGCGTTCGCACGCGGCATGACGAATCTATCCGGGCAAACGGATATCTGGGTGGCCAACGGCTTCGATGACGAGCAGGCGGATATTTCGACCGGTTTTCCGCTGTTCTTCTTCTATGATTGCCAGGACGCTGACAACAACGACAGCGTCCGCGTCTCGACGAACGGCTATGTCAGCTTTTTCCAGCAGGGCGGCGGCGCGCTCGACGGTACGGACTTCACCAACGACGCGATCCCGCTCGGTACCGACCCGGACGGGTTCGCCGCGCCGTGGTGGGACGACCTGGTCGTTGCCACGAACCAGGGCAACGCCGACCGCGTGTCGTACAAGACGGAGGGCGCCATCGACCAGCGCGTATTCACGGTCGAGTGGTTCTCGATGAGCCGGCTCAGCGGCGACACGGGCGATTGGCACTTCTTCCAGGTCAAACTATACGAGACGACGGACGTGGTGGAGCTGCACATATCCACGGACTGGAACACCGACACGAGCGACGACGCCACCTGCGGCATCGAGGACTATTCCGGCGCCGGCGGCGATTGCGGTCCGAATTGTTTGAACACCAACAACGCTCCGCCGCCGAACAACTACCGCTTCACTCCGTCGCCGCGGCCGGACAATGACGCCTGCGCGAACGCGATCGAGCTGATCAACGGCGCGAGCGTCACGGGCAACCTGCACCGCGCGACGGCCGACGGGAACGCCAACTGCGGCGACTCCAGCAACAACCGCGACGTGTGGTACACGTTCGTCGCCCGCTGCAACGGAACGCTGCATGCCGACACCTGCGGCTCGCGCGACATTGGCGGAGCAAACAACGGCATCGACACCGTGCTGTCCGTGCATACCGGTTGCCCCGGCACCAGCGCCAATCAATTGGCGTGCAACGACGACGCCGGCGCGGCCGGTTGCAGTTCCGTTGACTCCGCGGTCGCCGTCGCGATGACTGCCGGCCAACGGGTACTCATCCGCGTGACGCACTTCGGCGATCTGGCCTTCCGGTTCGCGAGCGGCGCCTACCGGCTGAACCTGAATTTCGTGTCGACTTCCGCGCCGGCGAACGACAACTGCGCCGCCGCCACGCCGATCCTGAACGGCAACACTCTGATCGGAAACCTGCTTTGCGCCAGCAATGACGGCTCGGCGGACTGCGGATCATCGGACACCAACCCCGACATCTGGTACCAGTTCACCGCCGGCGGATCGCCCGGCACTTTGCGGCTGAGCATGTGCGGCACGCGCAACAACGCGGGCGCCGACACGGGGCCGGACACGGCGCTTTCGGTGCACGGCGGCTGTCCGGGGACCATCGGCAATGAGCTCGTCTGCAACGACGACGGATTCATCGCCGGTTGCAACACGCTGGATTCGAGGACGTTCCTGGCGCTCTCGCCGAACCAGAACGTGAAGATCCGCGTTTCGCACTTCGGCGACACCGCTTTCCGCGTCGGCAACGGGGTCACCGTGCTGCACGCGGATTTCGGCTGTGCGCGGCCCTGTCCGGGCGACGTGAACTTCGACGGGATCGTGAGCCTGAGCGACCTGGCTGTCGTGCTTTCGCATTTTGGGAGTACCTATCCGCAGGCCCTGTACGACCCTGCCGCGGATCTCAACTGCGACGGCAGTATCACGCTTCAGGATCTTGCGAATTTGCTTTCGACATTCGGAATCCCCTGCCCGTAAACATGGGAGACCGATCGGACCCGGCCGGCAGGCCGTGATCTGACTTGCGGGTCGACACGAATTTGCCGGTACGAACCGGCGAAGCGTGCCGACCCGCTCGCTTTTCCACACCGAGGAGCTGCCGCATGGGCGCCGTATGGGATTTTCTTGCACACCGCGGCGGCGATCGGCCGGGGCGGCGAATTGAACCCGGGCCCAAGTTGTGTCAAACTTCCGCCTGTAAGCCAGTCGATCGGCCTGCGGCGACGCCGGCGGTTCGAGCGATCGGCGGTACGCGCGCGAAAGGAGCATCCGTGAGCTTAGAACCAGCGCCCCAGGCCAGGCCGCGGAAGATTCTCATCGCCGACGACAACCCGCAGATTCTGGAACTGCTCGAGGCGTATCTCGAACCGATCGGGGCCGCGGTGCTCACGGCTGCGGACGGCGAACAGGCGCTGAAAGCCATCGAGCGCGAGCAGCCGGACATCGTCCTGCTCGACGTGATGATGCCCAAGCGCAGCGGATTCGAAGTCTGCCGAATCGTCAAGGAAAGCCGCCGCGGTCCGCAAATTCCGATCATTCTCATTACCGCGCTCAACGAGGTCGGCGACGTCGAGCGCGGCCGCGAGTGCGGCGCCGACGACTTCCTCAGCAAGCCGGTCAACAAGCTGGAACTGCTGGAACGAGTTCAGGCGATGCTCGCCGCCCATGACGCGGCCCAGCCGCACCAAACCTGAGCGACGCCCGTCCCGCGCGAAGCGGCGACGCGCCCCGATTACTTGCCCGTCGGCGATCCGGGTGCGGACGCCGGCGGCGACGGACGCTGAAATTCAATCGCGGAATCCGGTGTGTTAAGCGCCCGAAGAGCCGCCGCCGCTTTCCTGACGTCGGCCTCCAGGGCTCCTTGAACCGAGATGGGCACCGGCCTGGTCGGCGTCAGTTCCCGCAGCACGTGAACACGTTCGGCCACTTCCTCCGGCCGTTCGATCCGTCCGTTCACGCGGAAGTCGCCGCGAAAGTCCAGCACGATCGCCGTCGTGGGCTGCGCCGCCGCGGTCAGGCAAATCTGCACCTGCGTCCCGATCGGCGGGATGAGCCGGCTATTGGCGACGGCCCACAGATCGTCGGTTCGATCCGAACGGCTCCGCGCCGGGGCCAGCAGCGAATCCGGCATGTTCACCAGCGCGATCACGGCCCCGCTCACATCGCACGACAGACGCTGATCCGGCCGCATTCTCGATCCGGCGAAAACGAACGGCCGTTCGAGCGGTATTCGCAGATACTCCGCGTCGAGCACCCAGTCGGTCCACGGACATTCCTGCGTCTTCCCGTCCGCGGTCCAGCGCAGCCGAAGATCAACGAGGCCGCCGGCCGCGGGACTGAAACGCTGCTGCTGCTCGTCCCAGTGCGGCGGGCTGCCAGGCGAGTTGCCCATCAACCCCAACGCGAAAAACACGTCCTTGCCGCTTGCATCGAGAAGGAGAATGCTCTCGTGTTCCTTGCCCGGCCCGCAGGCGAGGAATTCCAGCGGCCCGCGATCGAGCACCACGTGCGCCTGCACGCGCACGGTCCGGGCCTGCCAGTCGAGCACGACGCCGGGGCGAAACTCGCCCGGGCGCGAGGTCGGCGCACTCGCCGGTTTTGTAGAAGTCGCTTGGTCCGGGGGGAACTGAATGAATGCCGCCGGCTCGTAGCGTCGGACCTCCGAGTCCGACGAAAATCGCTCCGTCGGACTTGGAGGTCCGACGTTGCGAATGCGCTGCATCGGCGCGAGCAACTGCGCCGACGCGGCGAAATCGCTCGCGACGAACACGGCCGCCGCCCAAAAACACGCCCCACGGCGTTTCGGCCGTGGGGCGTGCGATGAACGAAGTTGAACCACGTGAGCCGCTCGCTACTGCCCGGCGGCGCTGAACGTCGGGAACGCCTCTTCTTCGGCCTCGCTCTGGATCAGAATCTTGGCCTTGAGCAGGATCAGAAGCGTCTGAGCATCCTTGACCGTCGAGGTGTTGGTGAATGCCCGCTTGAGCACCGGGATCTTGCTGAGGATCGGGATACCCGCTTCGGCCTCGACCTCGCCGACCTGCTTCAGACCGCCGAGCAGCGCCGTTCCGCCGTCCGGTACGGAAACGGTCGTACGGATCGAGCGCGTCTCCTGGTCCGGCAGCAGGATGAAAATACCGGGCGAGTTGCCGCTGGCGCGTTGCACCTCAAAGCGGTCGAACCGCGGCTCCGTCGCCAGACCGCTTCGCACCGTGATCGTCACGTACTTGCGGTCGTTGCTGATCGTGCCCTCAACATCCAGCGACGTTCCGCTGTTCGCAAATGCCGGGACCGGCTGGACGCCGACCGCCTGCGTGCCAACTTGCGGATTCACGGTGCTGACGTACTGGCGAATTCTCGTGACCGCCACCCAGGCGCGCTGCCCGTTGAACATCATCAAGCGCGGAGCTTGCACCACGCTCGATCGGCGGTTCGCCTGCGTCGCCCGGATCAGGAAATCGACCTGAAGGTTGTCCAGGAACGAGCCGGCGATGTTCAGCGCCGGCGCCAGCGACGCTGCCTGCGCCAGCGAGCCCGGCACGCCTGTGTTGAACGCGTTCGGATCGACCAGCGGCAGGGAGCCCTGCTGCGCCGTGATCGGCGTCACGTTCTGGAAGCTCGGCGCGATGCCGCCCGGCGGCGGAACACCCGCGGGCAGGCCGTAAGGCTGATCGGGCACGATCTGGTTGCCCAGCGGGCCTCCGCCAATCCCGGGAATCGCCGGAACAAAACCGCCGCGCGTAAACTGTCGGGGAATCAGAACCGGCGCGCCGGTGAAGGGATCGATGGTCGGGGCGCCGGCGCTGAAGGCCCGGTCAATTCCCGCGGTTCCCTGGTTGAAAACGAAATCAAGATCGACGCCGATTTCTTCAAGGAAGTTCGACGTCAGGACCAGGAAGCGGGCTTCGATGCCGATCATCAGCGCCCGCATCTCGCGAAGCTGGCTCAACAGGTCGCGAACCTGCCGGTGCGCGTCAGACGTGTTGTAAACGATCAGGTTGCCGTTGAGCTCGCGCAGCGCGCCGTCCCCGCCGCCGGTCTCGCGCCACGAATCCGGCAGCACGCTGACGCGGATCAAATCAAGCAGCGACACGACATGAGCGCGCGACGGGTCGGACTTGTCGATCCGGCCCATCGGCGTGTTCTCGCTTTCGCTGCGGCTGCCGGAATAGGACACATCCGCCAGGCTCCCGCCGAACAGTCGTTCCGCGTTCTGGAACCCGGCAATCGGCTGATGGTTGTCTACCAGCGGAGCGTCCGCGAATTTTGGAATGTCGACGATCAGATCGCGAATGTCGTAGACCTGGATGAACTTGTTGCGGTCCAGCTTCTCCTTCGATGCGATCCGCAGCAGGCCGTCCTTCGCCTGATAGCCGACGGCCACGTCGCCGCCCGCTTGCGAGAGCACCTGCGTCAGCACCGTCCGCAGCGAAACATCCTTAAGCTTGAGCGAGACCGGCTTGTCGCGGGAGACGCCGTTGTTCTCCAGGTCGTCCCAATCGACCGCGATGTTCACGTCGCCCACGCTCTGGAGAAATTCGATTGCTTTTTCGACCGGCTCGTCCTGGAAGCTGACTTCCGGAAGAGTGTCGTGGAGCCGACCGTTCAGCTCGCCGTCCTCGTCGGCGGTGGACGTCTCAATGCGGTCGCGCCGGGCGCTGATTTCGGGCCAGTTCCGCGGATAGAGGATGTCCGAACCCCACGGGATCTTCACTTCCTCGGCGTCCAGCAGAGCGCGCTGGAACTGGCGGTCGTATTCGCGGTTGATCTGCCGCTGCTCGAACAGCGAGGCGCCCTGCTCGTAAATATCGACGAGGTGAAGCGCCTGCGAATTGCCGGCGTCCAGATACAGGATTTGCCGCATGGACTCGGCGGCTTCGGTAAAACGCTGTTCTTTTCGAAGTTGCTCGGCCGTCGCAAAGAGCTGCTCGATCTTCTCGCGGCGCTGCGTTTCCAGGATCCGGCGGCGCTCCGCGATGCGTTTCGCGATCTCGCCCTGCTCGGCCTCGGCCGCACCGGCCTTGGACTGAGCAATCGCCGCTTCGATCGCATCCTTCGCCTCGAGCACGTGAGCGCGAGCATCTTCATACTTCGAGGGCGGCTGGGCGTACGCCCGGTTCGCCTCGATCAACTGCACGGCCTGCGCCGCGAGCTGGGTCGCGTCGTCGTAGCGGTTTTCCTCGACGGCGACGGCGGCCTTCGCGATCGCGTCTTCCATTCGCGCGACCGCACGCTGCCACAACAGGTCATCCTGCATGCGGGCGTCGTCGATGATCGTCGCGGGACGCGCCGGCTCGACCTGCGTCACCGTCTCGGCGGCCGGTTTGGTAGGAGCGGGGGTCTGCGCCGGAGCAGGCGCCTGGCCTGGCGGCGGGATGACGCCCGCGCCGCCGGTGCCGGGCTGCCCCGACTGGGCCGGCATTTGCGAAAGCAACTGGTCGTAGATCTTCGCGTCGTCCGCCGACAGCGCGCCGCGGTCGACAGTGGACAGCACCGATCGGGCTTCGGTGTAGTTCTTCGCGTCCATCAACTGCCGAGCGTGGTCCAGCTTCTCGTTGCCTGCCAGCGCCGCCGGCGCGAGGAACAAGACAGCAGCGACGACGATCTGGCCCGTCCAGTTTGCGACGATCTTCATTTGTCCAAGCTCCTCAGCGTGTGTTCGGAACACTTCAACACGACTGCGCCTGTTGTCGAGTGAACCGCCACGGGGGGTCGCCCCAACCAATCGGGACGGAGTGTATCCTCCGCCGCGCGGCGATGCAATCCCGTTATGGATTCCGTTCAAAGCGCCGGGGACGGCTCGCTCATCGCCCGGAATTCCCCTGACCAGACGCCCCAGCTTGCACCCGATCGGCGGCCCGAACGCGGGTCGTCTCGGGGACGACCTCCAGCCGGATAGCACCCGAGAGTTCGGGCCACGGCAGCCGGCAATCGCCCGGCCGCTGAACCACCAGCATGTACTCGTGGACTCGCTGTCCGGCCGACAGCGATTTGGCGTCAAAAGCGGCCCGCTCCGCGGTCGATTCCAGCGGCGTGCCGATGGTACGCCATTCGCGGGAAGTGTCGCGTACGTGCGCCGCGGTCGCGGGTGCCGGTTGAATCCAAACGGCATCCGCCGGCCCGCCGACGATGTCGATCGTCTCCTCGACCATCACGAGTGTTCCCGGCGGCAATGGGTCGTCCGGAGTAAGCGGAATTCGCGGTCGTTTTGAGTAGCCGCGTTTCTCAAGCTGGATGTCGGCCGGATCGCGCGGTTCCGGCTCCGCCGGCTCGGGCGCCAGCCGGAAGAGCTGCCGCCGAATCCGCACTTCGCAGCCTCCCGGTTGCGTGATTGCGGCCCGCGGCGCGCTGAGTATCCGCCCTGTTCCTTCCGCCCGCGCGTCTTTCTCGCCGGCGGAGAACCGCGCGCCAAAAATCGCCCGTCCGGAAGCCATGGCTTCACTCGGAGCCCAGACAAAAACCTCAGCCAGCGGCGCCAGCGTGATCGTTGCCTGTCCCGGAGTTTCGCCCTGCGTGAGCCGCCCGTCGCCTGCGGCCAGGCGCAAAGCCTGGCAAGCCAGCCCACGAGCCGTTTCAACCTGGAGCGAACCGGTGACCTCGCGAGCTGAGCGGTTTTCCAGTCGGATGGCGGCGACGGTCCGGTCGCCAACGCACATCGTCGCCGGCAGATCCACCGCCATATCAACCGCTTGCCGCATGTCAACAATGCGATCGGCGCTCGCGGCCATTCCGTCGGGCCAGATCGCAATGACTTGCAGCCTGTAGACCTCCGGCCGCGCCGGCCAGGATGCTGCCAGAAGACCCCGCTCGCCTTCGACTCGACCACGATCCGCCCAATATGTGCCGCTGCCGAGCAAGCGGACCAGCAATTCCGGGGCGCATGCCGGCGGGATGAGCGGCGGATCCAGGGGCATCGGAAAGATTCCGCCGCCGGCCGAGTATGCGCGCACCGGCGCCCAGCGAGCGGCACCCACGAAATCCAAATTGTTGGAAAGCCAGTCCACCGGGCCGGCGACATCGGTGGTGCTGGTTCGTCCGACGAGCGTCGCACCCGCCAAATCGCGCCCCCTGGCAGTCACGCCCAACCGCGTCATTCCACCGGGAGCAGGCGGCGCGGCGAAATCGCTTATCGTGATCGTCGGGGCATCCCGCCTGATCGCGGGAACTGCTCCGAGAGCCACGAGCGTCCCGCCCTCCAGTGCGTAGATCGCAACCGAAGCGCAGTCCGTCGTCCGTCCCTTGTCCGGCAAGGGCATACGCACAGTTCCCTGCGCTTCCGCGAACCACGCCGCCGCCAGAGGCTCCGGCCCCAATGCCGCAAGCAGCACCGATCCGGGACGGGAGAGCGCAAGATCCACGCGGATTTCCGAGCCGCTCGGCGAACTTCGCAGGACGGCCTCCGCGCGTCGAATCGCGAGAGTGCCGGCGGCCGGGTTCGGATTGACGTGGAGCACGCGTTCAAGCGAAACATCGCGGCCGTCGGCGAGCTTGAGCATCGCGCGCAGCCTGTAGTCGCCCGCCATGCTTGGCGCGGTCGTCGTGATGAGCGTGCCGCCGGAACCGGGCGAGAGGGCGGCCGGCCGAAACTCGCCTTCCGGCGGTTGAATCTCAAGCGTGGGACTCTCGCCGAGCGCCAGTCGGTCCGGATCAAACCACCCGACCGCAAACGTCTGTTGCTGTCCAACCTGCACAGCGGGCGGAGCGACGTCGATCCAGACGTGCGCCGGCTCATCGGCGAGCAACATCTGTCGGCTGCCCTCGCTGGTGCGCTGGTCGGGCGTGGAGATATTCGCGTGAAAGTCGAGCGCCGTCGCGCCATCCGGCAGCGAGAACATGCCCATCGGCTGCACGAACTCATATCTCCCACTGCTGTCGAGCCGGGCGCGAAAGGACGCCGGCGCGGTGTGCGCACCCGGCTGACCCAGCGGCGAATCCGGCAGGCGCACCGCGTGAACTCCAATGAGCGAATAGGCGTCCGTCAATGGCAGGCCCCAGGGCTGCATGGCTCGAACCGAGCCGAACAGCACGGCCTGAGAATCCGATCCGACTGACGCGAGTTGAATCGAAACCCTGGTCCGCGCGCTGCCCGGTTCCGCCACCCGAATCACGGGATTGTGGTAGGCAAACGGCAGCACGGTGTTGCCCTGCCGCACGACGATCGATAGCTGCTCGCCGGCCATTTCCGGACCGACGCGCGTCCGCACGGCAAAAACGCCGGTGCGGTCCGGCTGGACTCGCGATTTTGCCCGCAGATTGTCCATCGTGTTGTGCAGTTCCACGTCCAACGGCCGCAGCGCGAGATCAGGTTCGTCGCCGAGCAGCATGCCGACGATCGAAACTTCCTCGCCGACGCGGGCCTCATCCGGTCCGGCCGACAGCAGCACCCGCCGGGCCGCGCCCTCAACCGGTTCGCAAAGTTCGCCGCGAACCAGCGAGACCTGGTCGCCCCGCTCGAACAGGCAGGTCCATCGCCTGTCGCGCAGCAGGCGCGCCTCGGCGGGCAGTGGGAAAGCGGCCGTGCCGTTCGGCATCTCGATTTGCGTGGGGACAAACGAGCCTTGCATCCAGAATCGCGCCCTGGCGGACGCGGGGCCCGGTGCGACAGCCAGCAGCACCCGGGAATTTCCGGTGATCGCCGTTGCCGCAAGATCCGACGCCACGATCAGGCGCTTGCCGGAAATCGTCGTGTTGCCCGACGCTCGCGCGATCGCAACCAGCGCGCCGGATGTTGCTTCGACGTCGATGATTCGACGCCAGGCGCCCTGGGGCGGCGCGTCGATCGTCTCTGAAGCCGCCAGCGCGCCGTCATCGGGCAATTGCGACTCATTCAAATTTCCCTGTGATTCCGTCAGAAAACGTCCCAAATCGACCCGGCGCAATTCCAGTCTCACGCCGCCGGTATCGCGGCCGGAGAGCTCCAGGTGCAGCGGTTGATCCGGGCGAGCGGGCCCGATGAGGTCGATCGCGAGCGCCGCCCGCGCCGCTTCCTGGCTCAACCTTGCCGCCAGTTCCGAGCGCTCGCCGAGTTGAGCCGCAGCGACCCGCCGATACAGCGCGTTCGCCTCTTCACGTTCGTTGTCCGCCGCTAACGTCTCCGCCAGCAGCATCGCCGCGTCGGCGCCGAGTTCGTCCAGCCTGGGCGAGGAGATCAGCACGCGCAGCGCGTCGACGCCCGCCGCCCGCGCATCGGGGTCCGCGATCCGCTTCCGCGCCAAGAGCAGGTCGATTCGCCGCAGCACGTCCTCCGCGTTCGGCAACTTTGCCGCTTCCGCAGGATCGGCGTGCCCCATTCGCCGAACGACGACCACGCTTCGGCGAGAAGCGAATAGACGTCCAATGCGGCGTCCGGTCGATTGGCGCGAACAAAGCCATCGCGGGCGGCGAGCAGCTCTTCAAGCGCCGCGGCCCGCTCGTTGAGTCCGAGTCGTGCAGCTCCCAGCGCCAGCCGCACGTCCGGACGCTCACGAAGATCCGGCTGCTGCCGGATGATCTGCGCCAGCCGCGTGCGACCCTCTGACCGGTCAGTGCGGGACGGCGAACGCATGACGGCCATCGCCGCCAGCGCCTCGGCCTCCTGCCGAACGCGGCCGCGATTGGAATCCGCGATCGAGCGGCAGAGGTTGATCGCGTCGGAGTAGCGGCCATGAGTGTAAAGACCGAACGGCTCGGCCAGTTCCGGCGACCATCCCGGCGGCACACCCTGCGCCGCCGCGCAGGGCGACAACACCGCCGCCAGCGACAGACAAAGCAACAGGCGCACCCCGATCGCGCCGCGAAAGCGCGACCCGGCATCTTGCTGAATTGCGAGCATTCGACTCCGTTCTCCGAATTCGCCCCCGCGCGGGATCGGCCGCGCCGAACGATTGTACGGCAACCGGGCAAGTCCACCGAAAGACCGCATTCGCTCGGCGGAATTGCGGCGCGTTTTCCGCATCGTAGCGACGGACAATCCGGTCTACACTCCGCGCTCCCGTTTTGTGGAGCAAGCTCATGACGATAGCAGGCCCCCCGCCGCAATCTCCGCCGGTGGCCGCGCATCCGCGCGGACTGGCGTTGCATTGGCAGATTCTCATCGGCCTCCTGTGCGGAGCGGTCGCAGGGCTGATCGCCGGTCAAGTCTGGCCGGCCGGCGCGGGCGACGGTCGTCAGCGCTTGCTGTGGTTTTCCGCCAACGTCGCGCAGCCGGTCGGGCAGATCTTCCTGCGGCTGATCTTCATGGTCGTCATTCCGCTGGTGTTTTGCGCGTTGGCGGTCGGTGTCGCCGGTCTGGGCGAGATACGCAAGCTGGGGCGCGTCGGCGGGCGGACTTTGCTGCTGACGGCTGTGTTTTCCATGATCTCCGTGATCATCGCGATCGGGTTGGTCAACCTCGTCAAGCCCGGGCGCGGCCTCAGCGAGCAGCAGCAGGCGGACCTGCGAACCCGCTTCGCGTCCGAAGCCGGCAAGGCCGTCGAAGCCGCGAAGCAATCGAAACCGCTGCGCGACGCCCTGCTCGACATCATTCCACGCAACCCGCTGCGGGAGATGGTCGGCGCGATCGACAACTCTTCACCCGGCGGCGGAATGCTGGCCGTGATGTTTTTCGCGCTGGTGTTCGGGGCGGCGCTGCTGGCCGCCGGTCCGAAGGGCGCGCCGCTGGTGGCGGTGCTCGATGCGGGCTTTGAAGTCTGCATGAAGGTCATCGGGTTTGCGATGCGGCTGGCGCCGGCCGGCGTGGCCGGGCTGATGTTCGCGCTGACCGCCGAGCTGGGGCTCGACATTCTGCGCGTGCTGGCGGTTTTCGTATTGACAGCGATCGCCGGCCTGGCCCTTCACATGTTCGGGACTTACGGCGTGGCGCTGCGGTGGTTCGCCAAACGATCGCCGCTGGAGTTCTTCCGCGGCATCTCCGACGTGATGCTGACCGCATTCGCGACCGCGAGCTCGAACGCGACGCTGCCGACGGCTTTGCGGGCCGCGGAGACGCGCCTGCGGCTGCGCCCGCAAGTCTCGAATTTCGTGCTCACCGTCGGCGCGACCGCCAACCAGAACGGCACCGCCCTGTTCGAGGGCGTCACGGTTCTGTTTCTGGCCCAGGTCTTCGGCGTGCCGCTTTCGCTGGAGCAGCAGCTTGTGGTCGCGGCGATGTGCGTGCTGGCGGGGATCGGCACGGCGGGCGTCCCGGGCGGCTCGATCCCCTACATCGCGATCGTCCTGCAAACCGTGCACGTTCCCGCCGAGAGCGTCGCCCTGATCCTCGGCGTCGACCGCCTGCTCGATATGTGCCGCACGACGGTCAACGTCAGCGGCGACCTTGCCATCGCCGCTTGCGTCGATCAGGCCGAACGGTGACACAATCCTGCGGCGGGTTTGCGAGCGTGCCGCAATTCGGCCCAACTCCCAACAGCGCCGCCGGCAGAAAACCGTCGCCGATCGCATGCCGGTGTACGCGCCGCGAAATGTCTCAGCGCCGACGAACCGCCCCCAGCGCCAACCCCATTAGCAGAATCGACGCCGGTTCCGGAATGCAGTTATAGGTGTAACCCCACCACAGGCCTTCGTATAGGTCTACAACGTGGTTCCCTTCCACGATATTGTCGACCGCGACGAAAAGCTGAAACTGTACGTCGGTGTTGTAGTCGCATTCCACGCGGCACGGGTCGGCCGGCGTATCGAGAAACCAATCGTTGCCCGCCGCACCGCCCGAGTCGTACCACGGAACCCCGTCGCCCGCGCGGGGGTCATCGAGATGAACCGTGTAGGGCTGTCCGGCCCCGAGGCGCTGCCGATACGCCTGAACCCAGTGGATATTCACCGGGTCCGCGCCGATCGGGTTGTACTCGGCCGTGAAGATCGCACCGCCTACATCCTCTTCATGAAAACGGCCGGGGTATTCGTCGCCGTGCCGCCCCGTTACGGTCGGCTCGTCTACCGTCCATGCGTAGTAATTCGTGATGTCCAGCTTCGAAGCCAACTCGAAATCGCGCCCGGCGGCGTCCGCGTAGCGGAAGGTCCAGCCGTTCCCCGCGGTGAAGCCCGCATCCGTCAGCCCTTGATTCACCCAGGGACAACTATTCACCCAGATCGCGGGATTGGGAATCAGGTCGGTGGTGTTCCAGCAGTCTACCTGCCCTTCGGAGTGCGCTGGTCCGCCGACCGGCATGAGCTCTTCCTGCGTCAGCGGTACGGCCCGAGCGAGCGATGGCCCGGCGGCCATCGTCGCACCGCAGCACAGCGCGATACAGAACACAGAAGTCAAGGAGAATCCGCTTCGTCGCGTTCTCTGGAGCCGAATTGCAATACAACAAAGCGAAAGGCGGTACGCCCGCCGCGATTGGCGTGGTGCGATCCCGACTCGATGGGAAAGACAGCAGCAAATGCGAGCCTGGCGACCGCGTCAGGTAAGCTGCCAGGTCTGCAACATGTGGACGTAATTGCCGCGTTCCAGCGCCCCAGGGTTCGGGCAGCGGGTGCGGTTCATGCTGCCCAGCGCTTGGCGCAGCGATTCGTACTCGTGGTCCTGAAGCCACTTGGTCATCTCGTGCAGGATCATCCGCAGCTTCGCCAGGCCGCCGCCGAGCAGGACCGATACGAGCTGCACGGCGTGCGCGCCGCACATGACCGCCTTGAGCGCGTCGATCGCCGAGTGCACGCCGCCGGTGACCGCCAGCGACGTCTTGACCTGGCCGGAGAGGATCGCCAGCCAGCGCAGCCGCAGGGCCAGCTCGGTCGAGGTGGACAGATGCAGGTGCGACTCGATCTCGAGCTTTTCGACGCTCACGTCGGGCTCGTAGAACCGGTTGAAGACGACGAGCGCGTTTGCGCCGGCTTTTTCGAGCTGGGCCGCGAGGTTCGCCGGCGCGGTGTAGAACGGCGAGAGCTTGATCGCCAGCGGGAGCTTGACGGCTTTGCGAATGCCAGCAACCACGTCGATCAACTGCTTCTCGACGAAGCTGCCGGACTCGCCCGGATCGACGGGCACATGGAACATGTTCAGTTCGAGCGCGTCGGCGCCGGCCTGTTCGATCAGCTTCGCGTATTCAATCCAGCGGCCGGGCGTGTCGCCGTTCAGCGACGCGAAGACCGGGATCGTCAGCTTGGATTTGGCGTTGCGGATGTGCTCCAGGTATTCGTCCGGTCCCAGCTTGAAGTCCTCATTGTGCACGAAATACGACGACGCTTCGCCGTGTGAATCGGCGTGCGACTCCATCGCGCGGTGGTGCGCCATCGATTCGGCGGTGATCTGCTCCTCGAACAGCGAGCGGAGCACGACCGCGGAAGCGCCGGCGGCTTCCACCCGGCGGAGACCGTCGAGCGTATCGGAAAGGGGGCATGCACCGACGATCAGCGGGTGCGCGAGCTTGAAACCCAGGTAGTTTGTTTCGAGATTCATGAAGATCCTCGCTAGTTCAGACGCGGCGAAGCAGGACTCTCGCCAGGTTCACTCCACAACGCCGCATTCGCAGCGCCGGACCTTCGAGTCCGACTCCGCAACACCGCACTCGTAGCGTCGGACCTCCGAGTCCGACGGGGCCTATGTCCGCATTCCGTAGCGTCGGACCTCCGAGTCCGACGTGTTTGTCGCTCAGATTTCGTCGTCGGACTCGGAGGTCCGACGCTACGGCGCCAACACGGTCGCTACGGCGCCAATCGCAGCCAAACCCTACGTATTCGCCGGCTCCGGCTGGGCGACGGGTTTGGCCGCCTGGCCGTCGCCTTCGGTCGGCACGCGCAGGCCGGCCAGGTACTCGTACGTCGCCACGCGGCGCTGGGCCGCCTTCTGCGCCTCGACGGCCAGCCACTTGAACCGCGCCGGGTCGATCTTCTCGACCATGCGGAAGCGCGTTTCGTTGCGCATGTACTCGCTGACCGGCAATTTTCCGCCGTGCGCGTCGACCGAAAGCGGCGGTTCGCCCTTCGCGACGCGGCGCGGATCGTAGCGATAGACCGGCCAGATGCCGCTGTCGACGGCCTTCTTCTGCTGGTCGAGGCCGAACTTCATGTCGTAGCCGTGCGCGATGCAGTGGCTGTAGGCGATGATGATCGACGGGCCCGGATAGCTCTCCGCTTCGCGGAAGGCCTGGACCGTGTGGTTGTCCTTGGCGCCGAAGGCGACGCTGGCCACGTAAACATGGCCGTACGCCATCGCCATCAGGCCAAGGTCTTTCTTGTTCACAGCCTTGCCGGCCGCCGCGAACTTCGCCGCGGCGCCGATCGGCGTCGCCTTGCTCTGCTGCCCGCCCGTGTTGCTGTAAACCTCGGTGTCGAGCACCAGGATGTTGATGTCGCGGTCGGTCGAGAGGACGTGGTCCAATCCGCCGTAGCCGATGTCGTACGCCCAACCGTCCCCGCCGACCGCCCAGACGCTCTTGCGCACTAGGTAGTCCGCGACGCTTTCGAGCATTTTGGCTTCGGGCCGATTGACGCCGGTCAGTTTGCCGCGGAGCGTCGCCACGCGCGTCCGCTGCGCGAGCAGATCGGCCTCCGTAATTTGCTGTGCGTCGAGAATCGCGGTTGCGAGCGAATCGCCGATCACGCCGGACAGCGACTTCACCAGCTCGCGCGCCAGGCTCAGGTTGGCGTCGATCGCGAGGCGGAAGCCGAAGGCGAATTCGGCGTTGTCCTCGAACAGCGAGTTGCTCCAGGCGGGCCCGCGGCCTTCGCGATTGACGGCGTACGGCGTGGCCGGCAGGTTTCCGCCGTAGATCGACGAGCAGCCCGTCGCGTTGCCGATCAGCAGCCGGTCGCCGAAGAGCTGCGTGAGCAGCTTGATGTACGGCGTTTCGCCGCAGCCCGAGCAGGCGCCGCTGTATTCGAAGAGCGGCTGGAGGAGCTGCGCGCCCTTGACGTCGAGCCGCTCGATCTTGCTGCGGTCGCACTCGGGCACGTCGAGGAAGAACTTGTAGTTGTCGCGCTCCGCGGCCCGCAGCGGCGGCTGCGGGGCCATGTCGAGCGATTTGTGCTTCGGATTGCTCTTGTCCTTGGCCGGACAGACCGAGACGCAGATTTCGCAGCCGGTGCAATCCTCCGGCGCGACCTGGATCGTGTACTTGAAGCCCTTGAAGTCCTTGGCCTTCCAATCGACGCTCTTGAACGTCGGCGGGGCGCTGCGCAGCGCATCCGGCTCGTAGACTTTCGCCCGGATCGCCGCGTGCGGGCAGACCATCGCACACTTGTTGCACTGGATGCAGAGCTTCTCGTCCCAGACCGGGATTTCCAACGCGATGTTGCGTTTTTCCCACTGGCAGGTCGCGCTCGGCCAGGTTCCGTCGATCGGAAACGCACTCACCGGCAGAAGATCGCCCTTGCCCTTCATCATCATCGACGTGACGCGCTGGACAAAATCCGGCGCTTCGGCGGAGACGTTCGGCGGGCGAACGCGCTGCGATGCGACGGAGCCCGCCTTGATCTCGTGCAGATGCTTCAGCGTCTCGTCCACGGCTTCCCAATTCCGCTTGACGACTTCGTCGCCCTTCTTGCCGTAGGTTTTCTTGATCGACTGCTTGATGTGCTGGATCGCCTCGTCGCGCGGCAGGACGCCGGAGATCGCGAAGAAGCAAACCTGCATGATCGTGTTGATTCGCCCGCCCATGCCGGTGGACTGGGCGACCTTGTTCGCGTCGATCACGAAGAAACGCAGCTTCTTATCGACGATGGTCTGCTGCACCTCGCGCGGAAGCTGGGCCCAGACCTGGTCTTTGTCGAAGGGCGCATTCAGCAGGAAAACCGCTCCCGGCTGGGCGTATTCCAGAACGTCGTATTGATCGAGGAACACGAACTGGTGGCAGGCGACAAACTTCGCCCGGGTGATCAGATAGGTCGAGCGAATCGTGCGCGGCCCGAACCGCAGGTGCGAAATCGTGATCGCCCCGGATTTCTTCGAGTCGTAGACAAAGTAGCCCTGCGCGAAATTCGGCGTCTCTTCGCCGATGATCTTGATTGAGTTCTTGTTCGCCCCGACCGTGCCGTCGGCGCCCAGGCCGAAGAACACCCCGCGGAAGACGTCTTCCGGCTCAATGTTGAAGTCCGGATCGACCGGCAGCGAAAGGTGCGTCACATCGTCCTTGATGCCGACCGTGAAGCGACGAATCGACTTCGGCTTGGCGAGCTCGTCGAAAACTGCCTTCACGCATCCGGGCGTGAATTCCTTGCTCGACAGCCCGTAGCGGCCGCCGATGATCTTCGGCGACATCACGCGCCCGTTCATCCCGGCCGCCTGCGCCTCGAAGAACGCCGCGATCACGTCCAGCAGAAGCGGCTCGCCGATCGCGCCCGGCTCCTTGGTGCGGTCGAGCACGGCGATCGACTTGGCGGTCTTCGGAAGCGCGGCGAGAAAAGCCGGTATATCGAACGGGCGGTAAAGCCGCACGACGACTGCGCCAATTTTCTCACCCTTGGCTACAAGGTAGTCGACCGTCTCGCGGGCGGTTTCGGCCGCGCTGCCCATGAGGACGATGACCCGTTCGGCCTGCGGGTGACCGAAGTAGTCGAACAGCCGGTACTTACGACCGATCCGTTCGCCAAAACGGTCCATGGTGCGCTGCACGATCGACGCACACACGTCGTAGTAACCGTTGCAGGCTTCGCGGGCCTGGAAAAAGGCGTCGGGGTTCTGGGCCGTGCCGCGGATCACCGGACGGTCCGGCGTCAGCGCGCGCTGGCGGTGTGCGTGGACCAGGTCATCCCGAATCATGAACCGCAGATCATCGTCCGACAGCAGATTGAGCTTCGCGACTTCGTGCGATGTGCGGAACCCGTCGAAAAAGTGCAGCATCGGCACGCGGCTCTCGAGCGAGGCGGCCGTCCCGATGCACGCCAGATCATGCGCTTCCTGCGGCGATCCGGAGGCGAGCATAGCGAATCCGGTCTGCCGACAAGCCATCACGTCGGAGTGATCGCCGAAGATCGACAGAGCGTGCGTCGCGAGCGTGCGCGCGGAGACGTGCATACAGAACGACGTCAGTTCGCCCGCGATCTTGTACATGTTCGGGATCATCAGCAGCAGGCCCTGCGACGCGGTGAACGTCGTGGCCAGCGCGCCCGCCTGGAGCGCGCCGTGAATGGCGCCCGAGGCGCCGCCTTCCGACTGCATCTCGCTCACGCTGGGAACCACGCCCCAGATGTTCTTGCGACCGTGCGCCGACCATTCGTCGGCGAATTCGCCCATGTTGGACGACGGCGTGATGGGGTAGATCGCGATGACTTCGTTGATGCGGTGCGCGACCGATGCGACAGCTTCATTTCCATCGATCGTGACGGATTCTCTTGCGGCCATTTTCATTCGCTCCGGAAAACCCTTCGGGCCCAGTTTGACAGATCAGGGCACTCGCAATTCGCGTGCCGCGCGAAGATGGCACCGGCCGCTCCGCCGAATTAATCGATAGCACTCCGGCAGGCGGTGGCGGTAAACCACTTATCAACAACGAGATACGTACGACGTTACCTCACATGCGCGGCGCCCGCGCGCGGGCCGGCCCACCGCATTCCGCCGGCCCTTCCCGTTTCGCCGTTGTGTTCAGGCGCCCGACGCAGCGTCAATCACGGCTTCAGGCCGAGGTGCTTGACGTACGCCTCCATGTTCGGGTCGCGCCCGAGATAGTCCTTCACGAGCTCAAGCTCGTCGATCATGCTCCCGCGAGCCAGGATCTTTTTGCGGTAGTACATGCCCGCCTCGGGGCTGAGCATGCCCTTTTCTTCGAAGCGCTGCGCCATGTCCGCCGCATAGACCAGCGACCACTGATAGCCGTAGTAGCCCGCCTGATAGCCGACCATGTGGCCGAACGAGGCGAAGTAGTAGATATTCGCCACCGGGGCGTACTGCTCAACCTGCGGGAACAATTCGTCGGCGACTTTGCGCGTGTCGACCACGCCGCCCTTCACCGTGTGGAACGCCTGATCCGTCAGCCCGTAGTAGAACTGCCGCTCGGCGAACAGCCCGCTGCCCAGGTACTTGCCCTTGAGCATGCCGTCGATCAGCTCGTCCGGAAGCGGCTCGCCGGTCTTGTAGTGCTTGGCAAACGTCCGCAGCACGGCCTTGTCCCACACCCAGTTCTCGAACATCTGCGACGGGGCTTCGACGAAGTCGCGGGCCACCGCCGTGCCGGCGAACCAGCCGTAGTCGGCCTCGCTCAGCAGGTGGTGCAGCACGTGGCCGAACTCGTGGAAAAACGTCTCGACATCCTTGTGCGGGAGCAGCGCGGGCTTGTCCGGCGTGGGCTTGGGGAAGTTGCAGACCAGCGCCGCGAGCGGCCGCTGATATGTTCCGTCGGCCCAGCGCTTGTGCTCGCTCAATCCCCAGCACGCGGCGTGGCTGTACTTGTTCGGGCGCGGGTAGAGGTCAATATAGAACTCGCCCAGGCACTGCTTGGCGGCTTTGTCCCAGACCTCGAACAGCCGCACGTCGGGGTGCCAAAGCGGCCGGCCCTTCGACGCTGCCTGATCCGTAACGTCGCGATATTCGAGTCCGTACAGCGCCTGCGTGATGCTGAACAAGCCGTTTACCACGTTCTCCAT
>JACRLV010000097.1:0-4019 GCA_016235145.1 Planctomycetota bacterium
AGGCCTTGATCTTCACGAATACGCCCGCCGGAACAACCAGGCGATTAAGAGCCTCGACCGTCCGCGCGGTGGGCTCAAAAATATCGATCACGCGTTTGTGCGTACGCATTTCGAACTGCTCGCGTGACTTCTTATCAATGTGAGGAGAACGCAGGACGGTGAAGCGCTCGATGCGCGTGGGGAGCGGGATCGGCCCGCAGACCCGCGCGCTGGTGCGTTTCGCCTGTTCCACGATCTCGGTCGCCGAAGCGTCCAGCGCCCGGTGATCGTACGCTTCCATCCGGATTCTGATGCGTTCACCAGCCATGTTTCACATTCCGACTTTGCATACCAACAGTATCCCCGGCGACAAATGCCGAGACGGGACAGAATACCAAGCCGGTATCCTGCGTCAAGGGGCGGGGTCGCGCAAATTCGCGAGGGGCATGGCCAGGGACTGTGGCGGCCGGAAAATCCGAGCCCTCAGCGCGGGCCTTGCCCGCAGCCCACGCGCTGACGGTCGGAGGGAAAATGTAGCGGTCGGCGTCCCGCCGGCCGTAGAGCGTGGAACCGTCCCCGCGATCCGGATTCGCTCGAATCCTACGGCCTGCGAGACGCGGGCCGCTACTTTGCTCCAAGCCCGACCGTCGACTCGCCTCCCGAAATTCCTCGCGGCGCGAGAGGATTCTTCGGGAGATGAATCAAGCGTCAGCTTGGGGTTCGGTAATACACCCTCACCCCGGCCCCCCCCCGGAGTACCGGGAGAGGGGTAGTGAGGCTCGTAGTGGTGGCCCTCCGAGTCCGACGACGAGAACGTGGCGAAAGGCACGTCGGACACCGAGGTCCGACGGCACGAATACCGCTCCCGGACCTTTGTTTTGAAGATGCTACGTCCGGGCCGAGATCATCGTCCCCGACCCGCTGTTGGTCAGGATTTCGATCAGCAACGAGTGCGGCTCCAGCCCGTTGATGATGTGCGTCTCACGTACGCCGCGCTCGACCGCGCGCACGCACGCCTTCAGCTTCGGCGACATGCCCTTGCTTGCCGTTCCGTCCGTCAGCAGCCGCTTGCAATCCTCGACCGACAACTGCGAGTAGATCTCTTCCTTGGTTGCGTAATTCTTGTAGACGCCGGGCACGGACGTCATCACGATCAGCTTTTCCGCCTGAAGCGCGACGGCGATTTCCGCGGCGATCGTGTCCGCGTTGATGTTGAGAATGGTTCCGTTCTCGTCGGCCGCCAGCGATGCGACCACGGGGATGAAATCGCGATCCACCAGGTTCGTCAGCAAGGTCGCATCCACGCCGGTCACGTCGCCGACGTAGCCGAAGTCCACCTCGCGGGCCGCACCGTTTTCGACCACGGTCGTGATCGGCCGACGCTTGGCCTCGATCAGCCGACCGTCGATCCCGCTCAAGCCCACCGCGCGCCCGCCGTGTTTGTTGACCGCGCTCAGCACTTCCGTGTTGATCTTGCCGGCGAAGACCATCTTGGCGACTTCGAGCGTCTTTTCGTCGGTGACGCGGCGGCCTTCGACCATTTGCGGGCTGAGGCCGAGCGTCGCGGAAAGCTCGTCGGCCTGCGGCCCGCCGCCGTGTACGACGATGAGCTTGATGCCGACCATCTCCAGAAGGGCCAGATCGGCGGCGATGGCGTCGAGATGGGCCCGGTCGCGCAGCAGCTCGCCGCCGAACTTCACGACAAAGACCTTGTCGCGAAAGCGGCGGATGTACGGCAGGGCCTGAATCAGTATCGAGACGTCGTTCATTTCGCCCGAGCTCCGCACGCAGCATTGTCAGCCGCGATTCGGTCTACGCTTCCACGCCCATTTGCTCGAGAATCAGCGCCTTCTGTGCGTGCAGCCGATTCTCCGCCTCGTCCAGTACGATGCTGCGCGGCCCGTCGATCACCTCGTCGGCGACGACCACGTTTCGCCGGACGGGCAGGCAGTGCATGAAGCACGCGTTGTCCGTTCGTTTCATGATCGCCGCGTCCACAATCCAGCTGGCCAGGCCGCGCTCGCGCCGCTCGGCAATCTCGTCGGCTTCGCGGCCGTAGCGATCGATCCGACCCCAGCTTTTTGCATAAACGAAACGCGCGCCGGCGAAGGCGCTCTCGCGGTCATCGGTCACCACGAGCCTGCCGCCTTCCTTCTTGGCATGCGCGTCGCAACGCTGCATGACCTCCGGCGGCAGATCGTAGCCTTCGGGCCGGACGATCGTCAGATCCCAGCCCATCTGCGCCATGCCGAGCGCGAACGAGTTCGGAACCGCAACCGGCAGGCATTTCGGGTGATCCGCCCAGGTCAGGACGATCTTGCCGGGTCGGATCGTCGCGCTGCCGGCCTGTTTTCCCGCGTCCGCCGCGGCCTGGCGGCGAATCGTGAGAATGTCCGCCAGCGACTGGCAGGGGTGGTAGAGCGAGCTTTCCAGGTTCAGGACCGGTTTGGGCGACCAGCGCTTGAACGCGTTGAGAATCGGGTCCTTCGCGTCTTCTTCCCAACTCTTGCGCGATGGAAACGCTCGCACCGCGAGCAGATCGCCATAGCGGGCGAGCACGCCGATCGCTTCCTTGGCGTGCTCGACGGTGTCGGTCCGCATGACGGCGCCCATGTTGAATTCGAGTTTCCACAATCCGGCGTCTTCCTGAAGCGTCACGCTGTGGGCGCCGAGCTGCTGGGCGGCCAGCTCCATGCTGACGCGCGTCCGCAGGGACGGGCTCAGGAAGAAGTTGATGACGGTCTTGCCGGCGAGCAGGTTGAGCGAATTCTGTCCGCGAATACGCTCGGCGCGGGTGAGAATTGTCTCGATGCGTTCGCGCGAAAGGTCATCCAGCGAATGTACGTGCAACAACGCCATGCTTGTGCGTTCTCCGAATCTCGGCCTTGCGCCGCACCGCCTGTTAGAGGAGGCGAATGGGCGGATTTTCGCGTGGCACTATACCGTGAATTCCGACGTCGCGGCACGAAAACGAAACAGGGTCCTGTGCGCGGGCGTAGTTCAAAACTCCGGCAGTTCCATAAATCGGAGCCCCACGCGCCAGCGCGCGGGTATTTGTGCGAAAGGGCGTCATCCTTGAAAAACACCCACGCGCTGGCGCTTGATTCATCTCCCGAAAAATCCTCGCGGCGCGAGAGGATTTTTCGGGCGGCGACTGGATCGCCGGTGCACGGAGCGAGGTAGCGGCCTGCGTCTCGCAGGCCGTATTTCGGGAACGACCCCGATCGTGCCTAGGCCAGAGTTTCTCGCTATCCCCTGTGCGCTGGTTTTAAATCCCGATTCAACGCTCTCACGGTGCGGCGCGGAAGTGATACGCTCCCGAACCGATGCGGAAAACGGCCGCGGCGGTTCCAGTTTCGGCGACCGTCACGCCCTTCGCGTCCTTCGCGGCCACACCGCCTTCGGTGACTTTATCGGGACTGGAGCTTGGGATGAAGATCGTCGCAGTCGTGTTCGGCGGGAGGACGACATTCAACAGAAGTGCGTCGTTTTCGCGCCGCCATTCGACCGCGATTTTCCCGCGAATCGACTCATACGACCCGCGCGCCCAGGTCAGGCCCGGACCCGGCTGCGGGCAGATTTCGAATCGCTCAAAGCCGGGCGCCGCCGGATCGGGATTGATGCCGAGGATCACCTTCATCATCCATTCGCCGACCGAGCCGATCGCGTAGTGTGCAAACGAATTCATCCCCGGGTCTTGAAAGCCACGTCCCTCGACCCAGCCGTCCCAGCGTTCCCAAATCGTCGTCGCGCCGTGCTCGATCGCGTAGCCCCACGAGGGCATCTTGCGGTTGAGCACGAGCCGATACGCCTCATCGTTCCGTCCGCGGTGCGAAAGCTCCAGCATCAGCGGAACGGTGCTGTGAAATCCGGTCGAAATCTGGCCGTCGTAGGGTTGAAATCGATCGACCATGTACTGCACCGCCTTCGCCTGCAACTCCGGCGGCAGCAGTCCGAAATTGAGCGCGATCGCGTAGCCGGACTGCGTGTCGCCTTCCATGTGACCGTCCGGCGAAACGTACGCCTTGCCAAACGCCGCG
>JACRLV010000097.1:4028-9099 GCA_016235145.1 Planctomycetota bacterium
CTTGGCGTACTTATCGGCGTCGGCATTCCTGCCGAGCACGCTCGCCATCTGTGCGTCGGTCTCCGTCGAGCGCGCGAAGAACGCGGTGGCGAAAACGTGCTTGGGGACTTCGGCGCCTTTCTTCGGCCAACCCGCCAGTTGCAGCGTGTCGGCGTTCAGCCAGTCGCCGTAGTCGTTGCCGCGGGCGTTTTTCCAGAGCAGATCGGGGTTCTTGCTCCTCACGAACTCGATCCACTTCACCGCGGCGTCGTATTGCTCCGCCAATAGCCGCTTGTCGCCGTAGTACTGATACGCGACCCACGGCACGAACACGCCCGCATCGCCCCAGGCCGGCACGCCGGAGAAACGCGCGTTGGGGTCGAAGGGCTGCGGCGAAAAGTCGGCGAAGCGGCCGTCGTCGGCCTGGGCGTCGCGCGTGTCGGGAATCCACTTGGTGAAGAACGCCGCCATGTCCATGTTGAAGCACGCGGTGGGGGCGAAGGCCAGGATGTCTCCCATCCAGCCGCAGCGTTCGTCGCGCTGCGGGCAATCGGTCGGCGTGCTGTGCATGTTGGCCCGCTGCGTCCAGAAGATGTTCTGCCACAGCTTGTTGAGCAGCGGCTCGGAACATTCGAAGTGCCCGACCTCCGGCGCGGCCGAATGAAAAACGCGTCCGGTCAGTGAGTCGAGCGCGGGCTTGGCGGGAAGGCCCGTCACCTCGACGTAGCGGAAGCCGTGGTACGTGAAGTGCGGCTCGAACGTCTCTTCGCCGCCGCCGCGGAGCGTGAAGCGGTCCGTCTGTGCGGCGGTGCGCAGGTTCGCGGTGTAGATCGTACCGTCGGAGTTGAGCACTTCGGCGTGGCGCAGCGTAACGGTCGAGCCGGCCTCGCCGCGCAACCGCGCCCGGCACCATCCGACCATGTTCTGACCGATGTCGAACACGAATACGCCGGGCTTGGGCTCGGTCAGAGCGATCGGCTGAATGTCGCGTGTCACGCGGATGGGCTCATTGGGTTGCGCGACGAGGCGACCCTTGGGCGGCTCAGACTCCTTCGCCGCGACCCAGCCGCCGGTGCGGCAGGTTGGTAGGTCCCAGTCGGCGATTTCTCGCCCCGCGTCGTAGATTTCGCCGTCGAGCAGGTCGGCCGTGCGGATCGGACCCTCGTTCGTGCTTTGCCAAGATCCGTCCGAAACGACGACCTGCATCGAGCCGTCGGACCGCTCGATTTCGAGCCGCAGCAGCGCGCGAGGCTGCCGGCCATAGATCGCCCGTGGCGGCCCCTTCGGCACGATGCCCGTGAGGCCGATTTTGCCGGCGTACCAGCCGTCGCCGAGCATCAGGCCGATCGCATTTTCGCCGGCTTGCACGCGGTCCGTAACGTCATACGTTCGGTACTGGATACGCTTGTGGTAGTCGGTCCATTCCGGGGCGAGCAGATGGTCGCCGACGCGCTTGCCGTTGATTCGCAGTTCGTAGAGTCCCAGGGCGGTGACGTACACCGTCGCGCGTTTGACGTTCGCGCCGGGACCGCCGATGGAAAACGTCTTGCGCAGCAGCGGCGGCGGCAGGGGGGCGAATCCTTCCGGCGATGCGGCGGGGTCGCCGATCCATTTCGCGTCGCCCCAATCCGCCGGCTGCAAGAGGCCCATCGACCAGCTCGCCGCGGGGCTCCAGTCGGACGCTCTTCCATCCTGATCCCAAACGCGCACTTTCCAATGGGCGCGAGTCCTGGATGCGAGCGGCTTTCCCGCGTATTCGATCTGATTCATCGCCGACGACGCGACCCGGCCCGAGTCCCAGAGGTCGCCCTCATTCTTCTCCAGTGCGGCGGGCGAGCCAGCAACGAGCACCTGGTAGCCGCTTTGGGCGAGTCCGCGCTGATCGGGTTTTGTGGCCGACAGCGTCCAACTCAATCGTGGTGTTCGAACGTCAATGCCGATCGGATCGACGAGATACTCGCATCGGCAGTTGTTTGGTTGGATGGCCACCGATTCGTCCGTGGCGTAGGCAGACCCGGCGAGCGGAAGCGATAGGGCGAGCACGAGCGCGCAGATTGGAAAGAGTGGGCGGAGCATTTGTGTCCCTCTTGGCCGGAGTGTGAGTACCGCTGGGGACATGATATCGCGATCGCGCTGGCGGCGAATCGCGCCGTGCGAGCGATATTACTCTCTCCGGCGATTGGTCGGAGTGCCACTTCGCGGGGCGCCAACGATCTTGAGCGTGGCGTTACCCAAATGTTTCGCCCCGGGAGGGGCGACGGGGTGTAGCCGCGGGTGAAGGGGCGGCCGAAGGCCGACGCGAAACCCGTGGAAGATTGAAAGAATTCTATTCCCGCCCCGGCAGGGGCGGAGGGAACGGACCTATGCGAATTTTCCATCTCCCGTAATGCCGGCTTCCTCCGCCCCGTCGGGGCGGAAACACAGGGATCCCGTTGAATCCACGGGTTCCGGTCGCTGCGCGACCTTCACCCGTGGCTACACTCCTCGGTCCCTCCGGGACCATGCTGCGCCTGAAAATGCGGGTAACAGCACGCTCTTGGGCAGTGGTCTTGCGGCCGTCGAATCCGCACCGCTCAGGGGCACTGCTCAAGAGCCGTGGCACACCCGGCGGCGGACGTCGTGATCTGGAACAGTCCGCGCATCCTTCGCCCGTTCAAACGCACACGCAAACGGTCCTCGACTTTTTCAAGGAGCATCGCGCCGCCTCGGTCGAGTCGGCGGACGACGCCCCGGCCGCCGGTCAGCTCGCCTTCAAATTCCAGATAAATCGGACGATGATCTTGAATTCGTTCGGCGTCGATCGGACCGGCGTGTTCCAGCGGGTTTTTCGTCAGCCGCCATGTCAGCAATAGCGGCTGCGACGGGGCTTCCAGCAGGAAGGCCCAGTGAACGCCGTCGGCTGTCGTGTGTTCGAGCAGTGCGAACATCGTGTGTGTTTCCGGGTCTCCCGTGCGGCCACTCACAATTCGTAGCGTCGAACCTCCGAGTTCGACGTTCTATTCGTAGCGTCGAACCTCCGAGTTCGACGACGAGTGTGCGGTAACCCCAAGAACCGTCGGGCTCGGAGGCCCGACGCTACTGAAACACCTTCGCGCTCGGCCGTCTTATGTGAGAAGCGGCCCAGAGTCGCTTCAGTCCGCCGCTTCCCGCCGCCGCAGGCGACATCCTATCGGACACGGCGCGTCTTTCAGCGCGGGCCTCAGGCTGCCGATACAACCGACGACCATGAATCTCGATCTTACCAGCCTGCGCAGCGACTGGGCTGCCGCTCCGAACGGCGTCCATGCCCGCGCGATTCGCGGCTGTGCGGGTGATGAGCAGATTCAGATGCAGGTCGAGTTGGGCGTGCTCCAGATGGCGCCGAGCGGCCGACCGGATGGACATGGCTATCGCCGGCATCCGACGGCTCTGCATTACTTGCAGCAGTGCACGTCAGCAGAACTCGAGATCCGGGTCGAGGACTGGGTCGAACTGGATCGTGAATTCCAGCAATACAACTACAGGCGGCTGGCGTACACGGCGATGGTCGAACTGGCCGCGGGGACGGAGTGCGGCGATCGAGTTTGCGAACTCCTGGATCGAGCGATTAGCGACCTGGGCCACTGCCTGGGAATCCTGCGGTTGCGCGTCGATTTTGCTGAAGGCGGCGCCGGCGAACATGCGGTCATGATCCCAGTCCTGATTTTCAACCAGGCGCGGCTACGCTGCCGGCGCGGGGTGGTGCAGCAGGATTTCGAAGCGGCGATCGATGCCGCAAGCGATGGTATGTGCGAACTGGAAGCGGCGCTATGTTCGCTGGGTCTCGACGACCAGCAGCGTGCCCGCGATCCGGGTCTTCATTTCCTGAGACAGACGATTCAGAAGCTGCGCGAGCGACATGAGATCGAGCTCACGTTGCGCGAGCGGCTGGCGAAGGCGATCGAGAGCGAAGATTTTCGGCTTGCGGCGAGCCTGCGGGATGAAATGCGGCGCCGCGGAAAAACGCCGCAGCCGAACCCCATCAGCTCCGAGCAAATCTGATCGACCGTGGCGCACGGCGATCGGAGCAAGACGAGTATTCGGCTGCGTATCCGTCGGGCACGGAGGCCCGACGCCACTAACCCGAACTTAGACCATCGCCTTCAGGGCCTTGAGAGCGCGGACCTTGACGACCTTGCGGGCCGGCTTGGCCTTGACGGTCATCATCTCGCCGGGCTTGAACGGATTCGGAACCGTCTTGGCCTTGGTGGCGGGTTTCTTGATGACGGTGACTTTCATCAGGCTGGGAACGTTGAACACGCCCGGGCCCTTGGTCAGATCTTTCTTGAGGACAGTGGTCAGACCGTCGAAGACGGACGCGACCTGCTTGCGCGTCAGACCCGTCTGGGTCGAGAGTTCCGAGTACAGATCCGACTTGCTGCGGGGCTTGCTCGCGGACTTGGCCATTTGAGACCTCCTTGTGTTCGTCGCGCCGGTACATCCGGCGTCGCTCGATCTTGGTCCAGACATCACTGCCGCCCGTGCGGCAGACGATTCCCTTCGTGATTCGATTTCGAAGCGGCGCGGGATGGACCGCGTTTCTCCCGAGGAATACGGCTGAGAGCCGATTTCGCCGTTTCGAGAAGCGCGTATTTTCTCGCACGATTTTCGCGTTTCGTCAAGCGCCTACGCCCCGAAATCGCGAAAAAATCCCTTATTTTTGCCGTTTTTCGGCGCGGCCGGCGTTCGGCCAGCAGCCGGCCGAGCGCCCGCCGGGGCGCTTGCGTTCGGCGTCCGTCGCCGTACATTCGCCGCTCATGGGTATCGCGGACAAAGATCCGGCGCTCCGGGCGATCCACGTTTCGATCCAATTTGACCGCCGACTCTGGCGCGAAGACCTGGACGGGTCGGCGGCTCACGTCGAGATGCTGGCGGCACAGGGCATCGTCACGCGTGACGAGTGCGACGCCCTTCAAGCCGGCCTCCGACAGATCGCCGGAGAGATCGAATCCGGGACGTTCGCCTTTCGGGAAGGCGACGAAGATATTCACCTGAATGTGGAGCGCCGGCTGACGGAAATCGTCGGACCGCTGGGCGGAAAGCTGCACACCGGCCGTTCGCGCAACGATCAGGT
>JACRLV010000098.1 GCA_016235145.1 Planctomycetota bacterium
GATAATTGAAGGGAGTGATCTACGGATGATCAACGTTCGTCATTTGGCGGAAGACGTATGCATTCTCATTCCTTTTCGAAGTGTGCAGGAGGTTATGCGCGCGTTCAAAGAAAAGAATCCAGAGGCTGTTTCAGCCATCATAAATGAAGTGGCGCGCGACGTTCGGGCTCGGGTCAGCACGTTTAATTTTCCAGACGCCGCTCATGATGTTGGAACCTATGCGCCCAGTCGAAATCTGGGAATCGCGACGAAGTACCTCGATGAAATCTCTAAGGCACTCACGTCCAATGCACACCAACAGGGGTTCGACGAGCTTGGTTGGCACGCATTTGGAGCGTCTGTGCTCGCATTGGCGGGAATTCTGACGCATCTCGAAGCACAAGGGGGCGCTGCATCTTAAGACTCATTCCGGCCGTGGCATAGGCTAGCATGGCTGCAACCGTTTCCAGCGTGATCCGGTATGCCCGGACGCGGCAAGTGCCTACCAGCCTTGCTCCCCGACGGCCGCGAGCATGCAACCCCCACCCCCGCCTTGGAGTGGTCGCGTCGTCCCCAAGCCCGGCCGGGCGATTCCACGGATTGGGCTGGTGGCATGGCTGCGTCCGTTGGCAGCCATGTTTGCGATCGAAGTGCCGCGTGACGCCCGCAGAGAACATGCTCGCCAACGGCCGCGAGCATGCCACGAATCGCACCGCTTGCGGAAGAGGCCCACGATCGCTCGGATGGACCGACGGATCGTTCGGGCGGGCCGAATCCCGCCCGGGAATGGCTACGAGACTCCGGGAAATGGCTGAATCGCTCCGTGGATTGGCTGCATCGATCCCTGGAATGGCTGAGGGACTCCGTGGAATAGCTGACCCATTCCCGGGAATGGGCGAGTCCCGCCGGGGAATGGATGAATCCCGCCGGGGAATGGATGAGCCCCGCCAAGCCAAAAACCGTCCCTTCCATCTCCGGACCGCGTTATTTTCGGACCTTTGTGCTTTCTCGTTCGGCATGCTGGCCGCGCGCCCCGGCCGGGTCGCGCCTTGCAGCCGGCGAAGACGCCGGAAACCCGGGTTCCTTATTGGCCATTCGCCATTCGCCATTCTGTATTCCGGTAGTTCGGAAGTCCCCCCGCAAACCGGCGAGGACGCCGGTGCCACAGAGGTCGTGATTCCCCGTTCGCTATTCGCCATTCGCCATTCGCCATTCGCCATTGAGTATTGGCCGGGCACCCAGCCCTGTTTGCGATCGAACCGCCGAGCCGCGCCCGCCGAAAACATGCTCGCCAACGGCCGCGAGCATGCCACGGATCGCACTCGGCGCGGAGGGGGTGCGGCGTTTGGCGCAGCGCGGCTATAATCGAGGCGACCCAATTCCGGCACGAGCCGCGCGCCAGGTTCAGGAGTCGCGACGATGGCTGCCACAAGCACGAACATCCCGAAACGCCGCCCGGCCGCATTCACATTGATCGAGCTCCTGGTGGTCGTCGCGATCATCGCGCTGCTGATCTCGATCCTGCTGCCGTCCCTGCGGCAGGCCCGCGAGCAGGCCCAGGGCGCGGCCTGCAAGGCGAACCTCCACCAGGTCGATCTGGCCCTGAATTACTTCCGCGGCGAGCACCGCGAATGCTGGCCGTGGAACCTGTGGAGCGAGTATTACTGGCCGGCCGACCCGGGCGGACAAAGCAACAAGGACACGTCGTGGTTCTACAAGCTCTATCCGAAATACCTGCCCGAGCCGAAGACGCTGTACTGCCCGGGCGATCCGTTCCGCGGACGCTACGACATCGAGCAGAAGCAGAATCGCGCCGTGGCCGCCTGCGGATACGGCTTCAACTACGTCGTCCGGCATTTCTCCGAGCCCGTGCTCTATTACAGCGAAGGAATGCGGCCGAGACGCCCCGAGCAGACCATTCTTCTGGCGGAGGTCGGCCCCGATCACATCGACGGGCTCTTCAGCGGAATGGACGTCTGGCGGGACGGCGGTCGCATCGTCTGGGATGACGGGCGGCGCTCGTGGTACGCCGGCCCGACCTGGCTCACCGCGCGGCACGCCGGCTCGATGAGCGTGCTGACGATGGGCGGAAACGCCGTCAGTTGCCGCACGCTCGACATCTTCGACGCGCCGATCCTCCGCTCGTACGACAATTGCTATACCGGCGGCTGCACGCTGTGCTTCGACGACCGCGACACGTCGCAGCGTTACTGGCGGAACGTGCCGCACTACAACTTCTCGGGCAGCAATCTCTACTGGTGGACCGGCCCCATGGCGCCGGATGCCACAACTCGCGCCGATGCCGATGCCTACATCAACCGCATCCGCCGAATCGTGACGGCGTTCTGGCGGCCGGAGAACTAGTGACGCGGCACACTTGACATTTCGGGTGGGTGGTACGGGCGTCCCGCCCGTTTGACGGCCGGGACGGCCGTACCACCCGAAAACTCGGGCGTGATGGAGCACCAGCCGTGATTGCGCAACAGGCCCACGAGCCCGGCGAAGGGCGGCGAATCGGCAAGCTGGTCGGCGCGATCGCGCTCGTGGCCGTTGCGGCGGGCGTGCTGTGGTATTCCGCGAGAAAGACCACGACGACGCCGAAGCCGCGCGAGCGAACCGCCGCCGACTTCATCGTCGCCTGGGAATGCGACAAGGGGCACCGCACCGAAGCGCCGGGCGCTCCGGGGGCCAGGCCATGCCCGACCTGCGGCGGCGAGAGCTTCGCGACCTTCACGTGCAGTTGCACCGACGGCGCCTGCGGAAACACGGCGACGATGCAGCTCCGCTACGACGAGCAGTCGCTGCCGGACGACATGCGCTGGCGGCCGAAAGGCGATTGGATCAAATACGAATTCCCGCCCAAGTGCCCCAAGTGCGGGCACGACATGCGCCCGGGTTGAGTTCCGTCGGTGTAGTGAGTTGCAGGCCGGGATCCTGCGGGGTTGTCTGAATTCTGAATGTGGGGCCGGGCTCCGCCCGGTCTCTTCACACAGAGTGGGCCGCTTTCTACAAGAGACAGGCCAGAGGCCTGCCCCACACTTGACAGACCGAACGCCCGGCTTGCACGAAGATCGCACGCTGAGGTGAGCCCGCCGTCGGCGTCTCTACCGCGGCCACGATGCGTTCAGGAACTTGCCGTTCCTGCTGAACGCCTTGCCGTCGGCCTCGATCACGCCGCCTTGGCGCAGGTCGCAGACCATGTCCCAGTGCAGCCCGCTCTTGTTTTTGCCGCCCGATTCGGGATAGGCGGCCCCGACCGCCGCGTGAAACGTCCCGCCGATCTTCTCGTCGAAGAGCGTGTTCTTCGTGAACTTCTGGATCTGGTAGTTCGTCCCGACCGCGATCTCGCCGAAGCAGCGGGCGCCCCTGTCCTGGTCGAGCATCTGGATCAGGAACGCCTCGTTCTTGCTCGCCGAGCAATCCACCACGCGCCCCGCCTTGAAGACCAGCCGCACGTCGGCCACCTCGATGCCGTCGTGAATCGCGGGGAAGCTGTAGCAGACCGTTCCTTCGGTCGCGTCCTCGATCGGTCCGGTGAAGACTTCGCCGTCGGGGAAATTCTCATGGCCGTCGCAGTTGATCCACCTTCGGCCCTTCACGCCGACGCGCAGGTCCGTCCCGTTCGGCGCGGTGAACCGCAGCTCGCGGGCCTTGCTCAGAAAATCAGCCAGCCGCTTCTGCGATTCGCCGAGCTTGCGCCACGCCGCCGCGGGGTTCTTCTGATCGAGCTTGCCCGCGGTGAAGACGAAATCGGCGTACTCGTTGAGCGACATCTCGGCGTCCTGGGCCATGCCCAGCGTCGGATACGCCGTCCCGACCCAGCGCAGGCGGTCGGGGTCGCTCGCCGGCTTTGCGGCCCGCTTGAAGAAGACGTCCATGATCGGCTTGCGGCCCTGGCTGAGCAGGGCCTGCTTCTTCGGGTTGACGTTGCTGAGGGCCCGCGTGTTCTGGTCGGCCCAGAAGCTGATGCGGGCGTTGACCGTGGACATGACGTGCCGGTCCAGCTCGCTGGTTCGGCGGATCTGCTCGTCGCTGCCGTGCTTGAGCAGCGCTTCCACCACTTCCTCGGGCACGCACCGCACCCACGGCCGTCCGCCGGCCTTCAGCACGGCCCGGTACACGCACATCACCAGCGGGTCCGCCGCCGTGTTGGCTTGAATCGCGACCAGGTCGCCTTTCTGGACGGCGACGGAGTAGTTGACCAGAACGTCCGCGAGTTTTTCCAATCGTGAATCGTGCATAGTCGCCGAATCGTAGCGGTCGGCTGCACTTCCGGCTACGGCGGCGTCATTCGCCGCGGCGGACCGGCTTGCGGCGGGGTTGGGTTGTTGGGGTCGGGCTCGTCGAGGTAGGGCCGGTCGGGATCGCGGAAGGCGTAGAGGCGCTTGTCTGAAGCCAATACGAATAACGTGCCATCTGGAGCGAGGCAAGGCGAAGCTGCCACACGCCCAGGCAGTTCCGCTACCCACATTCCGGCGCCATCCGGATTCACCGCATGTACATGCCCAGTGTTTTGCGAGGTGGCCTGGGTACCGAAATAGATCACACCATGCCCGTCGCAAATTGGCGATGATCCGTGCTGTTCGTTGGCGTCGTACTGCCAGACCAACTCGCCAGACGCGTTCACCGCATAGAGCGGAAATGGCATCTGCGCCCCACTGCCGACGTAAATTGTCCCCTGTTGTCCGAGTGCGATGCGACTGCCGGTGATCATTGGTCCGGCAAACGTCCACAGCCGAATACCGGTCGATGCGTCGAGCGCATACAACCGTCCCGAAGTCGCAATGTAAACGGTGGAAGGCGATGCCGATTGCACCGCCGAAGTGCCGCTCGCCCACGAGTGCATAATGAACGACCACAGCCATTCGCTGTCAGACGTGCGATAGGCGGACCAGTCAAACGACACAGGACTCCCCGAAAAAACGCGTCCATTGAGGTCCAACGCCGGAGAGGCAAGGGATCCCATCACATTGCGAGACCAGACAAGCGACCCATCACTGACCCTTCGCGCAGACAGCGGGCCCCCTTGAGAGGTCTGGGATACGTAGTAGATGACGCCCATCGGGTCCACCACGGGCGCAAGGTTTGGATGCGGCAGCGCGGACCGCCGCCAGATAAGTGCGCCCGATTCAGCCGAAATGCAGTAAACGAAGTCGCTGGAACTACCGAATAGCACTCGGTCTCCAAATAAGCACAGTCCGCTATCGACCGAGTCCGGAGTGGAAAAAGCCCAGAGAATCTCCCCACGAACGGCGTCCAAGGCCGTCACGCCAGTGGTGTGTCCAACGATAACGCGCCCTTGGGAATCCAGCACCGGTCCGGCCGTCAATTGAACAAAACTGTTCGAGGCATCGATCCGCGCACTCCACCGAATCGTGGGTGAGCGAGGACCAACCGAGAGTGAATTGCCCGCGCGTGTCGCGGTTCGCTGCCACATGGGCCACGGATGCTGGGCCGCCGCCGCTCCGAGAGAGAGCCCTGCTACCAAGAAGAGAGCGCATCTCTTTTCACCGCGACAACTGACTAGCATTTACCGCCTCAAGGATATATTATATCATCGGTCTGTCCCGATTTCAAACCTGGAGTCGAACATGAAAAAACCGCTCGCAAAGGTGACCAACCCGGTAGCGGTCGTATTGCTGGGTACAGCCATTCAACTCTCTGCACAAACGCCGCCGAACTATCGGTTCACCGTTGTCGTTGACGCCAATGGGGCGACCGGGGGTGCAAACTACGCCAGCATCCAAGCGGCAATTCTCGATACCACACGAATTCCGCCCAATCCCACCGACAAGTGGACGATCTTGATCGCCGCCGGCTTGTATGCTGAAAACGTCGTCCTGGACGACTCTCGGGAAAACGTCAACCTCGTCGGCCTCGATCCCGACGCCGTCATCATCGCTCCCCCGAGCGGGGTCGGGGTCAGAATCGAAGGCTCCGGCGCGCGCAATAACGCCATTCGGAATCTGACCATTAAGGCACCCTCGCAGGACGCCGGCACGGGAATTTCCCTCCAAAGGACCGGCAGCGGCAACGATCCAAGCGACGTGACCATCGAGAAAGTTCGCATTTTGGCGCAGTCGTCTCCCAGCGTCGGTATCATGCTGTCCCACACCAGCAATGTGGCCATACGCAACTGCACGATCGACATGCAGGGCGCGGCATCGCCGGCTATCACGCTCTCGTCAGATAGCAGCACGACGGGCCTGTACCTCATCGGTACGACGCTGCTGACCCGAGCCGACGATTCGCACGCGATCGATGTCGTTCATCTAACCGACGGTCTTTTCATCGATTCGTGCAACATCGAAACGCGCGGCGCTCGCTCGCATGCACTGCTGGTTCGCGCATATGGCGATGCCACCACGCTTGCGAACGCACGTATCGTCAATACACAGATCAAGAAGAAAGGGGAGCCCGTCGCGTCGCACACGTACATGCTGCGTTTTCAGCAAAAGGCCACCAATCTGCTGATTCGCAACTCAAATATCAGCGCCACGACCGAGTCCGGCGGACAAGCGGGAATGCTGATCGACTTCGAGGCGCCGGCCGAGGGCGTCTTGCTGGAAGGTCTGCAATCGCAATGCAACGTACAGGGACAGCAGTCGGTCGGTGCGATTGACGCGCCGCAAACCGTCGGTTTGCGGCTCTCGAATTGCGCTCTGTTCGCCCATGATTACAATTGGCTCAGGGCGGGCTCGGATACGGTGATCGAGAACTCATCCCTTGTCGTGACTCCCCAACCCAATGGCGCGGGACAGGCCCAGCCGGATACGGCCGCCGTCATTGCCGACGGCGTCGAGAGCCTTCTCATCGCCAATTCAAAACTGCAAGGCCGCGAGTCTGGCATGCGGCTTCTGGGCAACTGCCAGAACGTCACCGCTAGCCAAACGAGCCTCATCGGCTCTTACTACGGCTTGCACACTGTCTGCGGAAACAGTATTCGCTTGGAACACTGCACGATTGTGGGCGATTCTGCATATGGGCATCTGGTGATTCCAACTCCGCCGGACCCAAATCCGCCTGACTATCACGGAGTGTTTGTGGATACCGCACAGGGCTGTGTTCCGGGGTTGATCGAATTCGTCAACTGCAAGGTGACGGCGCGATCCGGGTATCCCGAGAGCGGCGCGCGCGGCGTGTTGGCGATGGCAGCGCCAACTACCCAGCCTGTTCGATTTCGAGAGTGTACTATTTCGGCAGTACTTACGAGCACTGCCACGCCGCGCACGGCGAAATCCGTGGGCGTCGAGGGTCGCCAGGCCAACGCCATCGAGTTGTTCGGCGGCAGCGTCGACGCGACAGATGCTTATGAACGCGAATCCGACAAGTTCGACCTATTGAATGGTTCCGCCGCGGGCACGGCAGTCGCCGCATACGGAACGCGATTTTCCAAATCCAAGGGAACCATGGGCTCCAAGGACGCGGTCCATCCCGTGGTGCAACGCGTGTTCAGCATCGTGACAGCCGCCGCCGCGTCGATCCTGCCGGCGCACGCGCTCGAAGCGAATGAGGTCACACTCACCAGCGGATTCACAAATCCGGACGCATTCCGCGTGCTCTCCGCAACCGGTAGTGCGCCGGCAGTAACGGGAAACGTGATCATCATCGGCAGCGATTGGGCCGGCAGTGCGATTACGGATGCAATCACGTTGAATGGAACCGCGACGGTCGAAGGCAAGAAGCCGTTTCAGAAAGTCAACAAGATCATTCTGCCGCCGGGCGTTTCGGGACAAACGGTTTCCGTCGGAACCACCAATCGGCTCGGTCTCACTGCTCCGATCAGCGCCGACGCCGACGTGCTTCAGGTCGCCCGAAAAAGCGCCAACACAGCCGGCTCATTCGCCTCCTACACCATGACAGACCCGGCCAACGACATTGACGAGATCCACGCCACCGTCAAAGTCGAGTTCAGCACCATCATTCCGCCGTTGCATTTTGAGATCACGTATCGCGGCTCAAGCTGAATGCAAACCACGGCCTTCGGTGGACCTGGACGCTTTCATTCGACATACGGCGCGGGATCGCTGACCCCCACGCGCTCGAACGCCGCCAGCCGCAGCCGGCAACTGTCGCACCGTCGGCAACCGCGCCCGGCGAGGTCCGGATCGTAGCAGCTTCGCGTCAAACCGAAATCCACACCCAGCTCCAGCCCCCGGCGGATGATCTGCTCCTTGCTCCAATGCACGAGCGGCGCATGGATTTTCAGCGGACGCCCCTCGACGCCGGCCCGCGTCGCCAGCCCGGCGAGCTTCTCAAACGCCGCGATGAATTCGGGCCGGCAATCGGGGTAGCCGCTGTAGTCGATCGCATTGACGCCGATGAAAACGTCGCCGGCGCCGCGCACCTCCGCCAGGGCCAGCGCATAGCTGAGGAAGATGGTGTTGCGGGCCGGCACGTAGGTGAGCGGGATCGCGGAATCCTGCGCGATCGCGGCGGGGGAGCGGTCTTTCGGCAAGGGCAGGTCGGCGGTCAGCGCCGATCCGCCGAACACGCGCAGGTCGATGTCCACGATGACGTGCTCGCTCGCGCCGAGCGACCGCGCGACGGCCTGGGCGGCGTCCAATTCGATGGCGTGCCGCTGCCCATAGCGAAAGCTGAGCGCGATCGTGCGAAAACCGTCACGCCGGGCGATGGCGAGGGTGACGGCGCTGTCGAGGCCGCCGGAAAGGAGCACGATCGCCGCTGATGACGAATCCATCCGGGCAGTCTACGGGCACAGCGCCGCAGCGTCAGCCGCGGGCCGCGCGGCCGTGTGCGCGCGAGCGGCGGGAGTGGGCCCGTTCTTTCGGGCGAGAAACATCATCCGGGCTGAGCCGGTCGAACGCAGAGATCAGAAACAACGAACTGAA
>JACRLV010000156.1 GCA_016235145.1 Planctomycetota bacterium
GGAGACGGCGGGGTTCGCGCAAGCGTGGCGAAGCTGTGGAGGCTGGTGCGCGCGGCGCTCGAGCGACTGCGCTACGGCAGTTCGTCGCGCGGCTTCGGCACGGCCCTGACGGCGGCGGTGCGCGACGAGTATGAACGCCATCGACCGAAACGCTCGCGCCACTACCCGCGCAAGAAACGCGAAAAGCCGCCGGGCGCTCCGTCTTTGCGCAGGCTCACCCTGCAAGAAAAGACCGAAATTAATCGGATGAACTTGCAAGGAACCCCGAGAGTTGGTTAACGGCGTTGCGTGCCACCCTCTACCGAGCATTTCTTCTTGGGCGGCGCGTTTCCCGTCTGCCCCGAGGGGCGCTTATCATGTTGCCATGGCGCGGTCCTGATGGTCTCGGGACAGCTCACACCCTTCGGCAATGCGAGGAAACAGGATGAACCCATTGAGGATCGCAACCCTTCCGACCATGCTCCTGGCCGGCTCCCTTTTTCTGCTAACAGGATGCTCTGCCATGCTCATGCAACCGCGCACGTTCGACGGCGACGTGCAATTCCTGAAAAAGCACACCGACGTACTCGTGCTCGGCGAGCCGGGCCAGGCCCAGGTCGCGGTCGCGCCCAAGTGGCAGGGTCGCGTCATGACCAGCACCGTCGGCGGCCCCGGCGGCCTCGGCTGCGGCTGGATCAACGACGAGCACGTCGCCTCCGAAAAGCTCACGCCGCACATGAACGCCTTCGGCGGCGAGGACCGCCTCTGGCTGGGGCCGGAGGGCGGGCAGTTCTCGATCTACTTCAAGAAGGACTCTCCATTCGATTTCGAACACTGGCAGACGCCGGCGTGCATCGATACCGATGGATACGAAATCGTCGCGCAGGATCCGCACAGCGCCAGCTTTCGCCACAAAGCCTGTCTGGAGAACTACTCGGGCACCAAGCTCGATTTTCAGCTTGATCGCACCGTGCGATTACTGAGCCCGGCGGACGCCGCCGCCAAGCTCGGCGTGGCTGTTCCGCAGTCGATTCACAGCGTGGTCTACGAATCCGAGAACCGCATCACGAACACCGGCCCGCAGCCGTGGACGCGCGAAGGGGGCATGCTCTCCATCTGGATCCTGAGCATGTACAAGCCCGCGCCGCACGTGACCGTCGCGATTCCCTACCAGGCCGGCGACGAGAAATCGCGCGGCGCGGTCGTCAACGACGCCTACTTCGGCAAGGTTCCGGCCGATCGCCTGAGGGTGACGCCCGAGGCCGTGTTCTTCCGTTGCGACGGCAAGTACCGCAGCAAGATCGGCTTCAGCCCGAAACGCGCCAAGCCCGTCGCGGGCAGCTACGACGCCGACGCCAGGCGGCTGACCATCGTGCAGTTCAACCAGCCGCAGGGGGCGACGGAATACGTCAATTCCATGTGGGAGATCCAGAAGAACCCGTTCGACGGCGACGCGGTGAACAGCTACAACGACGGCCCGCCGGCGCCGGGCAAGAAGCCCATGGGGCCGTTCTACGAGCTCGAAACCTCCTCGCCGGCCGCCGCGCTCCAGCCGGGCCAGGCACTCACGCACTTCCATCGCACGTTCCACTTTGAGGGCGATGAGGCGGAGCTGGACAAGATCGCGAAGGCGGTGCTTGGCGTGGGCATCGAGCAGATCAAGACCGCGTTCACCAAGTAGAGGCGCCCGAGCGGACGCAGAGCGCCGGCGCGCTTCAACGATGAGCCGTCGGACTTTGGGGTCCGACGCTGCGAACGAGCCGAAACGCCGCGACTACCTTCGCCGCGTGCGTTTCTGCTGGTTCGAGCCCGATTCGAGCGAATCGATCGTCCGCGGCCAGTCTTCGCGCAGCAGCCGCGAGAGCGACCGATCTGCAAGCACGCGCCCGCCGGCCTGGCAGGTCGCGCAGTAGTTCGTCTCGTTTTCCGAGAAACGAATCCGCTGCACAGGGCTGCCGCAGACGGGACACGGTTTTCCGTATTTTCCGTGAACGGCGAAATCCGGCCGGAAGGCGGTGATCTCGCCCGGTCCCGGGAATCGACCGGCGAAATCCGCCCGCAGCCGGGCAATCCAGTGATCGAGCGTGCGGCGAGCTGCGGCCAGTAAGCGCTCGGACTCCTCCGGCGTGAGCGACTGTGACAGCTTGACCGGCGAGAGCCGCGCTGCGTGCAGGATCTCGTCCGAATACGCATTGCCGACGCCATCGATCAGGGTCGGATCGGTGAGGGTGCGTTTGAGCGTATGGTTTTCGCGCCCCAGTGCCGCATGAAATGCCGAATGATCGGCGTTGAGCAGATCGAGGCCGCCGGGCTCGAATTCGTGCAACGCTGCTTGGCCGCGGCAGAGATGCAGCGAAGCCCGTTTTTTCTGCGCGGCTTCGGTGAGCACCAGGCGCCCCGTCGGAAAGTCAAACGCCGCCTGTGCAATTTTGCCTGGCAATCGCGCGTCCGGCGGCAGCCAGCGAAAGCGGCCCGCGATCATCAGGTGAACGACTGCGTGCAGATCGCGCTCAAGCGAAAGGACGATCCGCTTGCCGATCCTCGAAACACGCTCGACGCGGCTGGATTCCAACTCTTCGATCGGCGGCTCGAAGGTCCGCAGAAGGAACGGGCTGATGATCGAAGCACGAACGAGCGGCTGGCCGACCACCCTCGGCCTCAGCGCCTCTACGTACGCGATGACGTCCGGAAGTTCGGGCATGGCGTTCTGGACCCGGGCTCCGCATTCAGATGAAAAGCCGCGTCACCGTCGAGCGTGAGCGCGAATCTGCGCCGCAGCGCCGTACGCGGCGTCGCCCGATCGTGGGCTCTGCAACGCATGTCAGCCACCATGTGGAACGGTGCGAGCAAACCGCTGAGAACTAGTCTCGCCCCGGCTCGACGACAGCACCGGCGACGAAAGCGCCGTTCTCGAAGAGAACATCCGGACACAAATCGGCGCCATTGGGCCAGACGATGGTGCCGATTTCTTTGTTAACGCTGACCTGGCGAAAATACGCGGGATCTCTCAACCGCTCGAAGATCCCTCGAAAATCGACAAGCCGAGAAACATCAACCCTCCGCTGCTCGCCTCCGTCAAACGTCAGAGCGAGTTCGTAGCCCGCCAGAGGGACAACGTCGATGATCTCGCGGTTCATCCCTACTCCAGGGGGGCAATCGGGAGGAGCGGCTGTTGCGCGCGAGCCAGTTCCCAATCGCGCCGCAGTTCTTCCTGGTGCAACATCTCCCATTCCCTCACCAGACGCTGCGCGCGAGGCCCAAGATCCCCATCGATCATATCCAAAGTGTCGATCGAAAAGTGAGCGCGGCTGCGGCCGTATCGGACAAGAAAATGCGGGGGATCGTGATCGTTGTAGAATATTGCAATCACGATTCCGAAAAAACGGCTGATCTCAGGCATCGTTCACGTATTCCATCACGGGCCGGTCCACGCGCACAGCGGCGCGAGTTCGCTTCGCGCGCCGCCAATTCCTGTGCCACTATTCGCCATTCGCCATCATGTATTGGGTATTCATTTTCCCAAATACACCGGTGGCCGCTTTTCAAGGAACGCGCGCATGCCCTCTTTCTGGTCCGCGGTCGCGAAGAGCAGGTAGAACAGTTTGCGCTCGTATTCGAGACCTTCGCTCAGGGCCGTCTCGTGGGCCTTGAGCACGGATTCCTTCGCCAATCGCAACGCCAACGGGCTCTTCGTGCACAATTCGCGGCTGACGTTGAGGGCTTCGCGATACCAATGCTCCGCCGGCACGACGCGGCTGACCAGGCCCATGCCGAGCGCCTCGTGCGCCGAGATCATGTGGCCGGTCAAGACCATGTCCATCGCGCGGGCCTTGCCGGCGGAACGCGTCAGGCGTTGCGTGCCGCCGGCCCCGGGCATGACGCCGATGTTGATCTCCGGCTGGCCGAAGCGGGCGTTCTCGGACGCGATGACGATGTCGCAGTGCATCATCAGTTCGCAGCCGCCGCCCAGGCAGTAGCCGCTGATCGCCGCCACGATCGGCTTCTGAATCCGCTTGATTCGCTCCCAGCGGGCGAACTGGTTCCGCAGGTACATGTCCACGACGGTCGCGTCCGCCATCTCGTTGATGTCGGCGCCGGCGGCGAAGGCCCGCTCGTCGCCGGCCAGGAGCATGCAGCGGATTTCGGGGTCGGCATCGTAGCGCTCGAGGGCATCGACCAACTTGGTCATTGTGGCGAGGTTGAGCGCGTTCAGCTTGTCGGGTCGATTGAGCCGGGCCACGCCGATCTGGTCGATCGTTTCGATGAGGATTTCGTCTGGCATGGTCCGTATACTACGGGAGATGGATCGGGACGTTGAGCCGGGCGGCGTTTTTCGGAGGCGCGAAGGCGGGCGTGGCGGAATTGGCAGACGCGCAGGATTTAGGATCCTGTTCCGCGAGGAGTGTGGGTTCGAGTCCCACCGTCCGCAGTAAGGAACACGGGAGCAGCGAGAAGCGAGAAGCGAAATAGGAAACGATCCCACAATCTCATGTGGTATGAGCTTCCAGCCTGTTCTTCGCGGTCGTGGGTGGGTTCTTGTTTGCCCCGCCGCGTTTCCGGCCGAACTCCGGCGCAGACGCCGCTGCGGGCGGCGACGTAGATACTTTTTTCCCAATTCAGAAACATTCGCCTTGACGGCACAAAAGTTGTGGGTAATAATTACAGCGCTCACGGGGTCCAGAGGGATGTTTCCACACGTGCCCGCCGGCCGCGCTTGCGGCGGCGGAAATTGGGAGAACCTATGCGCCCGTCCCGTCCCGTCCCGTCCCGTCCCGTCGGTCCGGTCTGAGCCTGATCTGACTGCGGCCGGCTCGCCCCGGCCTATTTGCGGAGTGACCCCACACACCGTAACCGCTCCCGGCCGCCGGCCGAGGCGGCACAGCGATCTGCACCTGACCCTCGCCAGCATCGCCGCCGGCGTGGCGTTGCTGCTGGCGGGGACGTACCCGATGTCGGTGGGAGCGCAAGTCGGCGGGGGCGGCACACAAGTCGGGGTTTCGCCGGAAGCTGGGCCTCCGTATCCCTGGGAAGCTGGCGTAATGGTCTCGCCCTATTCCACCGCCAACCTCTTCAACGGCAACGTGTTAACCGCGATTCAGTTGGTTGAACCGCTCGAATCCGTCGGTGTACCCTTTCGGCTTACGCTTTACCACAACTCTGCTGGCGCGTCTGGATCGCTGACCCCGCCTCAGGGGGCGCTGTTTCCCATCGGAAGCGGCTGGAACATCACGTTTGGCGGATGCGTGATCGACCAAACCGCTCAGAACAAGATGTATGTCATCGAAGACGACGGTTTGGTGAAGCTGTTCAATTGGAACGGCTCGCAGTGGGTTCCGCCGACGGGCGTGCACGAGAGGCTCGAGCGCGATGATATGGGGACGCCTTCGGACCCTGGCGATGATCACTGGGTGCTCACGCGTAAGGACCAACGGCAGCGGGTGTTTAGCGCGAACGGGTTGCTGATCGAGGAGCGAAGCTCCAACCTTCAATTCGGTGGTCTGCCCGCGCCGATGTACCGCGAACCGGATAGCAAGTACATTTCGAAGATCGCGGTTTGGCCTGACTACAACGTCGATCCACTCGGCGGATTGTTCTGGAGCATTACGTATCCAGCGAACTCCACGGACCCGATCAACATCAGGCTTCGAACCAAGGAACTCTGGGCGCGCCAGATTCGATTGAGCCGAAACGAGCAGGGGCGGCTTGATAAGGTCGAATGGCTCGATGAGCAGCAAGAAGCCGGACCACCAGCCGTCTACGCGCACGTCGAGCTAACATACGATTCGGCGGGCCGCATTCAAACGATCCGCGACAAGAACGGCAACACCTAC
>JACRLV010000148.1:0-2277 GCA_016235145.1 Planctomycetota bacterium
ACCAGGTTGTACGCGATTTTTTGCCAGTCCCGCACCTCCTTGATCGCCCTCCACCTTCACGGTCGGAACTACGACCACTTTCAACCGCGACCCTGAAAGCAAAGCTGCGGGTCGCCAGTGCCTTTGGAAAAGAGAACGCCAAGAGTAAGAAACTTTATGTTGGAAACCTGGGCTACAACGTCACGAGCGAGGATCTCCAGCAGCTCTTCACGCCGCACGGAACCGTGCAAAGCGCCCAGGTCATCGAAGACCGCGACGCCGGCCGCAGCAAGGGCTTCGGCTTTGTCGAGATGAGCTCCGACGCGGAAGCCACCAAGGCGATCAGCGCCCTGAACGGCCAGATGCACGGCGAGCGCGCCCTGACGGTCAACGAAGCCAAGCCGCGCGCACCGCGCAGCGATGCGGGCGGTTACGGCCGCCGCTAATCCGGCAGATCGATCGTTTCGATGCATCTCATGGGCAGGTTGCGTTTTGCGCGATCTGCCCATGTTGTTTGTCGGCCGGATGTTCGATCTGCCTGTTCCTCTTGCCGCCCCTTTCCCGGAAAGCGTCTGGCAACGTCGGGGCATTGTGGAACTCGCTCTCGCCCGGCAGGCGGCGGCGGATGATGTACGACGTGCCCGACGCCCCCGGCGGGTTGGTCACCTTCCATCGCAGCGTCAGCTCGCCCGTCGACGGCGCGAGCGTGACGGTCAGGTCCGTCGGCTGGCCCGGCGGCGGGATCGGCGTCGGCGCGGCCGGCGGCGGGATCTGGGCGGTGTTGTAGACGACCTCCGGCTTCGACTGGCTCTCGGCGTACGCCCGGATGAGCCGCACGTCGTCGCCCGCGGTCGCCCGCAGCGCCGCGAAGGCGCCGTTCGTCTCCTGCGTCGCCACGCGATACGCCTGCTTGGCCTGCTCCTGGGCGATTAGTTGCAGAAACACCAGACGACGCTGTCTACTTCAACCGACCAGGTGTAGCCCATGTCAGGGACGATTTCCTCGGCGTACAATTTTATCGCTGTAGCGATTGCTCGACGGTCAGCCTCTTTCGCGCGGTCGGCCTTCCCTTTCCATGCATCGTTCATGAGCTCGCCGAAATCGACGCAAACGCGCACATTTATGTTATTAGGCAACTGATCTAATTCGACTTCCTGCGCCTTGAACTTCGTAGGGTCGAACGGCCGTACTTTGATCGTCGAGCCGGCACCGGGGATTAAATAGTACCTGTGTAAGCCGAGATTCGTCGGGAGATCACCGCTAATACAAACGCTAACGTGTTCAGGGCGAAACCCCGCTTCGCGGAGCGCCTGGTCTATTACATACGGTAACGCTAGTTTACCGGCTTGCTCGGCCTTTCTGCCGTAGTCGCAGTCCCCAACCGCGACGACAAGAAAAAACGCGAATGCCCTGACATGCTTTGCCTGCTCCTCCTGCTGCTGCTTCTCTAGTTCCTCTGCGGCCTTCCGCTCCGCCTCCAACATGGCTCGTCGCGATTCCTCTTCGCGACGTTTGCGCTCCGCCAATATCGAATCGCGCTCGGCGCCGGAAATCAGCTTACCTTCGAATACCAGCCAACCCGATCGAATCTTATCTAGATAATCAGCCTCCGAGGCTCGAAGAAGCCGGCGAGCCGCAGAGACTTTCTCCAGCAATGAATCAAGTGTGGCGATGTTTACGGAAGCGGAACGAACTGCCGCATCAGCAGCGAGCAGTGCGCGAGCACCGGTATCGAAATCGAACGCAGCGATGGAGCCCGTCGATTCCGCGATCTTCGTGTCAACCAACTAGATGAGTTGTTGGCGCGCGTTAGCGCGCTGGAGATTTCCGGCCCGGATCAGAAGCAAAACGACAAGCGTGCAAGCCACAGCGACTGCAACCGATCCAACGACGATCGTCCGCTTCCGCGGAAGGCGTACGGGCGCGCCTGTCGCAGCGCCAAAATGGGCGGACGTTTGCACGGGAGGTTTTATCGGAAAGGAGTTCGGGCACTTCTTGCAGCGGATACGCTTGCCAACGTGGGTGGCATCAACCTGATACCTTGCCCCGCAGAACGGGCATATCGTTAGTGTTTTCTCGGCAATCCGCTCCATGTGCGGCTCGCTTCACTCGCTGGAGATTGCCGGCACGCACATGGAGCAATAGCGGCTCCCATCCTCCCCTATGCGCCAGGGCGAATCGTTGACTGCGTCTAGAATTCTCTGACGTTCGGCTGGTGGAATCGCGACGTCGGAGTGCAGCCGAAAGGTTGAATAGCAGTCGCCCCCTGCGCGCGAGGTTCGCGAGCATAGGGTCATG
>JACRLV010000148.1:2343-6006 GCA_016235145.1 Planctomycetota bacterium
GACTGCGCATCGACTCTCTGCGCCCGCTATCGAACGAGCATGCAGTGCAGCGTTTTACGAGCACACGTCCAATCAGCCGATGTCTGGAATTCTTGCCGACGGGCTGCCCCCGGTCAACCGGGGGAAAGAAATGCTCACGTCGTAGAGGTAGTGCCGCGCGGGGCAGATGAAACGTCGCGCCGCATGGACGGAGCGTGGCGCCGCGCGGACGAAACGTCGCGCTCCGTGGACGGAGCGGCGCGCCGCGTGGACGAAATGCCGCGCTCCATGGACGCGGCGCGGCGCCGCATGGACGAAACGTCGCGCTCCGTGGACCAAGCACCGCGCCGCATGGACGGAGCGGCGCGGAAAATGGCCGCATAACGCGCGTGGCTTGCGCGGGCGCGACAGTTTCGGCGTCTCCCGGTCGATGCGATTGGGAGCGCATTCGCCCCGGCGTGGTGCCACGGACGGAATCCTGCGCTACCCCCAGTCACGGGTTGGAAACCCGTGCCACCGAAGGAGTTACGCATGGGTGCCTATCCGACTTCGCCGCGGGCCGCGTTTTTGCAGTGGTGCGAAGCGCACGCCCCCGTCTTCACCGCCAACGCCGCCGCGATCGGCCTGACGCCGGCGCAGGCGACCGCCTTCGCGACCGCGACGACCGCCGGGGCGGCGGCGCTGCTGGCCCAGGAGCAGGCCCGGCAGGCGGCGCTCGTCGCGACGCAGCAGGCCCAGACCGCGTTCGACACGTTGCGGGCGGGAGCGGGGGACACCGTCCGGCTGATCCGGGCGTTCGCGGAGAGCCAGACCAAGCCGGAGGTGGTCTACAACACGGCCCAGATTCCGCCGCCGTCGCCGCCCTCGCCCGCGCCGCCGCCGGCCCAGCCGACAGACCTGACGGTCACGCTCGACGCGAGCGGCGGGAACCTCACGCTGCGCTGGAAGGCCGCGAACCCGACGGGCACGAGCGGCACGTCGTACATCATCCGGCGGCGGCTGCCGGGCGAGAGCGAGTTCGCGTTTATCGGCGTGTCGGGCAAGAAGGAGTTCGTGGACGATTCGCTCGTCGCCGGACCGGACAGCGTGCAATACACCGTGCAGGGCCAGCGGGCGGACAGCAGCGGACCGCTGAGCCCGACCTTCACCGTGAACTTCGGCCAGGCGCCGGGCGGCGGAATGATGGCGACGGTCATGGCCGGGGCGTACGAGGCGACGCCTTCGACGGTGGACGGTCGGGCGGTACAGAAGGTGCTGCCGAATGGGAATGGGAGCGGGAAGCGGTCGAAAGCACGGGTGTAAGTACGGTTCGGAAAGTTCGCGCGGAAGGGGCGACACTGAACCCAGAAATGAGCGGCTCCGCCGCTGCTGGAAAACAAAACACGTCGGACTCCTTTCCGATTCGCGGGCTCGAAATCAACCGCGAGTGTACGGAGGAGTCCGATTGTTTGTGAGTCCGTCAGTATGAAAATCAGCAGCCTGAAATGGCAAAAGTCGAGCTAATCGTCTCTGGCGAGAGTCGCTTGAAGCGCCAACATCGAGTTGTTACATTGTAAACTTAGTTGATGAAGGCTTGCGCCGCCGTGCGGGAAGCGGCGGGAATCCGCTGACCAGCCCGTCGAGCGGCGCCGGAACTCATCGAATTGAACGCCTGACTCCCGTTCGAGCACGGTATTCCGGAGGATTTGCGCGATTTCGCGGTTGGACTTGTCACAATAGCCCGCCGTGAGTCGCGCGTACGAGCCTGCTCATGTCCACGGGCGAACCCCATGCGGCCCTGGAGTCTCGTTTGGTCGTTCAGCGGCCGGCTACGCTCGTATTCCGATGCCGCCCGCGAAGCGTGGAGAGGGTTCCTTGAACAAAACGAAGAACGAAAGCTCTCCACGAAAGGGTGCGGGATCGCGCCGCGCCGCCGCGCCGCCCAATGACGAGTTCAAAGCACCGCCCGCATATTCGCCATTTGCAAACGGGTCGTCCACATGGTCAAAAAACATGCACCCGTCGGGGCTCCGCCGTGTGACGGAGCGCCGCGTCGCACACCTGCTGCTGCGATCCGCAAGCCTTTCCCGTGTTCAACTTGCAAGACAGACCGGTCTTTCCGTCGCAGCCGTGGGGAAGATCACCGTGTCGCTTCTTGGCGCGGGCGTGGTGGAGCGAATCGCAGGCGGACCGACGCGGCCGGGGCCGATGCTTGGCCGGCCGGCTGAGTACTTTGGCCTCGCCCGCCGCCGCCCACGGCACGTCGTAGTCGAGCTCGGCGTGAATAAGACCCAGGTCGCCGCACTGCCGGTCGCCGGCCCGGTCGGCGACATCCGGACCGCCGGCTTCTCCACAACCCAGAACCTCGATGAATTCGAGCGGCGACTGACCAACGGGGTCGCAACACTGAACATCGCCCGCCCGCTTGCGGTGCTCGTCAGCGTTCCGGGAATCGTCGACGAGTCGGAAAGACGCGTGCTCTATTCGCCCAACCTGCATTGGACTGAAGGTACGCGGCTTTTTGAGGCGATCGCTCGCGCCATCGATGCCCCGCTGGTGGTGGTTCAGGAGATCCGAGCCCTGGCGCTCGGATACCTCGTCCATGCCGAACCGCGTGACAGCTTCCTCTGGGTCGATATCGGCGACGGCGTCGGCGGCGCGCTGGTGATCGACGGCCGACTCCAGTCCGGCACGCTTCCATTCGCCTGCGAGATCGGCCATACGCCAGTCAGCGGCAATCGCCGCGCCTGCGGCTGCGGCGGCGTCGGCTGTCTGGAGACGCTTCTCGGCCGGAAAGGGCTGCTCCGCTCAGCGCAGCGGAATGGTCGCAAATCGCGTGGTTGGGGACGGCTTGTCAGCGAACTCGCCGGCAAGCCGCTGCCGGCGTGGCTGCGCGCTACGCTTGCGGAGGCGGGGCGCGTCATCGCCGGAGCGATCAACACCGCCGGCGTGTCGAAAGTCGTCGTCTCCGGGGATCTCCTCGAACGGAGTCCGGAGGTGATTGAGCATCTGGCGAAGAGCATCAACGCGCTGGCGCTTTGGGGGCGCTTCGGTTCGGTGCGCGTCGAGAGCGCGCCGCGTGAGCGGCTTCTCGGTCTCGCACGGGCCGCACTCGATCGCGTGGTGCTCGCGCCGACCGCGGCGGAAGAAGCGATCGGCCTTGGAAATCGTGGCACGGGATGAGCGGTGCGCAGGATGCATGTCCCCGCATACGTGATCCGCGCACGGACCATCCCTTGAATCGCCCGTCAAAGAAAGGACAACTCATGCACGAGCTCCCAGCGCGGAGTCTGGTTCGTCGCATCGGCGCGGCGTTCGTCGCGCTATTGATCGTCAGCGCTGCCGCCGCCGACAACCTGTTGCCGAACGCTTCATTTGAAGAGAAGAAGGGTGAGGCCCCGGCGGCCTGGGTTTCGCACACTTTCGGTGGAAACTGCGAGTTTGCGCACCTGAACGCCGGACGCGACGGTGCCTGGGCTGTGCAGATCGAGTCGACCAAGGGCGCCGACGCCGCCTGGCGCACCGATATTCCCGTAAAGCGGGGCGGCGTTTACCGCCTGAGCGGCTGGATTCGCACGACGAATCTCGCCCCGCACACTGGCCGCGGCGCGCTGCTGAGCGTGCATCAGCTTCCGGCCTCGACGACGCCGGCCCTCACGGGTACGAGTGAATGGACGCGCGTCGAATCGATCGTCCGCATCGGCA
>JACRLV010000148.1:6056-35543 GCA_016235145.1 Planctomycetota bacterium
GTGACGGTGCAGTGCCTCTTCGGCGGGTGGGGGCAATCGATCGGCAGCGTCGCCTACGACGACCTGCGTTTCGAGGAAATCGACCTTTCCACCATCAAGCCGAGCGTGACGATTCGCATGGACCAAACCCGCGCGCCGATCGACCCGTTCATCTACGGACAGTTCATCGAGCACCTGGGCCGCTGCATCTACGGCGGCATCTGGGCGGAGATGCTCGAGGACCGCAAGTTCTATTTTCCGATCGAGGCGGACTACAACCCCTATCGCAATGCTCCGGAGGACAAGAACCAGCAGTTCCCCATCGTCGCGCGGTCGCCCTGGCAGATCATCGGGAGATCCGACGGAGTCTCGATGGTCGCGAAGGGCGCATTCGTGGGCCGAAACACGCCGCTGGTGCAGCCCGGCGTTGCGATCCAGCAGAACGACCTCGCGCTCGTGAAAGGCAAGCAGTACATCGGCCATGTCTGGTTGCGATCGCCGGGTTCGGCGAAAGTCGCGGTGACGCTGTCCGCCGCGGCGGGCGAGGGGAGTTTCGTCGGTCTCGAGGACGCGTATCGCATGTACGAGTTCTCCTTCACTGCAACCGAAAGCACCGACAAGGCGAGCTTCAAGGTCGCCGTAGCCGGCGCGCCGGCCTTCGTGGGCGCCGTCTCGCTGATGCCCGCGGACAACACCCGCGGAATGCGGCCGGATACGTTGGAGCTTCTCAAACGGCTTGATTCGCCGATCTATCGCTGGCCGGGCGGAAACTTCGTCAGCGGCTATGACTGGCGCGACGGCATCGGCGACCGCGACCGCCGTCCGCCGCGGCGAAACCCCGCCTGGACGGGCGTCGAGCACAATGACTTTGGCATCGACGAATACATCGATTTCTGCCGTACGATCGGGACCGAGCCGCTGATCGCCGTGAACACCGGGTTCGGCGACAGCTACTCCGCCGCCCAGGAGGTCGAGTATTGCAACGGCGGTCCGCAGACGGTCGGCGGCGGTTGGCGCGTGGCAAACGGCCATGCCGAGCCCTACACCGTGAAGTACTGGTGCGTCGGCAACGAGATGTTCGGAAACTGGCAGCTCGGTTACATGGCCCTCGGCCAATACGAGATCAAGCACAACGAAGTCGCCGAGAAGATGCGCGCGGTCGATCCGGGGATCGTGTTGGTCGGCGTCGGCGCAGTCGGCGACTGGTCGCGCGGCATGCTAGGCAACTGCGCCGCCAGCATGAACATGATCAGCGAGCACTTCTACTGTGCGGCGATGGATGACGTCGTCAATCACGTTCAGCAGATTCCAAGCTCGATCCGCCGGATCGTCAGCGCTCACCGCGCCTATCGCAAGGAGATTCCCGGCCTGGCCGACCGGGACATCCGCATCGCGATGGACGAATGGAACTACTGGTACGACCACCACAACTACGTCTACGGCGAACTCGGCAACCGCTATCGCGCGCGCGACGCGCTCGGGATCGCCGCCGGCCTGCACGAGTTCTTTCGCAACAGCGACATCATCCGGATGGCGAATTACGCGCAGAGCGTAAACGTGATCGGCTGCATCAAAACGACCAAGACCGACGCGTTCCTCGCGACGACGGCGTTGCCGCTGATACTCTACCGCAAGCACTTCGGCACGATCCCGGTCGAGGTCTCCGGCAATACCGAAATTCTTGCGATCGACGTGATGGCGGCCTGGACGGAGAAGCGTGATGCCGTCACGATCGGGGTTGTCAATCCTAATTCGAAGCCGATGACGCTCGCCGTCGATGTGCAGGGAGCGAAGCCATCGAGGGAGGGGACGCGCTGGGAGATCGCCGCCTCCGATCCGGATGTTTTCAACGACGCCGAGCACACGGCGGTGAAGATTGAAAGCAGCCAGTGCGAATTTGACGGCCGCCTGACCGTACCCGCGTACAGCGTGACGCTCGTGCGGCTCGAAGCGAAATAGCAACGGCGCGGTTCAACTTATCGCGCGCGAACGCGGCGCGCTCGTCGTAGCGCGACGAAACGAGAAACCAAGCGCCCACATCGGCCAGAACTCGGCCGGATCGGAGAAATCGACGTGAAAGCTCCCAATAACCAGGCGAAAGCCGAACTCTGGTTCGTTCCCGGCAGCCAACATTTGTACGGCGACGAGGTTCTCAGGCAGGTCGCGCGCAATGCGGAAACGATTGTCGCCGGCCTTTCCCGGGAGTGCGGCCTGTCGGTACGGCTGGTGTGCAAGCCCGTGATGACCGGCGCCGAGGCGATCGCCGAGTTGTGCCGCGCGGCCAACGCCGGCGAGCAGTGCATCGGGCTCGTATGTTGGATGCACACGTTTTCGCCGGCGAAGATGTGGATCGCCGGATTGAGCGGCCTGCGCAAGCCGCTGGCACACCTGCACACACAGCTCGAACGGGAGATCCCCTGGTCGTCCATCGACATGGACTACATGAATCTGCACCAGTCCGCCCACGGCGACCGCGAGTTCGGGCACATCTGCGCTCGGCTCGGCATCGGACGAAAGGTCATCGTCGGGCACTGGCGCGATGCGCGGGTGCAGCGCGAACTCGACGACTGGGCGCGGGCCGCACTGGCCTGGAGCGACATGCAGACCGGCCGGATCGCGCGCTTCGGCGACAATATGCGCGACGTTGCGGTGACCGAAGGCGACAAGGTCGCAGCGCAGGCGCGGTTCGGTTTCAGCGTCAACGGCTACGGCATGGGAGACCTGGTCGCGTGCATCGAGACCGCCTCACAGCAACAGGTCGACGCGCTGATCGCGACCTACGAGGCCGATTACGAGGTCGCTCCGTCTCTTCGAAAGGGCGGCGCACGGCGTGGCGCCCTGCTTGACGCGGCGCGCATCGAGCTCGGGCTGCGCTCCTTCCTGGAATCCGGCGGATTCACCGGGTTCACCGACACATTCGAAAATCTCAATGGACTGGCTCAGCTTCCGGGTATCGCGGTGCAGCGGCTGATGGCCGACGGCTACGGCTTCGGCGCCGAGGGCGATTGGAAGACCGCGGCGCTGGTGCGCGCGATGAAGATCATGGGCGCCGGCCGCGCGGGCGGCGTGTCGTTCATGGAGGATTACACCTATCACCTCGAGCCGGGCCGGGAGATGGTGCTCGGAGCGCACATGCTCGAAGTCTGCCCGACGCTCGCGAGTCACAAGCCGACGATTGAAATTCACCCGCTTGCGATCGGCGGCAAGGCGGACCCCGTCCGGCTGCGATTCGAGGCCGCGCCCGGACCGGCCGTCAACGCGGCTCTCGTCGATCTGGGCGATCGGTTCCGGCTGCTGGCCAATGAGGTTGAGCTGATCGCGCCCCCCAAGCCGCTGGAGAAGCTCCCGGTGGGTGCGGCGCTCTGGCGTCCGCAGCCCGATTTCCCGACCGCCGCGGGCGCGTGGATTCTGGCTGGTGGACCTCACCATACCTGCCTGAGCCTGGCGTCAAGCACGGCGCAGCTCGAAGATTTCGCGGAGATCGCGGGTGTCGAACTGATCACGATTGACGCGGGAACCCGGCTGCGCGACATTCGAGCGGCGCTGCGAATGAGCCGCGCTGCCAGCTCCTTGTCCGAAAGGCGGCGGTAACGTTCGCCGGTGGAGCAGCGGAACAACCCGCTGACGCTACGGGCTGCGCCCGGATGCAAACATGAGCAGCGCCCGTTGAATCACCAGGAACACCAGTACGAGCGCACCGACGACGATGCGGGTCCACCAACTGGACAGCGTGCCCTCGAAGGTGATAAACGTCTGGATGACGCCGAAGAGCAGGACGCCCAAGGCGCTGCCGAACACGGAGCCTACGCCGCCGCGGAGCAGCGTGCCGCCCATGACCACCGCGGCGATGGCGTCCAGTTCAAACCCTTTGCACGAAGCGGGATCGCCGGATTGCTGATAGAGCGTGAACACCACCCCCGCGAGAGCCGAGCAGAGCCCGGCGACCGCGTAGACCGCGACGCGGGTCCGCGCCACGGGAAGGCCCATCAGCATCGCCGACTGCTCATCGTCGCCGATCGCGTAGACTGCTCGTCCGAAGCGCGTGTAGTTGAGCACAACGGCGGCGGCAACCACGGTCAGGACGAGAATGTCCACCGACAGCGGGATGACGATGCCGCGCGGACCAAGCGCCAGCAGGAACGACGCCGACTCATTGAGTGTTTCAGCAACGAAGGGGGCGCGGATCCCCAGCGACTGGGGGTGAATGACAAAACCCAGGCCCCGCACAAAGAACATTCCTGCGAGCGTGATCAGGAATGGCGGCAGCCGGAACGTCTGGATGAGTGCCCCCTGTCCAGCCCCGAAGACGGTGCCCACGGCGAGCGCGACGGCGATCGCCACGAGCGGGTGCTGTCCGTGCTGCTCGATCAGCGCCGCAATCAGAATGCTCGTAAAGGCGACCACCGATCCGACGGAGAGGTCGATCCCCCCGCTGAGGATGACAAACGTCGCACCAACGGCGGCGACGCCCAGGAACGCGTTGTCGACGAGCAGGTTGCGAAAGACGCCCCAGGAGGCGAAGTGCTCGTATCGCATGGCGCCGACAGCCAGAGCAATGGCGAGTACCACGGTGGTCGCCAGAATCGGGAGGCGTCTCATGCCGGCCTCCCGCGGCGCGCGACGAACCAGGCACGGACGACCGGCGACTGAAACAGGCACACCAGGACGACGACGATCGCCTTGGGGACCGAAGCCACGTCGGCGCTGACGTCCTTCATGTACATGGTCTTCGTCAGCGTCTGGATGAAAAGCGCGCCGAACAGCGAGCCGACGAGGTAGAAGCGCCCGCCGGTAAGGGCCGTGCCGCCGATGACGACGGCGAGAATCGCGTCGAGCTCGACGAAAAGACCGGCGTTGTTCGCGTCCGCGGCTCTGAAGTAGGAAGCCTCGATCAGCCCCGCGATGGCGGCACAGAGGCCGGCGATCACGTAGGGCAGCAGGAGCACGCCGCGCGAGTCCAGACCCGCATAGCGGCTCGCCGTTTCGTTATCGCCGACGGATTCAAAAAACAGGCCGAGGGCGGTTCGCCGCGTGATCAAGGCGATCACGACGAGCGCCCCCGCAGCGAGCGCGACCGGCAATGGAAAACCCAGCAGGCTGCCCCCGGCGATGAAGGCGAGCCGATCGTCATTGGTGGTGATGATGAATTCGAAGGCGTGCTACCAGGAGACCGTTCCAAAGCCCGGCGGCCAGGCCGGTCCCCATCGCGCAGGCCAGAATGATCGGGAACGAGACCGTCGATTGAACGACCATCGTCGCGGCGACGGCCCCGGCGATGGCCATCACCGCGCCGACCGAAAGATCCACGCCGCTGGTGGCGATGACCAGCGTCATGCCAAGGGCGACGATTCCCAGCTTGGAGCCATGATTGAGAATGTCGACGAGCGTGCCGTACAGGCGGCCGTCGCGCACTTCGACTGCGAAGAATCCCGGCGTAAAGAAGGCGTTGTACGCAAGCAGGAGTGCGAGGGCCAGCGCCGGGCGAAGCAGGTGGTCGGCCCCCTCTGAGAACAGGCGAGCGCGTCGGCCGCTTTCCGCATGGGGTTCAGTCGTCATGGTGCGCGATCGCCTCCATGACGGCATGTTCGGTGACGTCGGCTCCCGCCAACTCCGCGACCTTTCGCCGGTCGCGCAGCACCACGAGGCGGCTGCACGCGCGCACCAGTTCTTCGAGCTCCGAGCTGATGAGCAGGATCCCGCGTCCCTCGCCGCGAAGTTCGTCGATGAGCCGCTCGATCTCCGCTCGCGCGCCGATGTCGATGCCGCGGGTCGGCTCATCGAGAATCAGGAGCTTCGGATCCGTCGCGAGCCAGCGCGCCAGCAGCACCTTCTGCTGGTTGCCGCCGCTGAGCCGGCCCACCGGCGTCGCGGGCGAGGGTGTGCGAATTCGCAAGACGGCGATGAACCGATCGGCGATTTGGGTTTGCCGCGCGTGCGAGATCCTCCGCAGGGCGCCTTGGCGGGCCTGAAGCGCCAGGATGATGTTCTCGCGCACGGAGAGGTTTGGGATGACGCCCTCGGCTTTACGATTTTCCGGCGTGAATGCCAACCCCTGCCGAACCGCGTCGCGGGGCGAGCGGATCCGCGCCGGATGACCGTCGATTTCCACGCTTCCGCGCGTGGCACGGTCGATTCCGAAGAGCAGCCGCGCGACCTCCGTGCGGCCCGATCCGAGCAATCCGGCCAAACCCACGACCTCTCGCGCTCCGACGGACAGATCGATCCGCTCCACGCTGCCGCGTCGGCTGAGATCTTTCGTCTGGAGCAGCGGTCGCGCATCGCTTTCGACCGGCGCCTTCGGCGGCGCCGCCCGTTCCGCCGAAAACTGTCCGCCGATCATGTGACCGACGAGTTCGAGGCGAGGCAGCTTTGCGGTCTCGAATTCGCCCGCCCGCCGGCCGTCCCGCAAAACCGTGATCCGGTCCGCAACCTCGTACACCTGATTGAGGAAATGGGTGACGAAAATGATCCCCAGCCCCTCGTCGCGCAAGCGACGCATCACGCTGAACAGCTCCGCCGTCTCATCGGCATCCAGGCTCGACGTCGGCTCATCAAGGATCAAGAGCTTGGCGCGCACGTCCATTGCGCGGGCGATCGCCACCAGTTGCTGAACGGCGATCGAACAGCTGCCGAGTTCTCGGGCAACGTCGACGTCAAGTTCCAGCCGGGCCAGCGCAGCGCGGGCCCGCCGGCGGACCTCACGCCACCGGATCATCCCCAGGCGGGTCGGCTCCCTGCCGAGGCCGATGTTCTCTGCAACCGACAGATGAGGAACGAGGTTGATTTCCTGGTAGACCGTGCTGATTCCGAGCGCTTCGGCCTGACGCGGCGACGCAGGATCGATCGGTAAGCCGTCCAGCCGCACGCCGCCCGCGTCGCGTGCGTGAACGCCGGTGAGGAGCTTGATGAGCGTACTTTTTCCCGCGCCGTTCTCGCCCATCAAGGCGTGGATCTCGCCCCGTCGGACGGTGAAGTCCACGCCGTCGAGGGCCCGCACGCCGGGGAACGACTTGGACAGCCCCCGCGCTTCCAGTAATTCGGCGGGGGGTCCGGCGGCGTCAGCAGAACGCTTCGTCGCTGCCATCAATACTTGCGGTCCTTGATCGCCGTCGCCGCTTCGGATTGCTCGAACACCGATTCCTTGGTCACGATCCGCCGCGGCAGTTCCTTCTTCGCCATGATCGCATCCACGGCGTCGAACAACTGCGGCCCCAGGAGCGGATTGCATTCGACGGTGCAGTTGAGCTTTCCGGCGACCATCGCTTCAAACGCGGCGCGAACGCCGTCGATCGAGACGACCTTGACGTCTGCTCCGGGTTTCAGACCCGCCTCCTCGATGGCCTGAATCGCGCCGAGCGCCATGTCGTCGTTGTGAGCGAAGAGCACGTTGATCTGCTTGCCTTCCGGGCTCTTCAGGAACGACTCCATGACTTCCTTTCCCTTGGCGCGGGTGAACTCGCCGGACTGGCTCTTGATGATCTTCAGTCCGGGATGCTGCTTGAGGACCTCCTCGAATCCCTTCTTGCGGTCGATCGCGGGCGCTGAGCCCGGCGTGCCCTGAAGTTCGGCGATGTTCGCCTTGTCACCGACTGATTTGACGACCCAGTTGGCCGCGCGGCGTCCTTCCTCGACGAAATCGGCTCCGATGAAGGTTAGATAGAGTGAGGGATCCTGCGTGTCGACGGCGCGATCGGTGAGGATGACGGGGATGCCGGCCCGCTTGCACTCCTTCAGCACCGGTTCCCAGCCGGTCTCGACAACGGGCGAGAAGGCGATCACGTCGACGCCCTGCGCGATGAACGCCCGTATCGCCTTGATCTGGTTTTCCTGCTTTTGCTGTGCGTCCGAGAACTTCAGATCGATTTTCCGGGCCGCAGCCTCGGCCTTGATCGACTCCGTGTTCGCCTTGCGCCAATCGCTCTCCGCGCCGATCTGGGCGAAACCCACGCGGATCTGCTTGCCGCCGGTCCGATCCTGGCTGTCTCCGCCGAAGACGACCCCGGCCGTCGCAGCAACGATCGCGAGAATCAGTACTCGTTTCATGAATGGGCTCCCCTGGTTCAGTGGATATCCAACTCGAACTACGTCAAGCTGCACGACTCGACCGAAAGATCATCCGCGACGTCGCGGATCGAGGACTCGCGGATCGGGAAAAGTGGAAATCACGATCCGTGCTCGGCGCTTGCGATTCCGAGTGGACTTATTATCCTTTGTTTACGATTGATGTCCACCAGCGGCTGGGAACCATGCACCCTCGCCCTTTCTCTCTCGGAATCGATTTCGGCACCGCAAGCGTTCGTGCACTGATCGTCGACACCGCGACCGGCGAGGAGCTCGCCACCGCGGTCGTGGACTATCCGTCGGGTCAGCAGGGCGTCATTCTCGACGACGCCGATCCAAATCTGGCGCGGCAGCATCCGGGAGATTATGTCGAAAGCCTGCATCGATGCGTCAATGCTGCCGTGCGCCAGGCCGGCGCCGTCGCGGGCTTCCATCCGACCCAGGTCGTCGGCATCGGCGTGGATACGACCGGTTCGACGCCCATCCCCGTCGATCGTGCCGGCGCGCCGCTCGCGCTGCGCCCCGAGTTCAAGAACGAGCCGGCCGCCCAGGCATGGCTGTGGAAAGACCACACCTCCCACGCCGAAGCCGCCGAGATCACCGCCGCCGTCACCGCCCAGGGGCTTCCCTATCTCGCCAAGTGCGGCGGCGTCTATTCCAGCGAATGGTACTGGTCGAAGATTCTCCATTGCACGCGAACCAGTCCGCACGTCGCGCAGGCGGCCCACTCGTGGGTGGAGTTGTGCGACTACATCCCGGCGCTGCTCACCGGAAACACCGACCCCGTCAGACTTGCGCGGAGCGTGTGCGCGGCGGGGCATAAGGCGATGTACCACCCGGCGTGGGGCGGGTTGCCTGCGGCCGAACTGCTCGATTCACTGAGTCCGGGGCTTTCGCGGTTGCGCTATTCCACTACCCCTTGCGCGGCGGACCAGCCGGCGGGGACGCTCCAGCGCGCATCGGCCGAGCGCATGGGTTTGCCCGCGGGGATTCCTGTCGCGGTCGGCGCTTTCGACGCCCATATGGGCGCTGTCGGGGCCGGGTGCTCACCCGGCACGCTCGTGAAGATCATGGGCACGAGCACCTGCGACTGCATCGTCGCGGATCTGAAGAAACCCCTCGAGGACATTCCGGGCGTCTGCGGGATCGTGCCGAATTCCATTCTGCCGGGGATGTACGGAATCGAAGCCGGACAGTCGGCGGTCGGCGACATCTTCAACTGGTTCGTGAACCGCATCGCGCCATCGGCCTACGGTGCGCCGGCGGAAATGCACGCGAGACTCACCGAGGCGGCGGCTCGGCTGCGGCCGGGGGAATCGGGCCTGGTCGCGCTGGACTGGCACAACGGAAACCGCACGGTGCTGGTCGACCCGCTGCTCACCGGCCTGATCGCCGGAGAAACACTCGCGACGACGCCGGCGGAAATCTATCGCGCGCTCATTGAAGCAACCGCGTTCGGCGCTCGCACGATCATCGAGCGGATCGAGTCGTACGGAGTCGCACTGGAGCGCGTGGTGAGTTGCGGCGGAATCGCGGAGAAAAACCCGCTCGTCATGCAGATTTACGCCGACGTCAGTGAGCGTCCGATGTACATCTCGCGCTCGGGCCTGACCTGTGCCCTGGGCGCGGCGATGTTCGGGGCAGTGGTCGGCGGAGCACACGCGTCGGCGCTGGATGCGCAGCGTGCCATGACCGGTGTGAAGCCCGAAGTGTTCCGCCCCAATCCCGTAGCCGTTGCCGTGTACCGCCGGCTGTACGCGGTCTACAAGCAACTCCACGACGCATTCGGCCTGCGCGGCGCAGCAGCCGACCTGCACGGTGCGATGAAGGAACTGATCGCGATCCGCCAATTGACGCGGGGCGAGCGATGAGCACGTTGGCGAGCCTGCGCGCGGAAGTGTGCGAGGCGAATCGCGGCCTGGCACGCTACGGCCTCGCCTGTCTCACCTGGGGAAACGTGAGCGGGATCTCGCCGGACCGGGAAGTAGTCGCGATCAAGCCGAGCGGCGTTCCCTACGACCGCCTCACGCCGGCGGACATCGTTCTTGTGGCAGCCGACGGGCGCGTGGTCGAGGGCTCGCTCCGCCCGTCGAGCGATACTCCGACGCATTGGATTCTCTACCAGGCTTTCCCATCGATCGGCGGAATTACCCATACGCACAGCCCCTACGCGACGATGTTCGCACAGGCGCGGCGCGAAATTCACTGCCTGGGAACGACGCACGCCGATCACTTCCACGGATCAATCCCGGTGACGCGGCAACTGACGCCGGCAGAGGTCGAGGCGGGTTACGAGGAAGCGACCGGGCACGCCATTGTGGAGCGGCTGCGCGGACTAAATCCCGCGGCGTTGCCGGCCGTGCTCGTGGCGGGCCATGCGCCCTTTTGCTGGGGCTGCTCTGCATCGGAGAGTCTCAAGAACGCAATCGCCCTGGAGACGGTTGCGTTGATGGCCTATGGAACGGCCATGCTCGCAGAACCTGCGAAACCGACGACTCTCGAGCCCTACATCCTGACCAAGCACCACGAGCGCAAACACGGCCCAAGTGCGTACTACGGTCAATCGTAGCTTTGCTGGGACAGAACGCGGATCGATCGAGCACTACTGTAGCAGGTTCCGACTATGAACCCGCTACCGATTCAGTATTGAATTTCGATCCTGATTCCCGGCTCCGAGTCGGCGCCGACCACGGGCGCGCGCAATAGAGCCCGGGCGCGGCGGGTTTGCCAGCGCTCGGGCTCGCTTGCTGTGCGGTTGGCTCGGCAGCCACCTCACCCAGACGCTCAACCACGGCGCCCAGGCCGTGAAGCGAACTACCGCACTTTCACCGTCACATACCCGGTCCAGGCCGAGTTGCCGCTGGCATTGTACGCTTGCACGCGGTAACGGTACTGGCCGGCGCCCGGCGTATCAGTGGCAGTCGTCACATTTGCTCCGACGGTGAACGTTCCCGACGCGTTCCACCTGCCTCCGGAGCGTTTCTGACGCTCGATGCGGAACCCGTCCTCGTTGTTCGAGTTGTCCTGCCAGTTCAATCGGGCCTGGCCGCCGCCGAGATTCGTCACGTTCAGATTGCTGGGGGCGTTCGGCGGGGTCGGCGGAGGCTGGACAAAGAACGCGGTCACGGTTTTATGGCTGTTCATGACCAGCGTAGCCGGATTAGCCGAGCCGGTCAGGCCGCCTTCCCAATGGTCGAACACCCAGCCGGCCGCGGCGGTCGCCGTCAGCGTGACCGTCGTGCCGGACGGATATGTCGGACCCGGCGGATTCAGAGCCACGCTGCCCGAGCCGGTGACGTTCACCGTCAGCGTGTACTGATCCTGTACGAAGATCGCGGTAGCCGACTTGTTGCCGTCCATCAAGAGGGTGGCGGGGTTGGCCGAGCCCGCAAGATCGCCTGCCCACTGGTCGAAATGCCAGCCGGCCGCCGGATTGGCGGTGAGCGTCACGGTGGTGCCCGGCGGATACGAGCCGCCCGACGGATTCAGCGCGATGCTGCCCTGACCGCTCACGCTGGTGGCCAGGGTGTAGTTGCCGGACGTGCCGCAGGCGGGACCGGTGATGTTCAGCGCGAACGGGCCGGCAGCGCCGGCGTACCCGGCGATGCGAATGAAATAGGTGTTGCCGCCGGTGACCGCCGCCGTCACCACCGAGGGGCCGGCGCCAAAGCAGCCGTCGTCATCGCAACCGATCTGGTTGAGGGAGGTGCCGGGGCAGCCCGTATGCACCGACAGGACGGAGTCGTAGTACGGCGAACTGGCGCACATGCTGAACGTCGCCGTGCCGCTGGTCGCGGGCGAGTAACTGTACCAGACGTCGGGCGCGGTGCTGGAGCTGCCGCAGGAGGCAGAGCCGTCGTTGCTCGCCGCACCCGTGTTGCCGGTGTAGGTGGTGCCCGGGCAGGCCGCAATGGCGTTGGCGCAAGCGTCATTCGCCGGCGGCGGGCTCGGAATCATGTTGTGCGCGCCGAAACCGGCGGTGATCTGTGCGCTGTGAAGACCGCCATAGTACGTGTTGTCGAGTGCGAGGTAAGTGTTCGTGATCGCGGGCGTGATCAGGTCGCCCGAGTGCAACGGGATGCTGTTCACCGTCAGTTTTGACAAGACGGCCAGATAGTCGCTGAATCCCGCGCCGACCAGCTCGTTGCGGGTGCTCCAGACGCAGCCGGAGATGAGCTGCCCGCAGTAGTGGATCTCGCCCGAGCAGGGATACTGGAAGCTGTTGGCGGCCGTGCGGATGCCGCTGCTGCAATTGTTGTAGTAGAAGCCATAGCCGAGGATCGGGTCATCGGCCAGCAGGACGGCGACGACGTCGCCCATGCCTTCGCCATACTGCCCCTGGCCGCTGCCGCCGGTGGCGACCATGTGGTGGCCGTACTCGTGGTGGATGACGCTCGAGTACGCCGTGTCGCCGTAGTTGCTCGCAATGTTCGCGGCGCAGAAGTTGATCGATGAGCCGCTCGTCTGGGTCGCAATCGTGGGGTACGTCGGGTGCTGCGCGAGCACCCAGTCGCGGATCAGGTTCGCCTGCACGTAGCCGTTGAACTGCGCCCGCACGTCCTCGCTGGTATTGGCGGCGTTGTGCAGGAAATTCACCGGCGTGCCCGGCGTGACGGTCTGGCTGAGCGTCTCGGTGGCGCCCGTGTTGGTCGTGACGGTGAAGTACAGCCCGGTCATCGGCGACTGCACGGTCACGTCGGTCGTTCCGCCGTTGGCGATCGTGAAATTACCGTTGGCATCGGCGTACGCCGATCCGCCGCCGACGATGTTGACCCGCGCGTACGCCATCGGAGTGGCCACTTCGGGATTGCACTGTTCGGCCTTCGGAATCGTGGTCGCGTTGCCGCTGACGTTGCCGCTCACGTCGGTGAAAATAATGAGGTCTTCGGTGTGCAGAATCGTGCCGGTGGCGGCGTCGCAGACGAACCGCCGGCGCAGCGGTGCATCATCCGCGGCCACGCCGGAGCCGATGAAGGTGGTCGCCACGTGCAGCGTATAGGGCTTTTGCGTTGTGTCGGGGTAGATAACCAGGTCGGCCGCGGTGAATTCGCTCAAGCCCGGTGCAAAAGCGGCTGCGGCTGCCTGGGCCGCGCCTTCGTCGACCAGAGGGGCGGCGAGGGGTGCGCCTTTGCCGGTCTGAGCGGCGGCATCCGTCGCTGCGACGAAGCCGCTGAGATCGCGGAGGGCCGAGTTGGCCAGGACGAGCGGGTGGCCCGGCCGGTTGGCGACCAGCAGCCGCAAATCCGCGCCGTAGACAGGCAGGCCGGCGTGGTATTGCCGATAACAGACCATCGTCGCCTGGTACGTGCCGGACTGCTCGTCGTAGAGCAAGGGCAGCGTGTAGAACGTATCGGTCGCGTCGCCGGGCTGAAGATCGTCCGGCTGCACGCCGAAAACGTCGCCGTACGTACGCACGAAGGCGTCGGCGCTCTCCTCGACGGACGAGCCGTAGCTGAAGGTCGTGCCATAGACCTGTGTCAACCCGTCCTGGGTGAAAAATTGGACCTCCGGAAAGGCTTCCCGCAGGGCCTGGCTCGCTTCCTGCACGGACCCTCCAAATGCGAGCGATCCGCACGCCAGGACGAGGCCCAAACAACTCCACTTGCGCATTGCGTTGCTCCTTTTCTCCAGGCAGACATGTGAGAAACAAACCGGCTCAACAGCCGTCTCTGAGCATATCGATTTCCTGAATGATCAACAACGCTTTTTTTGTGCCGTTGGGAGCGCGCGGTGCTCCGGGACGCCTCAGCCGATATTTCCCTGATGACCTGGGACGCGCGTGAACAAAAAACCGCATGAAGACAAAGCGGATTGCGGCCGGTTGCGAGCCGATGCGACTCCGTTTGAAGACAGGCGGCGGCGGGATTCGAACCCGCGGATGACGGTTTTGCAAACCGTTCCCTTAGACCACTTGGGTACGCCGCCGACGCTTCCCCGCAGCCGAACCAGCCTGCGGCCGCAGCCCCATACTCGCGAGGCTGTCGTCAGCGAGATCGGGCATCCTACCCCGCAATGGGGCGAATTCAACCCCGCGAAGCGCCGCATCATCCGCTGGTCTTCAAGACCCGACGGGACGCGGTTCGTTCGGCTCGCTGAATGAGCGAGTCACTTAGAATTCTGCGCGCGAAGGTGGTCGGCACGAGGTTGCCGCCGCCCGGGGCGCGCCATACGCTTTGGGCATGAGCGCTCGACTTCCTCAGGCGTCGATCGGGCGACGCTTGAACGCATCGCGCTCGGCAAAGCCCGCACGCTGCTGTTCGCGCAGATGTCCGCTCTCCCATTAGGCAGCGGGCTCACATTGGGCGAGTGGGCCGCGCGCGACGCCTCGCTCGAACGCGGCGTTCGGGCGTGGGCTCGCGGTCGCGCATGGCTTGGCGCGCCGCGCGTCTATTCCGACGGCGTGTGCGAGGCCGACGTCTTCGTGGATTCGCCGGACGTGCTGAAACAGGCGCTCGCCTGGCGCGATGAGCAGGAGCGGGCCGGCGTCCGCGACCTCCCGACTTCCGGCGAAATCACCGCCGCCGCGCGCGCCTGGCCGCCACTTTGGGTGACCGGGACGGCGTACGCATCCGACGTCGCGAAATTCGGCAAGGCGGAGGGCTGGGAGGACATCAGCGCCGAGGGAGTGCAGCTTGCGAAGCTGGCGGCGCGGGCCGACGCCGTTTCGGCGCTCACAGGCGACGCCGCGAAGTTGAAGATCAGCGCGGCCCGCCGGGTTCACGAGTTCGTGGAATCAAGCGACGAAGTTCGCGCGGCGTTTCAATCCGCGATCGAGGCGGCGGCGGAGGTCACGCTCGAGTTGGCGGCCGATCAGGTGTGCGTCGCGGAGGCGCGCATCCGCATTCCCGAACTTGTCCGCGCCCTGACCGAGGTACACCAACAGCACTATCAGGGTGAGCTGTTCAAGACCGGCGATTTTCGGGAGTTGGCGCTGCTCGCGGAGTCCAACGAGCTTCGATCGCGCGGCCTCGCGCCGCCCCCGGAGCGATATCGCATCAAGCCGGAGTTCGAGCTGATTGAGCTGGACGCACCGGCGTGGGCGAAAACGACGTTGTCGGCGGCCGGCCGCTATCAGCCGCAGGAAGGCGACGACTTTCCAGCCGCGATGATCGCGGAGCTGGCTCGCTGGGACGCGATGGACCGGCTGCGACGGCAGGTTGAGTTGTTGCCGATCCAGCGCGGCATCACGGTGGAGCGATTCCTCGGCTATCGTACGGAACTCAAGGACGACGTGGTGTTGTTCTTGAGTGGAGCACGCGCGGTTTCTCGCCCGCAACCGCGTCCGGACGGCGGTGTGGAGATTCGGGCGGAGTTGCCGCTGGGGCGGTTGTGGCAGATTCTGCGGCGCGGGGCCAACATCGTCGAAGTCGAACCGGGAACGCCCGCAAGCCGACCCTCGGTCGAGAGCAGCGAAGTCGAGCGGGCGCCATGAGTTCGACTCGTTCGTGCAGGCAAGAGTCCGCTTCCGCGGCTGTTTCGGATGTTCTTTGGACATTTCCTCGCGGTTGGGACGCAAATCAGAGTGCAAGCACGGGCGGGACGCCCGTACCACCCCAAGCGGCGGGCGCCGAACACCCGACGGACCGGCGTGGTCAGGATTCGCGGACCAGCGTCAGCAGGAACTTCACCGGTTTTTCCGCCCGCAAAGAGTGCGCCGCGCCGGGCGCCATGATCAGCCAGTGACCTGGGCGCAACTCGTATGCCGTTCCGTCGACGGTGAATCGCAGCACGCCGTCGAGAACGTGGACGGTGCCCACGAGCGGCACGCGGTGTTCGCTGATCGACTGCCCCGCATCCATCGCGAAAAGCGTCTGCTTCAGCGGGCCGATGTTCAGCAGCGGCTTGCTGACGATCGCGCCGGCGACGTGCGCGATCGTCTCGCACAGGTTCGCGGTCTGGTTCGTCCGTCCGTCGAATAGCGGTGAAGACATCCTCGATCCTCTCGTTGGAAAGCACGCGCCGCGCGTTCTTCGCGGACGCACCGTCAGTCTATGCGATCCGCCGCAGGGCGTGCTCGATCCCGTCCGAGCTCCGCGGGGCGTCTCGATGCTCGGATCGTGTAGCGAGTCACAATTGGAGCATCATCGTCGTGGCAGAGCCGTCCCGCCTGTGTCCGCACCGGGGAGACGCCGGCGCCACAAGTATACGTTGCGAACGGCGCGACGAGCTGCACTAACGTTCCCCGCGCGTCGCCCAGCGCGGCGATTTCGGCGGCGCCCACGCCCGCATCCGCTCGAACAACGCTGCGATGTCGCGCTCGACGATCAGCGGGCGCGCGAACTCCTCGCGCAGGAAACCTTGCTTCACGGCGTGATTGAGAAACGCGATCAGGTGGTCGTAGTAGCCCTCGACGTTGAGAAACGCGCAAGGTTTTTGATGAATGCCGAGCTGAAGCCAGGTGGAAATCTCGCAGATCTCCTCCAACGTGCCCAGCCCGCCCGGCAGGGCCACGAACGCATCCGCCAGATCGGCCATCAGCGCCTTCCGCTGATGCATGGTGTCGACCACGTGCATCTCGGTCAGACCCGCGTGGGCGAGTTCCTTGGTCCGCAGGGCGTGCGGAATCACTCCGACCACGCGGCCGCCGCTTTCCAGCACGGCGTCTGCAACTGCGCCCATCAGACCCGTGCCGCCGCCGCCGTAGATGAGCGTCTGCCCGCGCTCCGCGAGGAGGCGGCCGACGCTTCGGGCGGCGTCCGCATAAACCGGTGCGGCCCCGACGCTGGACCCGCAGAACACGCCGATTCGTTTCAACTCCATTTCAGACATTCTCCGAGAAGGTCGGTCGGATTGTTGCGTCGGACCGCGACGGCTGCAATTGCGCGCCCTTTTGGCGCCGCCCCCGATCGGGTACGTTCTTGCCGAAACTCGCGCCGATGGGAGCGTGCCGATGCTGGCGAGCGTACGAACACTGCTTGGCGGAACGATCGACTACGCGGGGCTCTTCCCGCCGGCGCAACTCGACTTGCCCGCGGCCGCCGCGAACTTCTCCCGTTACCTTGGCGAGCCGAGCGCATGGCTGCTCGGGCGTTTCGTCTGTCCGGCGGCGAAATTCGCCGATTTGAGCAAACTGCTTCCGGATGCGCCGACGGCGAGATGGCCGGTGATTTCGCTCGGGCGCGGCGGCGAGACGGCGGATGCGTTTCTGTCCGGAGTCGATGCGGATCTGGCGGCGATGGGCGCACTCCGGGCCGGTCGCCCCGGGGCGCCGGTGGAAGCGTTCGAGGTCCGGCTGCCCGCCGATCTGCTCGCGCACCGCGACGGCAAGGCGGTTCGCGCCCTGCTCGACGCGACCGCGGCCCGTTTTGAACACGCCGGCTTCGGCGCCGTGCCGCGCTATTTCGAGGCGGCGCTGGCCGAACCGTGGCGCGAGTCGGTCCGCTCCGTGATCGCCGGCATCGCGCGGCACAACCACAAGATCCTCCCTCATTTCGGGCCGGATTTTCGGGTCGACACCTCGCCGCAGCCGCCGCCGGACGGGTTCAAGCTGCGCACCGGCGGGTTGGTCGCTTCGGCGTTTCCCAGCACCGAGCAGGTCGCGTTCGTGATCGAGCAATGCCGCGACGCGCACGTGCCGATGAAGTTCACCGCGGGGCTGCATCATCCGGTGCGGCGGTTCGACCCGTCGGTGCGCACGATGATGCACGGATTCCTGAACGTGTTCGTGGCGGCGACGCTCGCCCACGCGGCCGCATTCGACTTTCACGACATTCTGGGCGTGGTCGAGGAACTGGACGCGAACGTGTTCCAATTCGGCGACGACTACCTGAGCTGGAACGACGCGGACGCCTCGATCGACGAGATCCAGTACGTGCGGCGCGAGCGGGCGCTCTCGTTCGGCAGTTGCAGCTTCGATGAGCCGCGCGAGGATCTGGCCGCGATGCGGCTGATCGACTGACCGGGCGGCCCGGAACGCTTCTCACGCTACAATCGCGGTTATGGCGAAGAAGACTCCCTCTCCCAGCGTACCTCCGATCATCGTCATCTTCGGCGGCGAGGAGTTCCGCAAGGCGGAGACGCTTGCCGGGGAGTTGAACGGTCTGCTGCCGCCCGATGTCGATCGGGGCATGGCGTTGTGCGAATACGACGGCTCCCGGTCCGAGGAGCAGGGCGGGCCGACGATCGTCAACATCCTGGATGATCTGGCGACGCTGCCGTTTCTGGCGCCGCGCCGCGTGGTCGTCATTCGCGATGCGGACAAGTTCATTACGCTCAATCGCGAGCGGCTCGAGCGCTACGTTGCGGCTCCGGCTCCGACCGGCGTACTGATCCTCGTCTGCCGCACTTTTCCGGCAGCGACGCGCCTGGCGAAGGCGTCCGTCGCGGCCCGCGGCCGGCTGATCGAGTGCAAGGCCATCAGGCCGCACGAGGTTCCTGCGTTCATCGGCGAGCAGGCCGCGCTGCATCGCAAGAAGATCGAGCCCCTCGCCGTCAGCCGCCTGGCGGACCGCGTCGGGCCGGACCAGGGTCGGCTGGTCGGAGACGTTGAGAAGCTCGCGCTCTTTGTCGAGGATCGCCCCGCCATCACGGCGGCCGACGTCGATGCGATCGTAGAGCCCACGCGTGAGGAGAAAATCTTCGCCGCCGTCGACGCCGCGGGCCTGGGCAAGCTCCGCGAGGCCCTGGTGATGTGGCGGCAGATGCTGGCGCTGGACAAGAACGTCGTCTTTCCGGCGATGGGCGGCATCGCCTGGTCGTTGCGGAATTGGATCAACGCGCACAATCTGCTTGCTTCCGGATTGAGCCTGGCGCAGATCGCGCCGCGCGTGCAGATGTGGCAACGCGATAAGGAACTCGCGTTGCTGCTGAAACGCATCCCCGCCCGCAAGGCCGCCCGGCTGCTGGCGGCGACCGCCGATTTGGATGCACAAGCCAAGAGCGGCGGCCGGTCGATAGAAATGGGCGTCGAAGCGCTGTTGGTCGAGATCGCGCAGTTGGCGGAGTGACCCCCGGCCGCACTGCAAGATCCCACACAATCAACGCGGCCGCGTGCGGAGCAGGCGGGCGAATCGCTTCGACGGGAGCGACGCATGGAGGCGAGAACGATCGGCCGCCCGCGGCTTGCGGCGAGGCTGTTGCGTGACGCAATTCTGCTGCTGGCGGCAATTGCGAGCGGCGGTTGCCAGATCTTCCAACCAGCGGGCGACGCGGCGGGCAACAAGCCGGCGCCGCCCAAGAAGCACGAATCGAGCGAAATCGTCCGCACGCCGGCTTCGCAACCGTCGCCCGGGGCGGCCGAATCCGACGAATCCGCGAACGCGATCGTGCAATGGGCCCGCAACGCGATGAAGGCGCGCAGCGCGGGCAAGCCGAATGAAACCGCCCAGGCCGCGGACAGCGCGGCGGACGCCGCGCCGCCCGACGCTTCAGAGACGGTTTACGAGGCGGTCATACCGGTCAGCGCCGATCCGCGATTGAGCACAGCGTCCCCAACGAGACCAGCGCGCGATCAGATCGTGCCGCGCGATCGCCCGCATCGGCCGGTGACGTCGGCGCCGGTTCACCTTGAAAAGCCGCCGGAAAAGCAGCCCGAAAAAACCGCCGCCCCGATCATCGGCGAGATCACGGTTCGCGCCGCCGCTCCCGACGCGGTTCGCGCTCCAATCTTGTCGCCCACGGTCGTGGCCAACGCGCCAGGCGAGGCGGCGTCCGGCGAGTCGCTCCAGAATCTGCTGAGCAGCGCGCTGTCCGAGCCGGGCGACGCCACGTTTCGCGAGCAGCTCGACCGCAAGATGTTGCTGGTGGTCAAAGGCGACTATGAGCGGGCCCGCGAACCGTTCACGCTGGCCTCCGACGCGCAGCAGGCCCTGGGGCGGCGGCTGCTGGAAGCGCTGATCGCGATCCGCGAAGGAAACGACGGCGACCCCGGGCAAAGCGCGGCTGCGGCTCTGCACCAGATCAACGCCTTGCGCGAGTCGCTCACGGACGCGAGCGATCTGAACCTGCCGGTCTTCTCGATCTGCCGCGCGGTGCGCGGATTCGGCCAGTACGAGCCGATCGAGCCGCCGCGTTTCGTCTCCGGGCGGGAGAATGAGTTCGTGGCGTATTGCGAGATTCGCGATTTCGCGAGCAGCGAGCGCGACGGAACGTACGTGTCGAATTTCAAAATGAAGATCGCGATCCTCCACGGCCGCGACGAGGTGCACTCGGTCGCCGCCGACGACATCGTGGACAAGTGCCGGGCCAAGCGGAGCGATTGCTTCCTCTCGCCGCTGGTTCGGCTGCCGGCAAGCCTGGCGCCGGGTGACTATGTGGCCCGAATCACCGTTCATGATAAAATCGCTGGAAAGGTAGCCGAGAAGATCGCGAAGTTCCGGATTGTGGAGAGAGGGTCGTAAGCAGGAAGCGCGCAACCGTGAACATCCCGCGTTTTCTGCGCCGACTATTCCGCCGACCGTACGACGGGCTGCGTCACTTCGGCGTGGTGGAGTCGAACAAGCTGTACCGCTGCGGCCAGCCTTCCCCTGATGATTTGCGACAGTTGATCGCGCGCTACCGGCTCAAGACGGTCATCGCCCTGCGCGGTCGGCGCGACGCCGCCGATCCCGACGAATGGGAAAAAGCCGAGCGGTCGGTTTGTCGGGAACTGGGCGCGGAGTTCGTTTCGCTCCCCTGCAATCACAAGAACCCGCCGAGCCGGGACCAGGTCGAGCGGTTTCTCGCACTCACGCGCGACGGCGATCGCCAGCCGGCCCTGGTGCATTGTCGCATCGGCCGGCAACGGACCGGCCTGTTCTGTGCGCTGTTCCGCGTTCACGTGCAGGGCGTGGACCCCGAGGAGGCCCTGCGAGAGATGGACGACCTGGGCTTCGGCATCCACCATCGCCGGCACCAGCGGCTGCTCGATGTCTTTCGCGAGTTCTCGCGCGAACTTCCATTCAGGGCACGCCGCGCCCCCTAGGTCGAGTAAAGCCTCGTTCACATCCGATCCGCAGATATCGGCACTTTGACAAAAATCTCGTTGACTTTCGATTTCACGGTGATAGGGTGAAGATGAGGGAGAGCTGCGTTCCGAGTCGGAATATCAACTTCGGCATCGGAACGGAATCGTGACGGCTTCAGGCTGCAAGACGCATAAGACATTTGTGGCTATGAAGTTATGTTGCGATCGCCGGCACACCTTTGGATCGTCTGATAGGGCTTGGTCCGTAATTCGGTTTTTCGTTTCCACCGGTCCGCGTTCGGAACGCTGACGGGGAACATTCCTTTTTTTGTGGGGCCGTGACATGCAGGTTCGACACCTATCCGCTGGTTGGCGCCTCGCCGGTCTGACTCTGGCGAGCGGCGCATTGCTCGCAACATCCGTTTCACCGCCTCTGGCACGGAGCCAGGATCGCGATCCGGCTTCCGACGGGGTGCTCTCCGGGACGACCGCTGTCGCGTTCTGGGACTGGTACAACCCGGTCGACCCGAACGCCGATCTGGGGCCGATCGCGGTTTGCTTCGACGGCCGGCGCCCGCCGCCGCAGGACTTCATTGATTCGCTCATGACCCAGCTTTTCAACGCCGGCTCGTTGCCCGAGACGTACCACCTGGTGCATCCGGACAGCCCGTATCTCAACAATCGATTCGTGATCCCCGGTGCGGTCGGTCCGGACGGCGGCGCACTGGATCCGGTGATTTTCTCCTGGTGGGAACACGACGGCAGCGGCGGCGGCGGTGGCGGCTACGGCGAGCGATATTGGCTGGGCAATCGGTGGTCCGGCTCGCAGGGCGCGCCTCGTACGCTGACCTGGAGTTTCGTTCCGGACGGACTCACGATCTCCGGCGGGGCCGGCGAAGCGGCCACGGCCAGCAGCCTGTTCTCGCGGATGGACAGTCTCTACGCTGCTCAAGGCGGCCGCGCGACCTGGATCAACCGCGTCGTACAGAGCTTCAATCGTTGGCATCAGTTGAGCGGCCTGAGCTATACACGTATCACCTCCGGCGGCAATGATTGGGATGACGGCGCGTCCTGGGGTTCCGCAGGGTCCGGCACGCGCGGCGACCTCCGTGTTTCGATGCACAACATTGACGGCGCCAACGGCATTCTGGCCTATACGTATTTCCCGTCAAACGGCGACATGGTGTTCGACAGCTCGGAAAGCTGGGGCAGCACGACCAACAACAACCGCTTCTTCCGCGACACGTTCATGCACGAGCACGGCCACGGCTTCGGCCTCGACCACGTCTGCTCCAACAACGCCAGCTTCCTCATGGAGCCGTTCCTGAACACCGGCATCGACGGCCCGATGCACGACGACATCCGGGCGGGCAAGCGGCACTACGGCGATCCCGAGGAAATCGACGATTCAACGGCGACCGCGAACGACATGGGGACGATAGCTTTCAACACCACCCACAATACGTTCTGCAATCTGCCGGCGCCGGTGAGCGGCACGAACCCGGCCAACACCTCGAATTGCTCGATCGACGCCAACGCCGAGGTCGACTTCTACAAGTTCACGGTGACCGGAACGGCCCTCGCGACCATCACCGTCACGCCGGTCGGCTTCTCTTATAACGACAACGCGCAGGCGGCGAACGGCTCCTGCCCCACGAGCAGCTCGACCAACAGCCTCACGCGGGCGAACCTCGCGGTCGACCTCATCGGGACGAACGGCACGACGGTGATCGCCAGCGCCTCGGCGGCGGCGTCCGGCGTAGCCGAGACGATCAGCAGCGCGAGTCTGCCCTCCGCCGGAACCTATTTCATCAAGATTTACGAGACGGATACACCGACCCAGACGCAACTTTACACGCTCTCGGTGAACGTCCAGAACGGCGGATGCGTCGCACCCGCGATCACCACCCATCCGTTGAGCGACGCGCTTTGCATCAACGATGCGGTTACGTTCAATGTGATCGCTTCCGGCTCGACACCGATGACGTTCCAGTGGCGCAAGGACGGTGGGAACATCGGAGGCGCGACCAGCGATTCCTACACGATCGATCCCATCACGCTCGGCGACGGCGGCAGCTACGATTGCGTCGTGACGAACGCGTGCGGCAACGCCACCAGCAACGCCGCCACGCTGACCGTCATCACCGTTCCGACGATCAACACCCATCCTTCGAATCAGACGGTTACGGCCGGAGCGACGGTGCAGTTCACCGTCGGCGCGACCGGTGCGGGGCCGCTGCTGTACACCTGGCGGAAGGGCGGCTTTGAGCTCTTCAACGGCGGCAATATCGCCGGCGCCGACACCGCGACGCTGACCGTCAGCAACGCGCAGGACGCGGATGAAGGCGTCTACACGTGCGACGTGCAGAACGGGTGCGGCGCGGTGACGTCAAACGGCGCAACCCTGACCGTCAATCCGCCCGGATGCCCAGGCGACTTCAATCACGATAGCATTCGTGATCTGGGCGACCTGACGATCCTGCTGTCGAACTTCGGGACCGCCAGCGGCGCAACCGCCGACCAGGGGGACGTCGACGGCGACGGCGACGTCGATCTCACGGACCTGTCGGCGTTCCTGGCGATGTTTGGATCGCCTTGCTGATCAGGGTCTGAAGCGGACGCCGGCTTGAACCTCACCCGGCCGTTCCTTCGCGAAACCCAACTCGCTTTTCGGGCTCCTCCGCATCCGGCGACGCGTGCGGAGGAGCCGCCCTTTTTGGGGGGAGGCGCGCCCCGGCCGAGCCGGACAGGGCGCCCTTTCCCTTTGGAATTGTTTTGGCGCTGGCAAATTCCCGATCTACTATCATGTAGCCGTGGCGGCGGATGCCAGGTCCAAGGAGTGCGTGATGTCCACTCTCGAACAGCAGATCAGCCGGGCTCGTTTTCGTCTGAATCTGAACACCATGCTCGATCGCGCCGCGCTTGCCGTCGTGCTCGCGGCCGGGCTCTGGTCTCTGGCCTGGATAGGGGATCGCGCGCTCGGCCTGGGCCTGCCGCTTATATGGACGTTCGGCGGCGCCGCGGGGCTGGCGTGTGTCGGCACGACGGTGCTGTCGATCCTGGCTCGCTCAAGCCGTCTGGCGGCCGCGGTTGAGCTTGATCGCGCCGCCGGCCTGAAGGAGCGGGTCAGTTCCGCGCACGCCATCGCGGGCAGCGCCGACCCATTCGCGCAGGCCGCGGTCCGCGACGCCGAGAAAACCGCCGCACGTGTCCATGTTCCCGCCCACATTCCGGTGCGGGCGCCGCGGCTTTGGCCGTGGACGTCGGCGACGGTGCTCGCCGCACTGCTGCTCTACGCCTTCATGCCGCAACTGAACCTGCTGGCAAGTCTTCGAAAGAAGGACGACTCCGCGCGGCAGACGGCGGCGCTAAACGAAAAGGCCGCTGTGCAGACCGCCTATAACGAGGAGATGAACAAGGTCCGCAAGATGGTGGACGAAAACCCCGCCCTATCGGATCTGAAAGACGACCTGAAGTCGCTGGAATTGCCGGACACGCCGGGCGTGAAGCCGGAGGATGTGCGGCGTGACGTGCTGAAGAAGCTGGACAAGATTTCGGATCAGATTTCCGACAAGCGGGAAGGGCTGGACCTCAAGTCGATGGAGGAGCTGAAGCGTCGGCTTTCGAAGCTCGAACCCAAGCAGGGAAGCGATCCAACGTCCAAGCTCGCGCAATCGCTCGCGCAGGGCAACACCGAGGAGGCTCGCAAGGCGATCGATGAAATGAAAAAGGAGCTTGAAGACGCAGCCGGCAAGCAGGATCCGGAGTCGCAGCAGAAATTGCAGGAGATGGCGTCCAAGCTCGAAGATCTGGCCAAGAAGCTGAACGAACTCAATGACCAGAAGAAGCTGGAGAAAGAGCTCGAGAACAAGGCCGGCCTGACGGAGGAGCAGGCCAAGAAGATGCTGGATGAGCTTTCGAAGATGGACCCCAAGCAGCTTGAGAAGGAGTTGCAGAAGCGGCTGGGCGAGAGCGGCATGACCGCCGAGCAAATGAAGGAACTCGCCAAGAAGATCGCCCAGAATCAGGAAGCGAAGAAACAGCTTCAGGAACTCGCCAAGAAGATGGCCCAGGCGGCCAAGCAGTGCAAGAGCGCCTGCCAGAACCAGGGCAACGGCAAGGGCGATTCCGAGGCCCAGGGGGCGGCCCAGGCGCTCAGCGACGCCGCGCAGCAGCTCTCTGACGCGGAGATGGCCGAGCAGATGGCCTCCGAGCTCGAAGCCCAGCTCGAAGACCTGAAGGAACTGCGCGAGGGAATGTGCCAGGGCAACTGCCAGGGCAACAAGCCAGGCGACGAGATCGGCAGCCAGGGTCCGAACGAGGGCCGCGGCTATGGCTCGCGAATCGGTAAGGAAGCCGGCGCTCACAAGTACAAGGCTACGAAGGCCCAGGTGCGCACGCAGGGCGGCCAGATCATCGGCCAGATGTTGATCGACGGTCCGCAGGTCAAGGGAGAGGCGGCGGCCGAAGTACGAAACGCGGTCAACTCCGCGGTTCGCGACGCCACGGATGCGGTGGAGCGCGAACGTATTCCGCGTCAGTACCAGGACGTGACGAAGAAGTACTTCGACGAACTGGCGCGGCTCGCCGGCGGCTCAAGCGGCTCGCCCGCCAAGCCCGCCGAGCCTGAAAAAACGCCCGCTGGCTCCGGAGAGAAGGAGTAGGGCCGGTCTTCGGGCGACTCATTCCAGCGAAATAGTGCGCCCGATTCGGCATTGCAGGCGGGTGTGCCCATTCTTTCGGGCGACCAGCACCATCCGGGCTGAGCCGGTCGAACGCAGAGACGAGAAACGGCGAACGGACACTCATTCTCCTCCCTCTGCGTCCGCCGCGCTCTCTGCGGTGAAATGGCTGAAGAATCAACCGCAGAGCACGCCGAGAGCGCAGAGAGGACAGCAGTGCCGAGCAATCTCATCGTCTTTTCTCCGCGTCCGTCGCGTTCTCTGCGGTGAATGGGCGCGGGGAACGCGTTGTGTGCGCGAGCGGATTTCCGCGAACAGGTCGATCGCGGGTCGAACCGCCCAGACACTCCGAGATCCGCTTCGCCCGGAAATATGGGCACACCCTTGCAGGCTGAGTCGCGCCGACTCCTCGCCTTCAGCTTGCGCGAAGGGTATCATTCCGACGTGGCGCGGCGGCAGCGTTCATTTCGGCCCAGTGGCCACATTGCAGCCGGCCCCGCGCGAGTGACGGCGCGAGCAGTCTCTCAAGGAGGAGAGGTTCGTGGCGAAGGATCTCGGATCGGCCCGCCTGCTCGTCGTCGAGGACGAGGAACTCACACGGGAAGCGCTGCGTGAACGGCTCGCGATGGCCGGGCACACCGTTGCGGCAGCCGCCAGCGGCCCCGCTGCGATGGAGCACATTCACAACGATGCGTTTGACGCCGTGCTGCTCGACGTCGGCCTGCCGGGCTTGAGCGGGTTCGCGGTTCTGGAGCAGATTCGGGCGAAATACGAGCCGTCCCGCCTGCCGGTGCTGATGATGACCGGCCTGTCCGGCCGTGACGACGTGGTTCGCGGGCTCAACCTCGGGGCCAGCGATTACATCGCCAAGCCGTTCGATTTTCCGGTGATCCTCGCGCGCATCGAGACACAGCTCGCCTTGAAACGCGCGCATGACGAGCGCGCCCGGCTTCAACTTGCACTCAGCGCCCGGGCCGAGGAGCTCGAGGCGGCCAACCGGGCGCTCGCCGAAGCCAATCGACGGATGAAGTCCGACTTGCGTTGGGCCGCCCGGCTTCAGCGATCGATGTTGCCTGCCGCCGCCCCGCCCGTGCCGGGCGTGGAGTTCACCTGGGCGTATCGTCCCTGCGACGAGCTCGGCGGCGATCTGCTCAACGTCTTCGCAATCGACGAGGACCACGTCGGAATCTACATGATCGACGTCTCCGGCCACGGCATGAAGGCGGCCCTGCTGTCCGTCCAGGTCAGCCGCGTGCTGGCGCTGGTGCCCGACCAGCCGTGCCTGGTTCGCCGTCGGCAAGGCGGAGTGGGCCCGTTCGAGCCGACGCCGCCCGCGGAAGTCGCGCTGGAGCTGAACCGCCGCTTTCAGCTTGACGAGACCTTCGACCTGTACTTCACGCTGTTCTACGGCGTGCTGGACACGCGTACGCTGGAGCTTCGCTATCTCAGTGCGGGGCATCCCGGCCCGATTCACGTGGATGCTGCGGGCGGGCTCAGCGACCTCTCGCGGCCGGTTTTTGCGATCGGCTGGGTGGAGGCGCCCGAGTATGCGGAGCAGCGGTTGCGGCTGGCCGCCGGCGATCGGCTCTATCTCTATTCCGACGGCGTCAGCGACGCGCGGAACGCCGGCCGCGAAATCTACGGCGCCGCGCGCGTGGCGGAGGCGCTGCTGGCGGCGCGCAGCGTCGCGATCGACGAGTCCGTCGGCGCGCTCCTGCGTTCGGCGGATGGTTGGCGCGGCGCGCCGGCGGATGATGACGTGACCGCGCTGGCGCTCGAAGTCCGCCCGGTGCCGGCGGGCGTCCTGAAATCCGGCGTCGCCGACGAAACGGCGCTCGCAGCGCCGAACGCCGCCGAACGACATCTCCGTCCGGCCTACCACACGGCCAGGTGAACCGCCAGGGCGGCTGCGGACGGCGCGGCGTGTGGCACGGTCAAGCTGACGCGCCGCGCAGCATCAATCTCAGGTACGACATTTTCGCGTCAGTTTGGCCGTGTTGGGCACGATCGCCCGTTCGCCCGAAAACACGGCCAAGCGGCCGCGGTGTGCTCTTTCGACGAGTGCGAGTCGTTGGCCGCGGCCGCTTGACCGTGCCACACGCTGCGCTGCGAACGCAAGCGAGTTCGTGGCGCGTTGGATTTGTAACGTCGGACCTCCGAGTCCGACGAAGATTGCAGCCGGGGATTCGTCGTCGGGCTCAGAGGTCCGATGCTACCGGTTCTGCCGAGCAAGGCCGCTACGCCGACGAGCGTGCGCGCGAGCGCAGGCGCTCGCTGCGGCCCGCGAACCACAGGCCGATCTCGAACAGCAGGATCATCGGCCCGGACAACAGCAGGTGGCTCATCAGATCCGGCGGGGCGATCATGCCGGCGATGATCACGATCACCAGGATCACCACGCGGCGATAGCTGCGGAAGGTCGCGACCGAAACGATCCCCGTGCGGGCCAGGAAAACCACCACCAGCGGCATCTGAAACGCCGCCCCGAACGCCAGCGTCAGCATCAGCACAAACCAGAGGTATTCATCGAGCTTGATGTGCGATTCGATCATCGATTCGGCGCCGGCGACGCTCATGCGGTAGAAATAGGTCTGCTCCGGCCCCTTCAGCTTGAGCCGCCCCTCCGCCGTATTGAACCAAAGCTGCCCGACCTGCGGATCCGGCGGGTCGCCGGCGAGAAAGGGGACCGGCGGGATCGCCGGCTGCGTCATCGCGGGCGCCGTCGTCGGGGCCTGCACCTGGGCGGAGTGGGGCAGCTCGGGCATCGGCAGCCACGAGGAAAAGCCGATCAGGAAATCCAGGCAGACCGGCAGCATCATGTAGTACATGAACAGCACGCCGGCCAGAAAGAGCCCGACGCTGACCGGCACAAGCTTGTGAACCCAGGCCCGCTCGTGCTTGTACAGCCCGGACGCCACGAACGACCACGCCTGAAGCAGGATGTACGGCGCGGTAATGATCAAGGCCGCGATCAGGACCGTCTTGACGTAGATCAGCAGCGGCTCGGCCGGACTCGTCGCCAAGATCGAGACGGGCTGGTGGTGTTTTTCGAGCGCGGCGAACAGCGGCCGGGCGATGACCGCGAGGATCCACTGGGTCGGCCAGATGCAGAGCAGCGCGGCGGCGAGCAGCGCGATCAGGCTGCGCACCAGCACGCTCCGCAGCTCGTCCAGATGCTCGCCGATGGTCATGCGGACGTCGTCCGGGTTGTCGGGCAGCGATCCGGGCAGAAACTTCATCGCGACGCATCTCCCAGGCGGCCGGCGGCCTCGTTTCCGCGCGGACGGTATCATACGGAAACTTGCGGGTCCACCGATCGGGCGAGCGCCCGGGCGCTGGATTCGAAACCACGAGGCCAGACATGCGGACGGTGATTGCGCTCGGGCACGACGGAATGGGCCACGGAGACGCCGAACTTGGCCGAAAAATCCTCGGCACGTTCCTCAAGAAATCGACCGCGATCCGCGAGATCACTGGCGTCGTGTTCTTCAACTCCGGCGTGAAACTGGTGGCCGAGGGCTCGCCCGTGCTGGTCGAGCTGCGGCAGCTTCACGACGCCGGGGTCGATATCCGCCCGTGTGCGACCTGCATCGACGCTTTCGGCCTGCGCGACAAGATCGCGGTCGGCGAAATCTCGAACATGGATGAAATCGTGGCCGAGCTGAACGGCGCCGAGCGAGTGATTACTCTGTGAGCGCGCTCCCGAAAAACGCGGTTGCAGCCAGGGATTTTGGCAGGCGTGAAATCCGAGCCCTCAGCGCGGGCCTTGCCCGCAGCCCACGCGCTGACGGTCGGAGGGAAAATGTAGCGGTCGGCGTCCCGCCGGCCGTAGAGCGTGGAACCGTCCCCGCGATCCGGATTCGCTCGAATTCTACGGCCTGC
>JACRLV010000107.1 GCA_016235145.1 Planctomycetota bacterium
TCGCTGGCGATTGATCTGGCGACGCTGTGGGGCCGGCCGAAAGGCGAGTGCGGCTCGCTCATCGTCGACACGTTCTTCGAGTGGTACGCGGGCCAGGATCGGCTCGAACCGCTCTACGGCGCGCACAACCTCCAGGAATTCGATTTCGCGCTGAGCTACGCCTATGAGGTCAAACCCCTGTTCACGACCGTGTGCGCGGGATATGTCTGGTACAACTATCCGAACCACCACGAAATCGCATCGGGCGAATGGACCCTGCGGCTCGACCACAATGACGCCTGGATGTGGAAGTGGCTCTGGGCCGACAACGAAGACGGCGTGCTGAATCCGTACGTGGCGTATTGGCAGGACGCCGACCTCGTCTCGCGCGGCTCGTGGTGGCAGTTCGGCTTCAGCCACGATTTCGAAATTACGGAAGAGCTGGTGTGCCGGCCGTCCGTCGACTTCGGCATCGACAATCACTGGATTCACCCGACTCTCGACGCGGGGATCGGCACGATCGGATTCGCCAACATCAACTACGGCCTGACGCTCGACTACGACGTCTCCAACCTGCTTCAGATCAAGAGCTGGGGATTCGGCGCCGTCACGCTCTCAGGATTCATCTTCTACAGCGACGCCGTCGGCAACCCGCGCGACGACGATCTCACCGCCGATTGGCTCTATGGCGGCATGTCCCTGGGCTGGTCGTTTTAGCCGATTCACCTCGCGCAACAACGTGTCGCGGAGTAGCTGCCCGGCGGCGGGCAGCGCCGATCGGTGTGCCACTGCTCTTGAGCAGTGGTCTTGCGGCTGTCGAGCGTGCACTGCTCAAGAGCCTGCCGTTACCCGCATGTTTCGCCTCGTGAGGGGCGATTGGATGTAGCCACGGGTGAAGCGGCGGCCGAAGGACGACGCGCAACCGGTGGCAGAATGCGGGATTCGTTTCCCCGCCCCGACAGGGGCGGAGGGAATAGTCCCAAGCGAACTTTTCATCCTCCGTGCCGCCGGCTTCCTCCGCCCCGCCGGGGCGGAAACGCGGGAATCCCCTGCGTCCACGGGTTCCGGTCGCTGCGCGATCTTCACCCGTGGCTACATTCCTTGGTCCCTCCGGGACCTGGTTACGACGAAAAATGTGGGTAATAGTAAGCCAGAAGAGCAGTGACACAACACAGCACGTCGTGCGGCCCGCCGGCCCTTGATCAAACGATGAGGTTCACGAGCCGCCCCTTCACGACGATGGCGCGCTGAATCGATTTGCCCGCAATTTCCCTGGCGATCGCCGGATCCGCCTTGGCCGCGGCGACCATCGCATCTTCCGACGCGTCGGCCGGGACGCTGATGCGGGCGCGGATTTTCCCCTTGATCTGCACCGCGATCTCGACCGATTCGTCGCGTCGCGCGTCAGGGCCTCGTCGTACGTCGGCCAGGCCGCGGCGGCCAGCAGCGCCGATTCGCCCAGCAGGGCGTTGAGTTCCTCGGCCAGGTGCGGGGCGAACGGCCCCAACACGTGCAGGAAGCGCGCAACCTGCGTGCGGCCGACCGAATCGGCCTTGGTCGCCTCGTTCACCCACTCGATCATCGCCGCGATCGCCGTGTTGAAGCCGAACGATTCGATATCCTGCTGAACCTTCTTGATCGTTCGGTGCAGCAGGCGCTCCAGCGCGGGGTTCGGCGGATCGACGATCTTCGGGTTGATTTTCGCTTGCGGCCCCGCGGCGCCTTGCCGCGAGGTACGGGCCACAGGCCCATGCTCCCCGCTTTGCGCCGTCCCGGCGTCGTCGCTCACCGCGATCAGCCGCCAGACGCGCTGCAAAAAGCGATGGACGCCGATGATGTCGCGCGTGTTCCAGGGCTTGCCGGCGTCGAGCGGGCCCATGTACATCTCGTACAGCCGCAGCGTGTCGGCCCCGTATTCGCGGATGATGTCGTCGGGATTGACCACATTCTTGAGACTTTTGCCCATCTTTCCGAATTCGCGCGTGACGGGGCGCCCGTTGTGAAAGTATGGGCCGGCGTTGTCGGCGGACGGCGGCTGGCCGTTGGCGTCGCGCACCTCCGACGCATCGACATACACGCCGCGATCGTCCGTATACGCGGCGGCGCCGATCATGCCCTGATTGAAGAGCTTTTGGAACGGCTCCGGCGTTGAGACGATCCCGAGATCGTACAGCGCCTTGTGCCAGAAGCGGGCATAGAGCAGGTGCAACACGGCGTGCTCCGCTCCGCCCATGTAGAGATCCACCAACCCCGTCTTGGCCGCGCGCTGTGGCCCTGCGTGGCTTCGCGGCTTCGCGGCTTCGCGGCTGCTCCCGATCGCCCAATACCGCTCAACTGCCGCATCGGCGAACGCGCGCCCGTTCTTCGGATCCATAAAGCGCAGGTAGTACCAGCACGAACCGGCCCATTGCGGCATGGTGTTCAACTCGCGCCGCATCGTCTTGCCATCGCGCGCAACGGTCACCCATTGCTTGGCTCGCGAGAGCGGCGTCTGCGGCTCCGCGGTTGGATCGTCGCCGGCGGCCGGCTTGAAATCGTCCATCGGCGGCAGGGTGATCGGCAGATCGCTTTCGCTGACGCCGATCGCACGTCCGTCCGTTCGAAAGAGGATGGGAAACGGCTCGCCCCAATAGCGCTGCCGGCTGAAAAGCCAGTCGCGCAGCTTGTATTGGACCGTTCCCTCGCCCAGGTCGCGTTCTTCGAGCCAGGCGATGATCTTGCGCTTCGCTTCGGCGGTCGGCAGTCCGTTCAGTTCGCATTGGCCGACGAACCGCTCGCTGGCGGCATCGCTGCCGGCCGGAGAGTTCACCGCCACGCCTTCGTTTTCGAAGCCCCGCCATTCCACTCCGGCCGGCGGCTCGACCACCTTGATCACCGGAAGGCCGAACGTTTCCGCGAATTCCAGGTCGCGTTTGTCGGAGCCGGGGACCGCCATGATCGAACCCGTGCCGTAGCTGGCCAGCACGTAATCCGCGACCCAGATCGGCGCCCGGGCGTGGTTCACCGGATTGACCGCGTAGGCGCCGGTGAAAACGCCGGTCTTTACCTTCGTCTCGGCGGTGCGGGTGAGTTCTGATTTCTGCCGCGCCTGGGCGACGTACGATTCGACGTCCGCCCGCCGCTCCTCCGTCGTGATCACCGGCACGAGCCGATGCTCCGGCGCCAGCACCAGGTATGTCGCGCCGAAGAGCGTGTCCGGGCGCGTCGAATAGACCCGGATGCTCTCCTCGCCGTGATTGGCGAGCTTGAAGTCGATGTATGCGCCCTCGCTGCGCCCGATCCACTCCCGCTGCATCAGCTTGATCGGCTCGGGCCAGTCTAGCGCGTTCAGGTCCGCGATGAGCCGGTCCGCATACTCCGTGATCCGCAGCATCCACTGCTTCAGCGGGCGGCGAAAGACGGGGTGGTTGCCGCGATCGCTGCGGCCGTCCGCCGTGACCTCTTCGTTGGAAAGCACCGTGCCCAGCGCCGGGCACCAGTTCACCGGCACTTCCGCCAGATAAGCCAGACGGTGCTCGTCCTGATAGTCTTCGACGGCGGCTTGTCCTTCGGCGCGCACGTGCGGCGGGATGGGCAGCTTCTCGATCGGACGGGCGGCGCCGACGACTTCGCGGTCGGCGGCGTCCGTCCAGCGGTGCTCGGGGTCATACCAGGAGTTGTAGATCTTCAGGAAGATCCACTGCGTCCAGCGATAGTAATCCGGCTCGCAGGTCGCCAGTTCGCGGCTCCAGTCGTACGACAGCCCGATCATGCGGAGCTGGCGCGTGTAGGTCTCGATGTTCTTCTTCGTGGTGATCGCCGGGTGAACGCCGGTTTCGATCGCGTACTGCTCAGCCGGCAGGCCGAACGCATCCCAGCCCATCGGGTGGAGCACGTTGAAGCCGCGCATGCGCTTGTAGCGCGAGATGATGTCGCTGGCGATGTAGCCGAGCGGGTGGCCGACGTGCAACCCCGCGCCGCTCGGGTACGGGAAGAAATCGAGCACGTAGTAGGGCGGCTTTTCGCTGCCGGGCTGGCCGGGGTTGGCCGCCCGAAAACAGGCGGTCTCGTCCCAGCGCTTCTGCCAGAATGGCTCGATCCGGTTGAAGTCGTACGTCTCGCTCATGATCGGCGAACCTCGCGGCGCGTCGGTGTTCGGCGCGCCGGCCGCGGCCGCCTGGCGCCGACGCCGGCGACGCCTCGTCTCCCCTGCTACTGCGCTGCGTCGTTCGGCTTGTTCAGGGAGAATCCTGTGCGCTTGTAAATGCTCTCCGGCATCAGCCAGCTCGTCATGAACTCCATCCGCGCCATCATGAACGACTGTTGCTCGAGATTCGGCTTCTGCGCGTTGAAGTCGTCCGCGTACATCGGCTTGACGGCGTCCGCCTGCAAGACGCCCCACGCCTGCGACTTGGCGTTCGGCGCCACGACGACGCGTTTCAAGGTGCTCGGCTCCGCCGGTTGCGTGGTCGCGGCGATCGCCTGCCCACCGGCCTTCGCCGAGTTGAAGTAGACCGACGAAACCGATTGCGAGGTGAACCGCATGGGAGCGACCGGCTCCAGCTTCGCCAGATATTTGCCGGGGTTGCTCGGATCGACGGGTTGCGTGGCGACGGCGGCTTCGGCCTGCGACAACGCGGCTTTCAACTCGACCGCGTCTTCGACGGCGTCCTTCAATCCGAGCGACCGGGCCCGCTCGCCGAGCTTGCGGGCGTATTCGCCGGCCATCGCGAACGCTTTCTCCGTCTTGATGTTGCGGATGATCGCGGCCCGCACGTCCTCGAGCGGCGGCGGTCCGGAAGGCGAAACCTCCACGACCCGGAAAACGTACGCTCGCGCCGGGCCGGTCTGCGGGCCCGCTGCCACTGCCGGCGCAATCAGCACCGGGCTCGGCTCGAGCATGCGAAGCGGCTCGCGCTCGCCGACCTGTGCCTGCTTCGGGAGGCCTTCCACGTGAAACGCCAGCATCGTCGCCATGACGGTGAGGCGATTCTCGACCACTTTGGCCTGGGCGAATCCCGCTTCCATCCGCAGCTTGCTCAGGTCCACCAGTTCCGTGGATGTGTAGGTGACGTGGACGTCTTTCGAGTGCCTGGCCGCCAGATCGGAAAACGACAGGTTCGCCTGCGTCGCCGGCGCCGGGCGTTTTCCATCCTTGTCCGGCGCCATCGCCGTCCAGGGCGCAAAGGCCTCTTCGCGGATGCGGTTGATCAGCGACTGGGCCTGCTCGGAAGCCTTGTCTTTCCGGAAATCCTCCTTCACCTTTTCCTTGGATTCGTCGAAGCTCATCTGGATTGGCGGCGGCGGATTGGCCGGGTCGGCAATCGGGCCTTCGACCGGCTTGATGTACTTCGACTTGTTCTGCTCGTAGTAGGCCTTGAGTTCTTTTTCCCGGGCGCTGATCAGCGGGATGAACTCCTTCGGATCGATCGTCAGATACTCGATGCGGACCCGGTCCGGCACGCGATAGCCGTAGACCAGCGCTTCCTCCGTGTGCGCCTCAGCTCGATCCTTGGCTTGCTCGAAATGCGCCTTAATCTCGTCTTCCGTCGGCTCGGGAACCTGCGACAGGAACGCCCGTGCATCGATCGTGCTGATCAATCCCTCGGCTTGCTGGTACCGCATGCGATACGCCTCTTCCAGTCGCGGCGTGCTCTGCTGCAAGGCGGTCTCAAACATGATGCTCATCAGGCTGGGAACCGCCAGAACGCGCTCCAATGCGGCGTTGATGGCGTCCGGCGAGGCTTGAAAGCGTTTGCAGACGCGGTCGAATACCTCGCCGGATCCTGGCATCGAATCAAGCTGCGCATGAACCTCGGCTCCGCTCACGCGGACGCCCATCCGCGAAGCCTCCTCCATGAGCAGGTAGCCGGCGATGTTGCGCTCCAGATCGGTCTTGCCGCGAACAGGCAGTTGAAAGCCGAACGCAGTGGCGATCTGCATCTCCGAATCGGCCCGCTGAATATCGCGATAACGCACCGGCCCGCCGAACGCCTTGCCGATCTCGACATTCATCGCGGCGTCCTGCTGACCGCGCTGGCGGCGGCCGACCGCGTCGCCGATCAGGAAGATGACCAGCAGCACCGACATGAAGATGAGCACGAAGAATCGGCTGTATTTTCGAAAGAATCTCGTCATCGATCCAACTCACATATGGCCTGCGGCCACCGGCCGCCGATCCCGTCCGGCCCGCCCGAGCCGCGACGGCGACAAAGAAGGGTGATCATATTCGCCTGACCGACAGGAGCAAGTCAACAATGCGCGGCGATGGCCTGCGCGCAAGCGGCAAGGTCTGAATGTGGGGCCGGGCTTCGCCCGGTCCTGGAGTTTGGCACTTCGGCTGAATTGTCGCTGGTTTTTCGGGGCTCGGCTATCGCGGCGGCGGGTCGGGTTGGATGGCGGCCCGCCGGCCGGCTTGTTTTCTTCGCCGCTGTCTAGTAATATGACTAGATAGCACGGGAGGCCTCCAATGGGACATCCAACCAAAGTCCAGGTGATCCAGCGCGAAGCCAGCGAACAGTGGTACGTCAACTTCCCCGCCGCCGTCGCGCACGCCTTCGAATTCGAGAAGGGCGAGGTGGTCGAGTGGACCGTGCAGGACCGACACACGCTGATCCTGACGCGCGTGCAAGCCGCGGCCGCCGCCCCGGCCCGGAAAAAAAAACGATGACCCTCCTGAGCGGCGTGCTCGAACTGTGGGACGACGCCCGCGCCGCCTTCGGCCAGACGCGCGTCTGGCGGCGGGCGCGGCGCCTGGCCCTCAGCCAGTTGGCCTGCCTCGAACGCCACACCATCACCGGACTGCTCTGCACCGGCGGCCGGCAGTTCGTCGATTGGAGCGCGGACTACCGCTTTTTCGCGCGGGACGTCTGGGATCCGAACCACCTCTTCCGCCCCGTTCTGCGGGCAGGCTTGGCGCTGGCGGCGGAAGGTCCGCTGCGGCGGACGGCGGAAGGGGACGATTCGCTCCGGATGCCTGTGCGCTGTGCGTCTTCACTCCCGACGCCTTCGCGTCGCCGACGGCTGGTCGTGGCCGTTGACGATACGTTGCTCCGCAAGAGCGGGAAGAAAACACCCGGCGTGGCCTATCGCCGCGATCCGCTTTCCCCCGCCTTTCAGGTCAATCTCGTGTTGGCGCAGCGCTTCGTGCCATTCTCGCTGCTGTTGCCCAGCGGACCCGCGCCGCCGCAAGCCGAGCCCGTGAGCGCGCCCCTGTCGGCGCTCGAGCCCGTGAGCGCGCTGGCGCCTGGATCTGCATATGAACTGGCTCCCGCGATCGCGCCCGGACGCACGGCTCCAGCCGTACCGACCGCCGCCCGCGGCGTGCCCTGCCGCTTCGAGCACGTGCCGGCGCTCAAAAAGCCCAAAGCCGGCGCCGGCGACGAAGCCTGGACGCGCTATCGCGAAACGGTCAAGCAGCAGAATTTGAACGCGGCGGCCGTGCGGATGACCGGGCAACTGCGCGACGAACTCGATCAGGTGCATCAGGCCGCCGACTGCGAACTGGTGCTGGTGGTGGATGGCAGTTACACCAACCAGACCGTCTTGCCGGCACTGCCGGAGCGGACCACGCTGATCGGACGAATTCGCAAGGACGCCAAGCTCTACTTCCCGGACGAATTCAGGTCGCGGCGTTACGGGCCGACGGCCCCAACGCCCGAGCAATTGCGACAGGATGAGCAAACCCCGTGGCAAGCGATCGCGGCGTACGCCGCGGGCAGAACGCACACGTTTCGCGTGAAAACGCTGGGACCGATCCGCTGGCGAAAAACGGGGACGCAGTTGGCCCTGCGCCTGGTCGTGATTGCACCGGTGGGCTACCGCCTGACGCAGAAGGGGCGTCTGCTCTACCGCCAACCCGCGTATTTGATCTGCACCGATCCCGACTTGGACTTGCCGACGCTGGTTCAGGAATACCTGTGGCGTTGGGACATCGAAGTCAACCACCGCGACGAAAAGCAAATCATCGGCGTCGGCCAGGCCCAGGTCCGCGCGCCGCAAGCGGTGAATCGCCAGCCAACCTTCGCGGTCGCCTGCTACGCCACGCTGCTGCTGGCCGCGATGAACGTCTTGGACCCGCAGCAACTCGACCAGCTGATTCCGTTACCCAAGTGGCAGCCGCGCGGCGCCCGCGGACGGCTCTCGACCCAACGCCTGATCCAATGGCTTCGCCAGGAAGTCTGGGGCCAGGCCTTCCAGGAGATCACCAGCGACAACTCCGCCATCGCCGCCCGCGACGACGAAACCGACTTCCTGAACGCACCGCCGGCCGACACGAAGTCGCCTGAGCCCCTGCTGGCCGCGCTCCCGCCAATCGCCTACGCGCGAACCGGCTGAATGCTCGGCCCAAGAGCGGAAAAGCAGCCATGTATGCACAAGAGCAAAGTGCCAAACTCCAGGCCCTCTCCCGGGGTAACGGGAGAGGGGGCAACGAAGACCGTCGCGTCGGACCTCCGAGTCCGACGATGAATCGGGCAGCATTCGCCGTCGGACTTGGAGGTCCGACTCTACGAATGTCGCGAACGGGCGGCATTCACCGGACTGCTACGCGTCGACCAGCCCCTCGCGAATCGCATAACGCACGAGGTCGACGCGGTCGCGCATGCCGAGCTTCCGCAGCAGGCTCGTCCGATACGAATCCGCCGTCTTGTAGCTGACCGTCATCCGCGACGCCGCATCCCGCAGCTTCATTCCTTGTGCAAGCAGCGGCAGCAGCTCCGCCTCGCGCCGAGAAAGCGCCGGCCGGTCCGCCGCCTTGGGCCGCTCCTGCAATACCTCAATGACGCCGCGGCTGTAGTACGGCTCGCCGTGCTCCATCGCAGTCAGGGCGTTGCGAAGCTCCTCGATCCCGCCGTCCTTGATGACGTACCCGCTGATCCCGCAATCAGCCCAGCACTTCCAACCGGCCGGCTCGACCGCAGCGCCGAGAATCAGCACCCGCGTCTGCTTGCGCAGCCGCGGGATCATCTGAACCGCGTCGCGCGTCTCGGCGGTAACCCGATCGGCGTTCACCAGTGCGAGGTCGGGGTTTCCCCGCATCGCCGTCCAGATTTCGACCGGGGCAAACCCTGATTCGAACGCCACCTGCCGGTCCAACTCGTGCCGCAATGCCGTGGCGGTCGCCTGCCGATCGAATTGCGTGGCTGCCAGCAGGTAAATCAGCATGAAGTCGTTCCCAATTCGACCGCTGATCGCTTCGTTCCGCCCTCAAGGGCACCCGCCCACGGGCACAGCGGTCTTCACCTTACCTGTGCGAGCATGATAGGGTGTTTCGCCCGGAACGGTATCAGGTAAAAACCCGGAATTCGGTTTTTGTTAACCGACTCCGCCAGATTAGGAAACCCGGCTGAGCCGGAAACGCGAGCGCGCCTGTCCAACGATCGAGCGAAAGCCGGCAATTCTCGACCGCAACTCCCACCTGTGAAATCCGAAGAAGGTGGGCGGCGGACACGAGTGATGCGTTTCGTGGCCCGGTTGGAGCCGCAACTCGCCGAAGAATCCTCACGGCGCCGGCTGCGTCGTCGGGCTGAGCGCCTCCAGTTCACGAGTTGCCATCACCGCCCCGGCGTCGTCGCCGAGCAGCGTGCAAACCTCGGCCAGTTCGCGGAATAGACGCAGGCGAAGCGCCCGCACCAGCGGCGAGTCGCGCTCCTCGGCGCCCAGCCGCGCAAGCCGATCCGCCGCCGTGCTCAGCCGGTCGCGCGCCGCGTACGCCTGCCCATCGATCGATAGATCCCGGGCGACGGAGAACTCCAGGAACGCGGTGGCGATTTGGTAGCCGGCGTTCTGCGGGTTTCGCTGCGTCAGCGCCTGCTGCACTTCGAGCGCCCGCATCATCGCCGCGCGGGCTTCCACCGGCCGCTGATCCCGGTCATGCACACGCGCCAGACGCCTCAAAATCCGCACCAGCGCCGCGGAGTACTCGGGAACCGCCGGATGGCTCTTCACCAGCGCCTCCATCAGCGCAGCGGCTTTGGTGACCTTCGCGAGGGCGTCAGGACCACGATCGTAGAGCGCATACGTCTCCGCCAGATCGAACGAATACGTGTCGATTTTCGGATGGTCGGCCGCCAGCGATTCGAGTATTTGGGTCGCCCGATCCAGATCCTCGCTGCTCCGCGAAAAACGCGAACCGCGGCCCCCGCCGCTCTCGCGCAGGCAGCGCGCCAGCAGATGGAGAATCTCGGGTTGGCGCGGCGACTGGCTGGCGAGCCGGTTCAGCATCTCGATCGAAATGCGCAGGTGCTCGCGACGTGCGACGCTGTCCGCTCCCGGCTGTGAACTGGACGACGGGCCCGGACCGCGCTCGCGCGGCGGACGGCGCCGGATGCCGGGTTCGCCTGCCTCGCCGGGGCGCGGACCGCGTTCAAACGCACGCAACGCCCGGTCTCCCAGCGACAGGGTCGCAGCCAGGTAATGTGCCCGGGCCAGCGCCAACCGCGCGGCGGGCGGAGCGTCCGGTTTCTCGCACAGGCCCGCAAGCGCCTCGATCGCCGCCTGGGTATGGCCCGCCATTTCTTCCGACCCGCGGCCGCGCGACAGCAACCGGGCCATTCGATTGTGCGCTTCGGCCAGCGCGATCTTCAAAGTCGTGTCACCGGGGATGCCGGCCACCAGCGCCGCATATCGTTCGATCGACAGAAGGTACGCCTGTCGCGCGTCATCCAACTGTCCGAGCCGCTCCTGGATCTCGCCTGCGCGCCCCGCCGCATCCGCCGTCTTGCGCTGAAGCACCCCCGAGCCGCCTTCCTGCTGCGCAAGCTGGCTGTAGAAGCCCAGCAGAGATTTCAACAAAGCGGCGGATTCCGGCGAGACATCCGGCGTCGCCGGAATATCCAACGCCGATTCCGTGATTTCGCCGCTCGAATTGCTCGGCTGAATGGGCGAACGCTGCGGGGCCAGATCGTCAAACACCGCGTCGAGCGTGTTGACCGCCACGCCGAGCGTCGCCTCGGCTCGTTGCCGCTGCTTGGTCTCGCCGGACAGGGCCGCGGAGGTCTTCTGCTCTGCACGGCTCACGCGCACATACGCCACCGACGCGATCGTGGCCACTGTCACGAGCAGCGCGAACACAGTCATCAGGCTGCCCGCCAACGCCGGATTGCGACGCGACCAGCGAATCAGCCGCTCCACCGGCGAAATCCGCCGCGCCAGGATCGGCAGATCGTCCGCGAACCGCCGCAGATCATCTCGCAGCAGGGCGGCGGAAGCGTAGCGGCGTTCCGGCTCGCGGGCGGTCGCCTTGAGGATGATGGTTTCGAGATCCCGCGGGATGGCCGGCTGCGAGTCGCGCGGCGCCCGGAGTTGGCCGTCCACCACGGCCCGTATGACGCTCTTTCCGGAATAGTCGGCGAAAGCCGGTTCGCGCGTCGCAAGCTCGTAGAGCGTCACCCCAAGGCTGTACACGTCGCTCCGCACGTCGAATTTGCCGTTGAATTGCTCGGGCGCCATGTAACGCAGCGTGCCGACGACGTCGCCGGCCTGCGTAATGTGGTCCTGGTCGAGCCCGACCGCCAGGCCGAAGTCCGCAACCCACAGCGTGCCGGCCTCGTCAATCAGCAGGTTCGCGGGCTTCACGTCGCGATGCAGCACGCCCTGGCTGTGAGCGTACGCGAGCGCGTCCGAAGCCTGCGCGATCAGCCGCGCGATCGCCGACCAGCTTCGCGCCGAAATTTGCGCGCGGCGCGGCGTCGTCTGCCGCGGACGAATTCGAATCGGCTTGCCTTCCAGTATTTCGGCCGGCGTCACGCGCGTCCGCGTCGTTTCGCTCCGTAAAGCACCGGCGTCGAGCTGCGAAGTCGAATCGGGCGCAGACGTCCCTTGTCCTGCTCCTTGCCGCAGCAATCGACGGGTCAGCGCGGCCAGATCATGTGTGTTTTCAATCGCTCCGCTGGGACGCGCCAGGGCCGCATACAGCTCGTGCAGCCCGACGCCGCGGATGTACTGCATCACAAAATAGTGATGGCCGTCCTGCTCGCCCACGCCGAAGATCGGCACGATGTTCGTGTGGTGCAGGCCCGCGGCGGTCCTTGCCTCGCGCTCGAAGCGCTGCAATCGAGACGCATCCGCCGCCAGGTGTGGGGCCAGCAGCTTGATCGCGACGCGCCGCCCGAGCGACTCCTGCTCCGCCTCGTAGACCACGCCCATTCCGCCGCGGCCGAGCTCGCGAATGATGCGGAAATCGCCCAGCCGCTCGATCCGCAACGGGCCGACGGCCGTGCCGCCCTGCGTCGGGTCGGTTTCATGCTTGGCGCTCTCGATCGCCAGAATCGTCGGAAAGAGGTCGCGAATCTCCGCGGCCAGGTCCGGCCGGCGGGCCGCATATTCCTCGATGGACGGAGTCTCGCCTTTGTGGCAGCGC
>JACRLV010000149.1:0-8294 GCA_016235145.1 Planctomycetota bacterium
CCGACGCCGACGCCGACGCGCTGGAGGCCCACACTTCCGCAAGCGGCTCGCTCAGCGACGACGCCGAGCGACTGCTGGCAGCGGGCGTGACGGACGAACTTGAGATCTCGCGCGTGCTGGGCACGAACAGACCGCAAAATAATCACCGGTAGCAGCCGCATTCGTTGTCGGCGCCGATCGGCTGTCAACCTGGCCTGAACGTGGGGTCGGACCAGTCGCCCGTTTTCACATTTCACCTTTTCACATTTTCACGCTACGAATCCCGCGCCATTCACCCGCAAGAAAAAGAGCAGGGGCGCCAGGCATGTCGCCTGACGCCCCCGCGATCTTATTCAACGAAAGCGGACGCTACGTTATTCGTACACGTGCGTGCTTTCCGTTTCCTCGACCGGGACGTTGCCCGTCTGGTCGGTGCTCATCGACACCTTCAGGCGGACATCCGCGGCCTTCGTGCCCTTCGTGACCAGCTTGTAGACCGCCTTGGCCTTCGGCGCCAACGACGGCAGCGGGGCGAACGTCACGGACTTGCCGGACGCCGTACCCTGCGTCGGACCCGCGGCGTTGACGAATTCCATCTCCGCCGGAATCTCGATCTTGATCACGATGTTCGTGTCAGCGGCCGAGCCCTGGTTCGTCACGGTGATCTCGTAGGTCTCCTGGGCGCCGATTTCGATCGGGTCGGAGATGTCGATCACTTCGAGCAGAACCGCGGGTACGCCCTTGTTCTCGCCCTCGGTCGTCGCCTGCGCCTCGGTGCAGATCGCCTTGGCGGTGGCCGTGTTCACGACCTTGCCGGCGGTGATCGCCTTGAGGCTCAGCTTGACCGTCTTCGAGGCGCCCGGCGCCATGTCGCCGAGATTCCACGTCACGACGTTGCCGCTCAGCGCGCCGCCGTCGGAGGCGCTGGTGAACTGCATGCCGGCCGGGATCGGGTCGGTCAGGACCGTGCCCTTCGCGACCGTGTCGCCCTTGTTGCTGACCGTGATGGTGTATTCGGCCGGACGACCGATGTAGCGCTCCTTCGGACCGGTCTTCTGCACATCGAGCACAGGCTGCGTGACCTTGGTCGTGCAGCTCGCCTCGGCGGTCAGACCCGCGTCGCCCGTCGCGCGGACGGTGTTGTTGTACGTGCCCGGTTTGGCGGCCTTGGCCGTGAAGCGGATCTCCTTCGACTCGCCGGGGCCGAGATCGCCGACGACGGCGTCCATCGCGGTCTTGCCGTCGCTGGTCACCACGCCCGCCGGGAGCTGATCGCTGACGCGGACGTTCTTGGCCGCGCCGTCGCCCTCGTTACGGACGGTGATCACGTACTCGATCGTGTCGCAGGTCGTGATTTCCTTGGTGCAGGTCTTCGAGATCTGGAGCTTCGGCGAGGTCACAACCGTCACGCAGCAGTCGCGGGCGTTCAGGTTGTAATCAGCGCGAACTTCAGCACAGTTCTCGAACTTGCCGACCTGCGTCGCCTTGGCCTGGACGGCGATGCTGACCGGCTGACCCGGCTTCACCGTGCCCAGCGACCAGGTGACCGAGGCGCCGCTGGCCTGGCCGGCCGGCGTGCTGCTCACGTACTGGATGCCGGCGGGAATCGCGTCGGTCACAACCACGTTCGTCGCGTCAACCTGCGAGGGGTTGCCGACCACGATCGTGTAGTTGACCGTTTCGCCGACCATCGCGGCAGGCGTGCATTCCTTGTCGATCGAGATCTTCGGGCCGATCCAGGTCTTGGACGTACGGCCGCTGGCGATGTGAACCGCCGGCTTGCAGCACTGCACGTTTTCCGGACGCATCACGTCGATGTCGACGTTGTTCGTGCCTTCGGCGGGCGCCGCCTGGCGCAGCGTGATCTTCGCCAGGCCGGCCGCATCGGTCGTAACCGTCGCGGTGTTGCCGCCGCCCGGCTCAAACGTTCCCGCCGGGCCGTCCGCCAGCTTGTACGTCACGATGTAGCCCGCCAGCGGCGTGCCGTCGGAGTACTTCGTGATCTTGGTCACGAACTCGTGCGACGTGCCGATCGGGTTGGTCGCCGCCGGCGGCCATTCCCAGTGAACGTCGTACCAATGCTTGATCGCGAACGCCTTGTGCTTCGACCAGTCGTAAATTCCCGGCGCATACGCCGTGATGTTGGTTGTGCCTTCGATCGGCGACGTGATCACGCACCAGGTCTGACCTTCGGTCAGCGAGATGTCGTCGGCCGGATCGCTGTTGCCGCGATCCAGGACGTGCTTGAAGTTGTTCGTGTGCGAGACGGCGTAGTGGTTGTCCACCTTGTAGCCGCGGCTGTTGCGCCAGCCGGACTCGTCCACTTCGACGATGTCGCCGACCGAGCCGTCGTTGATGATCCACTCAACGCGACGGTTCGGCAGCGCTTTGCCGTTCTTGTCCTTAACGGTCGCAATCATGATGTGTTGCGTGCGAACGGGGTTGACGTCTTCGACCGGCGTTAGCTCGATCTCAACGGCGTAGGGATCCCAGTTCGTGTAGTAGCCGCCCTCAGGCGGCTTGGCATGGGACGGAGTGATATCTCCCCCGCCCGGCCATGTCAGACTGTGCGGCATATGGTTTCGGCATCCGACCATACCGGCCGCACCCAACAGTGCCAGCCCCAATCCAAGGGCCTTACGACTCTTTGATGTCATCGAGAACCTCCCACTTGCGTTTTTTAGAGCGATAATCTTGGCGATAGCCCCCAAGATTTGGCATTTCCACCGCGCCTCAGCCCCGGAGTCTAATGCCTGACCGATGCGTGTCAACCTTGCAAAACCGAATTAGGAAAGATCTTACGGCCGGGGCCGCCACGTTTTCCCCGGTATTTTGGATCGCGCCAAAGGTCAAATGAGCCGCGCCAGCTCTCACTCAACCTCGGAATCGCTGCACGATACAAGGCGGAACGCTCCGCAATCGCGGACGTATCTCATTATCGGCAGGGCCGGTGCGCAACTTCTCCAGCAGGTCGCTACGTTACGGGGTGCGTCGCGCCATTCATGCCCCGTGGTACGACCGCGGACAAGGCCCCCTCGCGGCAATCCTGGTCGACGCTACGAGAAATCCCTCGGGAGCGCCGAACGAGCTATGTGGACGCCTTTCCGTCACACCCAATCTGTGCTGCTGGCGTTCGGGAGGCGCCACGATCCGCAACGGCCAAAACTGGTCGTCGCAGGGGGCGCCCGCTGGGATCCAGATCGAAACAGTCTTCAATGCGGTAACGGTCGCCGAAGCGGCTCGTCCGCTCGGAGTAGTCGGTGCGAAAAAGCCGAGGGCAAGCGTAGCAGAAATTCGCATCGAGCGTGCCGTCCGCAAGGACCGATTCCGGTCGCGTGACCAGCCTGCGCACGCGCTGGTACTCATCCGAATTCCAAACGGCGGCCAGGTCGTCGCGCAGCAGGTTTCCGACGGCACGTGGGTTGGCGCCGGGAACGTATTGCTGGCCGAGGCGGAAGCAGCAGCAGGGAATCACGTCGCCGTCGTACTTCACTTGGATGAACAGATACGGCCAGTGGCAGCGCGGCGCAAAGCGTGCCGGCAGGGGGCCGAACACGCTGTAGCGACCCGGGTCGCGATCCGTGTAGTTGTGCAGACCGCCCCACAATTCGTGCACCTGGTCCACGCCCAGGGAGCGGAACAGCGCCTTGGCGCGGTCGAGTTCGTGCAGATTGTGCTGGTACTTGATGTACTGCACTTCGATGAACGGCTGTTTTTGTCGCAAGTCGCGGCGGAATGCGCACGCGCGCCGGAGGTTTTCCAGAACACGGTCGATCCTCCCGCCGATGCGCGTGAGTCCGTAGGTCGCCTGTGAAAGCCCGTCGACGCAAACAGTCAGGTGTGTAAGTCCGCTCGTAATGATTTCCCGAATTCGCGCGTCGCTGAAGCGGAAGCTGAAGTTCGTGCTGTAGTGGACGTTGAGGCCGGCCGCGCGGGCGACGGCGCACATGCTGCCGATATCCGGGTGAATCAGCGGGTCGCCTAAGTAATAGAGCGAAACGCCGGCGGCCCACGGCTTCAGTTGGTCGACGATTCTCTGAAACGAATCAAGCGACATGCGATGGGTCGGGTGCAAATCCTGTGCGAGCAGGGCTGGGTCGCCGTTGGCCTCGGCGTGTACGCACACGGTGCAGTGCAGATTGCAGCCCGGTGAAACGTCGATCCGCGCGAAAACCGGCCGGCTGAGAACTTTGCATCGACCCGCGAGCATCTCGCCCACGGCCAGCGCCAGGTTCCACGATTTCCGCGGCGTCATCGCGCCGCGCAGCCAGCCGAGCCGCCGGTCCAGCGAAGCGGCGAACGAGCCGTAGCGACGCGACAATTGCGAGAGCGGCCGGAACGCCCGGTTGGATAGCGTGGACGCCGCACGCGTCGTCCGGCAATCCGGGTGAGACAACATCGCCTTTCTCCTCGCGCGAGCGGAGCAGGCTCGTCGTGATGCAGCCGCCGGCGGGAGAGAAGAAACGAGAGGTGGATGTGGGCTTTCCGCCGGCTGCAACGCTTAGCTTATGTTACCGCGCGTCGGGCGTTGTGTCGCGAAATCCAACCAGTCGGTATAGATCCCCGCGCCTCTCGAAGTTCGCGTCCGGCAGGCCGATGTCCGGTGCTTCGCGATCGCGCGGAATGTGAACAACAGCCCGTCCCTCTGCCAGGGCCGCTTGCAGCTCAAGGCGCATCGCCGCCCAGCCCTGGTCGCGCCGCACGTCGTCGAGGCGAATCAGGCGAACGTGCTTTTCGGGTTCGCGATAACGCCCGTGATAGAGCAGCGCATGTTCCATCGTGCTCTCGCCGTACACGATTATCCCTTCGTGGCGGGCCAGCGCGAACGCCGCCTGGTTTGTGCGGGCCGCGTAGTCGTGGCTTGTCCACGGCAGGAGCATCGCCCGCGGGCCATCGCGGTAGGGTTTGGCGACGATCAGCCGGTTCAGCCAGGCCTCCTGCCCCAACAGCCGGTAGGAAGCCCAATATACCGCCGGAGACAGACAACTCGTTGCGCCGGCTGCCAGCAGCAGGGCTCTGGTCGCGCGTCGCTCCGTGTCGATTCGCGCCGCGCCGATCGCGGCAAGCGCTGCGAGGCAGAAATACACGGGAAACAGGAAGGAATACTGATCGACAATCGGGTAGCGAAGCTCGAAGACGCCGTGCACCGCAAGATATGCGAGCAGGACGCGCGCAAAATCGGTGTGCGCCTCTCTCGGTCGCGAAAGCGCGCCGCCGATCGCCAGAGGCAGGATGAGGTTGGGGAAGTTGTAGATGACGAAGCCCAGCGCCGTTCCGAACAACCGGAACGAAAGATCCACGTTCAGCACCTGTTTCCGAAAGTCGCCGAAAAAAGCCGAGTAGAGCGTCGTCCCCCAATCCGCGCTCGCCAATCCCGCGCGCAACACGAGCGCGGCGTACGGCAGTGTGCCGGCTGTCCAGACGAACGCACTCACGCACAGGCCGCGCGAGGTGAGCCGCCCGCGCCGCCATTGCGCGAAAAGCACCGCTGCCACAATTGGCGTGTCGAGTGCGGCCAGCATGTGATTGGCGATTCCCAGGCCGTTGGCCGCCGCCATGCCGATCAGCCACAACTGCGGCCGCCGGCTCTCGCGCTGCATCGCCAGGCAAAGCCACTCCGCGGTCAGCAGCGCGCCGACCAGCGCGTACGACTCCGTGTGCGTCGAATGCTGCCAGAACGTGTGCGCGAACATCATCGCCGTCGCGGCGACGAAAGTCGGCCCGATACGGCCCGTCACGAGCAGGCAAGTCGCCGCGAGGTTCGCAATTGCGATCGCCCCGGCCAGCGAACTCAGCGCGGTGATGCGGGCGAGCGGCTCGCCGAGCGGAATGCAAAGGACGAACCTTCCCAGCCAGTATTGCAGCGGGTGGACCAGCGCCAACCCGACCGGGTGATCGAGCGAACCCGTCAGAATTCGCCACTGTTGCCAACCCGAATCCTGCCACTCGGGCCCGCGATCACCCGTCGCCAGGTACAGCGCCGCGGCAGCCAGAAATGCCGCCGCCCAGCAGGAAGCCGCCTTGGGCCGCGTAGGGCCGGTCCGGCAGGCGTTCGGAACCGGGCTGTCCGGAATCATCCTGGTATTGGAACACGCCGGAGCGATCGAAGGCAAATATTCCCTGCCGGACGGCGCTCATTCTCAACATCAGGCTTGATGTCTGCTCACATTGGCATGATGCGGCAAAATCCCTGTGCCGAGTGCAGCAGTCCATGGCGCAACTGCGAATCAGCCCGGAATCCGGCCGTCGCGCTCGTTTCAATGGACTCCACCGCCCAGCGCCGCGTGCAATACGTGAACTGAGCGTGCTTGAGGGCGTCGATCGCGAGCGCGGCGACACAAGGCGCGAAAGCAAGGTCCGTTCAGCACCCGCGGCAGGAGCGGTTTGCGTCAGCCAATCACCGTACGGCGCCGCGGTCGATTTCGGCGGCCCGCTTCTTCAGTCGTCGCCATCCCGCTCGTGCTCTGCTTGCTCGGAGCCCGGATCTTCATCAGATTCGGCCTCGCCAATTTGCAGCGCTGTCCCGATCAGCGGAAGGCGTACGCTCCGCGTTCCGGGGTCGAAATTGCGGACAAGTCCGATGGTCCAAGCCGTCGAAATCCCAAGAAACAGGATTGCGACCATTGGACGATCGCCGCGAATGCCCTCCTGCGGTTCAGCTTGCTTCTTCCCATGGATCATGCTCGCCGTGATATTCTCGCGATGCCGGATCGTGTGAAGCGCGACGCCGGCAAGGTGCACGATCACCACCCCCGCCATCACATAAGCTAGAATCTCGTGAGTTTCCTTCACTCCCTTGGTCCCACGCCCCATCATGAAACCGGTCGCCGCCAGCCCCAACATCAGCACCAGCATCGCGAATATCGCGTAGGCCGAGCCCGGGTTGTGCCCGATGTACCGCCGTCCGCCGCCGCGCAACGCCGCCTGCGCGTACTCCAGCACCGCAGCCGGCCCATACGCGAATTCCGCGAATCGCGCGTATCGCGACCCGCAAATTCCCCAGAAAATTCGCAGAACCACCCACAGCGCCATCGAAAGCCCGATGAGCGCGTGATACGGAAACAGGGCGCCGTCCTCGTCAAGTAGCAGTGCGATCGCCGCCGCCGCCGCAAGACCAACACGCTGCTCATCGTCGTTCCTCCGCGGGGCAGCGCAACGCGCCGCCGCACGTTTCGTATTCGATCGGCGCCGGCGAGTATTACTTGCCTACGCCGCGTTCACTCGCTTTCGCCGCGAGGATCGCGCGCAGCAGCCCAATGTGCTCCGGCGAAGTCCCGCAGCAGCCGCCGATGATCCGCGCTCCACGATCGACCACCGCCGCCGCGATTTCCGCCCACCGCTGCGGATCCAGGTTGTACGTAGTCTCCTGCCGCTCGTTGAGCACCGGCAGCCCCGCGTTGATTTCGAACATCAACGGCAGCGGCGTGAGCGCGTGCATCTGCTCGGCCAAAGCCGGCATCTCGTCAACCACGTCGCCGCAGTTTGCGCCAAGCCCGCACGCGCCGGCATCAGTCAATTGCTTAACGATATTTCCGATGCCGTCGCCCCAATACGTGCGGAATTCCTGCCCCCCCGCACGCGCCTTCACTTTGAAGGTCATCGTGCAGAGCACAGGCAGCTTGGTGTGCTCCACCGCCGCCGACACCGCCAGCACGGCCTCACGCAGGTACGACATCGTCTCGACCAGAATGCCGTCCACGCCGGCGGCTTCCAGAATGGTCGCCTGCTCGCGGAACGCCGCGTACGCTTCGTCCGCGATTTGTTGCGACGACTTGCCGCCGCCCCCCAGCAGCAGGTGCTCCTCCGTGCCCGTCGAGCTGATGTTCCCCAGCACCGTCACGCCGTCGCCCGCGGCTCGACGCGCGATCGCGACCGCCGCTTCGTTGATTTCCTTGACACCGTGTGGCGAATTCCGCCGGCCCAGCATGATCCGGTTCGCGCCGAACGTGTTCGTGAGCAGCAGCCGCGATCCGGCCTCGACATACGCCCGCTGAATCCGCTCGACAATTTGCGGATGCTCGATCGATCGCCAGCAGGACGGCGAACTCGCCCCCAACCCGTGCTTTTCCAGCTCCGTGCCCATCCCGCCGTCGCCGATCAGCGACCCCGCGCCAAGCCAACCCGGCGTCCGCGCAGCCGTGTTCGTCGTGGAGTGCACGCTCATGTCGTCGCCTCCAAACCGGGGAGCGTGGGCCTCCGGCCCGCACAAGGGAGCGTGGGCCTCCGGCCCGCATCGTCAAAACCCCCAGCGCGGGCTCTGCTCGCCGCTCAAGCGCTGGCAATCGGCACGAATCGTAGCGGTCGGCGTCCCGCCG
>JACRLV010000149.1:8375-13273 GCA_016235145.1 Planctomycetota bacterium
CGCCCGTTGTCCGACCCGGGCGGGACGCCCGGACCACCCTGTTAAGTTGCAAACAGCGCGACTAAACACACTAGCACGCCGATGCGTCATGAATCACAGGCGCGCTCGGCGTCGCCGCGGCGGATTGCAACCACTCACCCCCGGCCCGCTCATCCGCTATCGTCCGAACATCGCGGCGCCGCCGCCTGCCGCACGGGAGGATCCCCAATGCATCGCTTCATCGCCGCCCTTCTCGCGGCCTTCCTCGCCAGCACCGCAACAGCCGACGACGCCTGGAGCGCGCGGCTGGCCGCCCTTCCCGCGCCGCCGCCGCCGATGACCGGCGATTGGCTCGTAGCGCCGCCCGCACGCACGGCCGGCGTCTTTCGCGCGGACGCGCGCACGCTCGTGCTCGACAACGGCCTCGTCCGCCGCTCATTCCGCCTCGCCCCTAATCTCGCATGCTTCGCGCTGGAGCAGTTGACCACCGGCGAGTCGTTGCTGCGCGCCGTTCGCCCGGAATGCGAGCTGACGATTGACGGCATGAAAATCGCGGTCGGCGGATTGGTCGGCCAGCCGATTCAGAATTTCCTGCGACCCGAGTGGCTCGACGCAATGGCCGCCGATCCGCAGTCGTTTGTCTTCGAAGATTTCGAAAGCGGCCCGATCGAGCCGCGTTTCGCCTGGAGGCCGCGCACGGCGTGGCTCTCGCGTCCCGCCGTCTGGCCGCCGCCCGGCGTTCACCTCGTGCTGCGGTTCCGCGCGCCCGCCGCCGCCGCAACCGCCGAGGGTCTGCGCGTCGCCGTGCACTACGAGCTCTATGACGGCCTGCCGCTGATGTGCAAGTGGTTCGCGCTTGAAAACGCCGGCTCTCGCGAGGTTCGCTTGGATGGCTTCGCTTCTGAAGTCCTCGCGTTCGTCGAAGCCGAAAGCGAAGTCGAGCAGGACGTGCGTCCCGAATTGCCGAACGTCCACGTCGAAACCGATTGCACGCTCGTGGCGATGACGGGCGAATCGGGGCAGCGCAAGTCGGCTCGCTGGCTGCCCGATCCGACCTACACGACGCAGGTCAACTACCGGCTGGAGACGCCCTGCCTGCTCGAATGCCGGCCGCCGCTCGGGCCGTCCGTCGCGATTCCGCCGGGCGGAACATTCGAGTCGCTGCGCACCTGGCTTCTCGTCTTCGATTCAACCGATGCCGTGCGCCGCACGCTCAGCCTCTGCCGCATGTACCGCACCATTGCGCCCTGGGCGATGGAAAACCCGCTCATCTTTCACGCCCGTTCGGCCGAGCCCGCCGCCGTGCGCGCCGCCATCGACCAGGCCGCCGACGTCGGCTTTGAGCTTGTGATCCTCACCTTCGGCAGCGGCTTCGACGCCGAGAACGCCTCGCCCGAATATAAGGCGTCCATGCGGCAACTCGCCGAGTACGCCCACGCAAAGGACGTCGCACTCGGCGGCTATTCGCTGCTGGCAAGCCGCTCGCTTGGCCCCGAACACGACGTGATCAATCCCGCGACCAGCAAGCCCGGCGGATTCGCCGTCTTCGAGAACAGCCCGTGCCTTGGCAGCGCGTGGGGTCGGGCGTATTTCAAGAAACTCTACGATTTCTACGAAGCCACGGGTTTCTACGTGCTCGAACACGACGGCTCCTATCCGGGCGATGCCTGCGCCTCGACCGCACACCCCGGCCACGCGGGCTACGCCGACTCCTACTGGCGGCAGCGGGAGACCATCGTCGTGTTCTACCGCTGGTGCCGCGGCCGCGGCGTGTACCTCAACGTACCCGATTGGTATTTCCTCAATGGATCGAGCAAAACGGGCATGGGCTATCGCGAGACGAACTGGTCGCTGCCGCGCGATCAGCAGGAGATCATCGAACGGCAGAACATCTTCGACGGCACGCGCTTCAAGACGCCCAGCATGGGGTGGATGTTCGTCCCGCTGACCGAATACCACGGCGGCGGCCCGGCGGCGACGATCGAACCGTTGCACGAACACCGCGACCACTACGAGCGCCGCCTGGCGAACCTGCTGGGGGCCGGCGTGCAGGCGTGCTTTCGCGGTCCGCGTCTTTACGACACGGCCGACACGCGCGCCATCGTCGCGAAATGGGTCGCGTTCTACAAACAGCACCGCGCGATTCTCGATGGCGATCTTGTCCCGCTGCGCCGCGCCGACGGGCGCGACTGGGATGGCTGGCTGCATGTCAATCCCGGCGCCGCCGAGTGCGGTCTGGCGATGATCTACAATCCGCTCGACCGGGAAATCGACCGCACCATCCGCCTGCCGCTGTACTACACGGGCCTGACCGAGGCCGCGCATGTGCGCGCCCAGGACCAGCCGCCGCGCATCGTGCCGCTTGCGCGCGATTATTCCATTCAACTGGACGTCCACGTGCCGGCGCAAGGGCGAGCAGCCGTCATCATCGAGCCGCCCAAGTAGCACCGCGCCCCGCTCAGAGAACGCGCAGCAATTCTGTAGCGTCGGACCTCCGAGTCCGACGACAAAACAGGCCGCCCGAACCACCCGCCCCCGCTCCTACACAAACACCAGTGCACACAAACATGCCGATATGTGCGTCTCTATCACTCTTCTTCCCGTTCATTGCATATGCTACCGCAACGCGCACAGAGCCACATCACTACCTATATCAATGCCATGAATCTCTTTGACTATCGTGTCGTGTAGGCCTACATAGCCAGATTGTGACTTCGTCCAAAACGCGGGACACAACCCACGCTTGCCGCGCCCCCGCCGCCAATCTAACCTACGCACACCCAAGGAGCCTCGCATGTCCAAGCAGCAGCCATCCAGACTCGGCAAGGGCCTGAGCGCCCTCATCGGACCCAGAATCCCGAACACGCCCTTTCGGCAGATTCCAGCCGGGCCGGCCGTCTCTGACGTTGTGCAACCCGCGGGCGGAGCCGCCGCAGCAAACCCAAGCGCGGCGATCCTCTCGATCCCAACCAGTCAGATCAAACCGAATCCGCGCCAGCCGCGGTCCACGTTCGACGACGCGTCGATCAACGAACTCGCGGCGTCGATCCGGATCTCTGGCGTGTTGCAGCCCCTGCTCGTCCGCCGCGTTGCGGATCACTATGAACTCGTCGCCGGCGAGCGTCGCCTGCGAGCGGCCCAGATCGCCGGGCTGAGCGTAGTCCCGGCGATTGTTCGCAGCCTCTCGGACGCCGAATCTCTCGAGATTGCGTTGATCGAAAACCTCCAGCGCGAGGATCTCGGCCCGCTCGACCGCGCTGCGGCTTACCAGCAATACATCGAGACCTTCCGATCGAGCGCCGAGCAGCTTTCCACTCGCCTTGGAGAGAGCCGCACGAACGTCATCAATTACCTCCGCTTGCTGCGACTGCCGGCGGAAATCCAGGAGATGGTTCGCGGCGGACAGCTCAGCATGGGCCAGGCCCGCGCGCTTCTCGCCGCTGCCACGCCGGAGCAGCAAATGGCGTTGGCGAAGCTCGCCGTTCGGCGGAACCTCCCCGTCCGCCAGATTGAGGAATTGGCCAAGGCTGACCCCGCCGAGCGCCGCGCCGCCGCCCCCGCCAAGCCGCTCGACCGGCACACGCAGAACCTGGAGACGACTCTCAGCAAGTCGCTGGGCCTGCCTGTCACGCTGAAGCCCGGAAAGTCGAAGAACTCCGGCACGCTGCTGATCCGCTACAATACACTGGAAGAGTTCGACCGCGTCGCGGAGCGAATCACCGGCCGAACCGCGCTGGAATAAGCCATGTCCATCATTCGTCCACCCGCCGTCGCCGGCCGGTTCTATCCCGCCGACGAAGCCCAATGTGCGCGCGCGCTCAAACAAATGTTCCACAAGGCGGCCGACGTCCAAACTGTCGCCGGTGCGATCGGCGGCATCATGCCGCACGCCGGCTGGTATTTCAGCGGCGTGACGGCGGCCCGGACGGTGCAGGCGCTTTCCAATGCGACGCCGGACGTGGTCGTGATCTTCGGCGCGGTTCATGTTTCCGACTTGAATCGGGCCAGCGTGTTCGATCGCGGCGCGTGGCAGACGCCGATGGGAATGATGCCGGTTGATGAGGAGCTCGCCGCTGCGGTGGTGGAGTCGGTCGTTGCGACGCCGAATCCGCAGGCCCACCGATTCGAGCATTCCATTGAGGTCGAGCTTCCGTTCATTCAGCATGTATTCGGCGACATCGCGATTCTTCCTGTGATGGTCCGGCCTGGTAGCTGGTCAGCGGAGATTGGCCATACCGTGGCACAGGCAGCCGAGCGGCTCGGGCGGCGGGCAATCTACCTGGCGTCAACGGATTTGACTCATTACGGGCCATCCTACGGGTTTGAGCCGCACGGCAGGGGGGGCGACGGGCTTCGCTGGGCCAAGCAGGTCAACGATCGGCGATTTCTGGATTGCGTCGGGCGGATGGGCAGCGAGGAGGTCGTTCCGGAAGCGGAGGAGCATCGGAACGCCTGCGGTGCCGGCGCTGTGGCGGCGACACTGGCCGCGGTGACCTATGGGGGCGGCGCGAATTCGTTGGAGTTGAGTCACGTCACCAGCGCGGACGTGCTGGCCGCGACCGGCGAACGGTCCGACGATGCCGTCGGCTACGCCGCGACCGTCTTTTTCTGTACCCAGGCACCCTGACGAAATGTGTTTCACGTGAAACACTTTTCGAATCGGCCACTATGTGGCGCGCCCCAAACCCCCAGGACCGCGAAAGTTGTTTCACGTGAAACACATTTGAGAAGTGAACGGCGTTCATGTTTGGCATAACCCAAACACCTATTGACTGATGTCTTGATATGTCACAATCGGTTTCGGGTTCTCGACGCGCCGCACGTCTGTCTACGAAAGATAGGATTATCTGGGTTTGTATGTTGTCGGCAGCGCCGGATTCGGCAAGTCCGCAGTCGCGGGTTGGACCTGTCCAATGAAA
>JACRLV010000020.1:0-1528 GCA_016235145.1 Planctomycetota bacterium
ACCGAAATCAGCGCCCTCACGTTCGTCAGCGTGCCGTGGCTGGTCGCGCAGCCCGGCGGGAATTTCACTTACCTGCAACTGGGCGTGTTCGGCGCGTTCCTGTCGCGGATCGTCGTCGGATACTGGCTGGTGCCGGCGTACTACGAGCGCGAGATCTACAGCCCGTATGACTACATGGGAAACCGGCTGGGCGGCAACGTGCGCTCGATGGTGACCGTGCTGTTCACGATACAAGCGATGCTGGGACAATCGGCCCGCATCTATCTCACCGCGGTCGTCATGGGCGTGGTGCTCAAGGACCAGCTCGAATGGCTCTCGGCCTCAGTCGGACTCGACTCGCTGGCGTGGGCCATCATCGTCATCACCGGCGTCTCGCTGATCTGGACGCTTCTGGGCGGCATGACGACCGTCATCTGGACCGACGTGCTGCTGTTCCTCGCATTCGTCGTGGGGGCGATCGTGATGCTGGCGGTCGTGGTCGGCAATTTGGGCGGCGGCCTGAGCGAGATGATCTCCGCCGGCTTGGCTGCGCCGGGCTGCGGGCCGCACGGGAAGTTCACGTTTTTCAACTTCAAGCCGGACATCACGAACGATCTGACCATCTGGGCGGCGGTGATCGCGAGCACCTGGGGCGGCGTGGGCAGCTACGGCATCGATCAACTGCTTGTGCAACGCATGTTCTGCTGCCGGAATCAGCGCGAAGCGCGCTGGGCGATCATCAGCAGCGCCGCCAGCCAGCTCGTCACCATTACGGTCATGCTCGTCGGCGTCGGACTCTACGCGTACTACAAGACGCACCAGATGAGCCCTGAAGGCGCGGAGCTGTTCGCCAAGAAAGGCGATCGCATGCTGCCGATCTTCGTCATCGACGTTGTGCCGATGGGGCTCAAGGGCGTGATCGTCGCCGCGATCCTCGCCGCCGCCATCTCAACGGTCATGGGCGTGCTCACCGCCCTTTCGCAGACGGTGCAGTCGGCGTTTTACAACCCGCTGCGCGAGGCGGCGCTCCGGCGGCAGGGGCTGAACATCAAGCTGGCTGAAAGTCTGGAGCACGACGCCCCCGCCCCCGCGGCGCACCGCGAGCACATCCGCTCCGTCCTGGTCAGCCGCGTTTTGGTTTTTCTCTGGGCGGTTGTGCTCAGTCTGCTCGCGTACGGAATGCAGTTCGTCGCCTCGAAGTACCCCACCATCCTCCAGCTCGGGCTGGCGATGGCGCAGTACATCATCGGCGCGCTCATCGCGGGTTTTGCGCTCTCGTTCTTCCGCCTCAACATCGACGGGCGCGGGTTCGTGTATTCGGGGTTGCTCTCGGCGTTCTGCATTTTTGCGCTTGTGTGGCACCCGCCGCAGTCCATACCGGCAGCACCGCCGGGCGCCGCCGACTGGCTCGCCTGGGTATCGACGAACTACTGGTCGACGCTGGCGTGCGCAGCCCTCGTAGCGGGACTGCTGGCCGCGTGGCTGCTCAACATGGGCCCGTCAGCGTTTTCCAACGCGCTGCCGCAGACCGGAATCCTGTGCGTGGGGA
>JACRLV010000020.1:1553-11491 GCA_016235145.1 Planctomycetota bacterium
GGATCGCGCTGGTGATCCTGTTCAATCTGTTCGCGCAGATTCCGACGACCGGCGCAGAAGGCCAGATCGTGTACAAGCCGATCGCCTGGCCGTGGCTGGGGCCGATCGGCAGCGTCATCGCGTTCGTCTGGGGCTACGCGCTGGCCGGCCGAAAGGCCGCGACCGCCGTCGCTCGAGATTGAGCAATGGTTTCTGAAATCGTCCGGCAGTCCGCCGCGCGGCGATCAAGGCGTAGTGGTCGTACTGTCGGTGCTCTCGGTTCCGAGCTCAAACGCGGCGAACGCGCCGCTGATCACGCCCGATGCGATGCTCTGCACACCGGCTTCGAGCTGGGTCGAAGCACTGGATCGAAAAGCCCGCATCGCTTCATCCGTGTTGCATCCCGCCGCGCCGAAAAGCAGCGCCGCAGTGGCAAGAGCTGCGCTCCACGCGCCGGGATTGCGCCGCCGGACGGCCGAAAGATGGCTTGAATTCAATGCGTTTTTCATTGCAACCTCCGCCAGCATCGGCGATTGCGCCATCCGTGGCGGAACGCCTCTGCTTTGTGGAGCGGTAGGGTGCAATGTCCGTGCCGCGCGGGCGGCTCGCGGAAAACCAATCGCCCGCCGCAATTGCACGACGTCCCGCTACTCGCGGCCGTGGATCATCCGCTTCAGCATCGGCGTCAGCAACAGCACCGCTACGCCCGCCACCAACGAAGTTACCACGAACAGGAAGAAATAGTCCGCCTGTCCGCCCAACTGCCACGGGAGCTTGAGTTCGCCGCGCTCGATCGCCTCGACCTGGCCGGCGATCTTTGCGCCGCCGAGATTGGCGATGAAGCTGGACATGAGATACACGCCCATCAGGAGGGAGACGGACTGCTTCGGGGCCGTCTTTGTCACGAACGACAACCCGGTCGGCGACAGGCAGAGCTCGCCGACGGTATGCAGGAAATAGGTCGCGGCGATCAGCCACATGGCGGCCTTCGCGCCCTCCTTGGCTGCCTGTGCACCGGCGACCGTCATGAAGATGTAGCCAAGGCCCAGGAAGAGCAGGCCGTAAAACACCTTGACCGGCTGGCTTGGGTTTCGGTTCATGCGGGCCAGCCCTACCCAGAGTATGCCAAAGAGCGGCCCACCGAGCAGGATCAGGAACGGGTTGATCGACTGGAACCACGTGGCGGGCACGGCGAACGCACCGATTACCCGGTTCGTTCGCTCCTCGGTGAAAACGTTAATGCTGGTCGATGCCTGCTCAAACGCCAGCCAGAAGAACGCATTGAAGAGCGTAATGATGAAGATCGCGGCCACCGCCCCGCGATTGTCGCCCGTCTGTGACGCAGTAAACCAGATCGCCCAGATCAGAGCTGCCAGAGAGATCGCGCCGGCGACGTACTGGTTTGAGACGAAGGTATCGATCTGGCTCAGGGTCCCGGCGTGGAACGCGAGGGCGACCAGCGCGGCGAGCACGATCCCCGTCAGCAGGAAGATCGGCGCAGGCGTCCTGGCGCCTTGCGGACCGGAACCGACAGAACCGAGGTACTTCGGCCGCATCGAGACATACATTCCCAGACCTGCGAGCATGCCGACCGCGGCGGCGCCGAAACCCCAATGCCAGCCGACCTTCTGGCCGAGCGTGCCGCACACGTAGTTGCAGAGGAACGCGCCGAGATTGATGCCCATGTAGAAGATCGTGAACGCGCCGTCGCGCCGCGGATCGTGGGCTGTGTAGAGCTGGCCGACCATCACCGAGACGCTGGGCTTGAAATGTCCCGTGCCGATTACGATCAGGGCCATGCCGAAGACGAAAACGTCCATTCCCAAGTCGGTGGAGCCGAGGTTGCCGAACCCGGAGATCGCCAGTGCGATGTGCCCGAACGAAATCAGCAAGCCGCCGACGATCATGGACTTGTGCGTTCCGATCAGCTTGTCGGCGATCAATCCGCCCAGCAGCGGAAGCAGGTAGCACAGCCCCGCGTACCATCCCTGGCAGTTGGTCGCGGCGGGTTTGAGCCAGTTCCTGCCGCTGTCGTGCGCGTTCGCAGCGATGACCACTTGCACCGGCTTCTCGTCCGGCGCACGTTTTGAGTCTGGCTTGATTTCGGTGGTAAAAACGCCGCTGTTGTCGTTGACGGTGAAGTACGTTTTCGCGTCCGTACCATCGCGGCGGATGCCGGCGACCAGCTTGACCGTCCGGTCGGTGGGGTTCGAAACCGAAAACGCGATCTCCTCGTTCGCAAATTCCTGCCCCGGCTGGCCGACGAGCTGAATCGGGTCTCCCGTATCCTTCGGATCAGGGGCCCACGTCGCCTCATCGCCCTCTCCGCTGCGCATCAGTCGCTGGAACACGAGTTGGGGCTTCAGGTCCGCGGGTGCCTGTTTTTCGACCGTCTGTCCATCGTCGGACTTGTAGCGGATGCGGAAAGCACCATTGTCGCCGGCGGCCGGCGCCGCGGCGCCGCCGACTAGGATGTGCAGCGTCCGCTGCTGCGTCAGTTCGACTTCGCGCTCTTTGCCGTCAATCGTCGCCTTGCGTGATTCGCCGATTTCCAGCGCGTTGGTGTACGCCCCGGTCGGCAATTGCCTCAGCGAAATCACCGCGATCAGGTAGAGCACCAGCAGGCCGCGCATGCCGTAGTAGCTGAAGCGCTCCCACATCTCGACGCCGAAGAGCAGGAACAGGCCCTTCGGGTGGCCCATGATGGTGTTGCCGGGACGATTGACATACTCGATGGCGGAATCCTCGGTGGAACCACCGCCGGGACTTTTGGAGTCAATCTGGGATCCGGGTTTGCGCGCCGATACGACTATCAAGGGCCGATGGAAGCTGTGTGCGTCTACCCGGGGTCCGCTCCCAGCGGCCAGACCAGTTCCGTCCGCAATTCGCCAGGCAGCGCCGCCTCGTCCGGCGTGGCCCAGAAGATCAGCCAGGGGTCGCCGACCGGCGTCCGGTTCTGCGATTGCAGCCAGTCCGCCAACGCCGCGTGCGCCTCGGGCAGGCGCTCGTACGGACCGACCAGCAACGTGGTTCCGGCGGGGCCGGCGGGCAACTCGACGACCTGGTGATCCGCGTCCGGGTCGATCGCTTCGGCGACCGGAAAACCGCCCGCAAGTTCCGCCGTCCCGTCGCCGCATTCGTGAATCATCGCCATCGCCGGGCCGACCGTGACGGACTCGAAGGTGTTCAGATATCGCCACACGTCGTCCAAGGCGGCTTCGAGCGCCGCTCCCCACTCGGAAAGCGACGCGCGCACGGCTCGGACGACGATTCGCTGCCGCGTAACCTGCTTGACGCGAAACGAGTACCCCGTCGTCACAGCGGCGCCCGCCTACGCCTTCTTCGCGAGCAGGTCGCGAATTTCGGTCAGGAGCTTCTGATCGAGCGTCGGGCCGGTCGGAGGAGGCGCGGCCTTCTCCGCCTCAAACCGTTTGCGCGCGGTATTGAACCCCTTGACGACCACGAATATGCAGAACGCGAGGATCAGGAAGTTGATGATGACGGTGATGAACTTCCCGTACGCCATCACCGGGCCGATCTTTCGTGCCTCGTCGAGGGACAAGGCGCCCTTGGCCCCAGCCTCGCGAACCGCCGAGGAAAGCCCGATGTACCAATTGCTGTAGTCCACGTTGCCGGCCATCGCGACCACCGGCATCATGACGTCGCCGATCAGCGAGTTTACAATGCCGCCGAACGCCGCGCCGATGATTACACCGACGGCCAGATCGAGGACGTTCCCCTTCAGCGCGAATTCGCGGAACTCCTTCAACAGACCCACGTTAGACTCCTGATGATGAAAGCTAGCATGCCGGCAGGCCAACCGCGGCCCGCCCCCCACACTTGCAGAACAGAACTCAGGGCATCCGGACCCCTGCTGCCCTGGTTCCGTTCGACGAAACCGTCGGTCGCATTCCCGAGGCGCGATGAATCAGCTTTCGTCTCGAAAGTCGGGCGCGGCGACGGGCCATGACCAGATGTAAATCAGAACCGCGCCGAGCGCCGAACCCGCCGCGAGAATCGCCAGCACCCAGGAGGCGGTGGTGAGCGACTCATTGCCCAGCAAGAATGCGACGATCGACAGCAGAGCGGAGTTGAGAATGAGGTAGCCCGCGGTCACGGCGGGGCGACCGCGAATCGACCTGCCGACAGGGACGGGCAGCACCTGTGCCCGTGCGCCCTGTATTCCCAGCATCAGCAATTGGGCCACGATGCCGCCGCCCAGTGCGATCGCGGCGATGTAGGAATACGCCGCGGCGTCCGAAAGGTGCGGCACACTCGCACGCAGCGTTCCGCTCAACGCCAGAACGAGCAGCACGCCGACGGCGAACGGTGAGTAGTAAGTCCAAGGGCCCATATCGGCATGATACCGCGGGTCGGCGGCGCTTCCTACGAGCGCATCGCAGGTTGGGAGGCCTTTCGTCGCCCTTGGGAGGGTCGTTCTCTGGAGGGTGACACGGTCAAGCGTACTCGCTTGGCCGTGGTGATCTCGTGAAGGGTGGTTTCCGCGGCAAAACACTGCCAACGGAGTACCGTTGACAGTGCCACCCCGCCGTTGAAAGTGCGGCTCCGCCCAAACTGTCGCTCGCCCGCTTCCTACTTGTCGGCAGCGCCCGCGGCCTTGGCGGGCAGGGCGATCCGCAGGTGCGGCTCGGCGTCGCTGCCGGCCAGGATGTGCGCGCCGATTTCGCGAATCGCCTGCCGCTGGCCGGGCCACATGAAATGCGGAACGGCGTCCGGATGGGCCAACCAGCGAAACGCCGTGTGATCGTCGTCCGGCCGGACCTGCGCGTCCGGCGCCACCTCGGCGGCAAAACATGGGCACAGATACACGGCGTCTTCCGCCGCTACGTAGAAGGTGTTGACGTGTTCGAGCTGCCAGAATCGCAGGGGCGTCAGCGACGTTTCTTCGCCGAGTTCGCGCAGGGCGGTCTGCCATGCGGCCTCGCCCGCCTCGATTGTGCCATGCACCGCTTGCCAGGTGTCGCCGATGCGCCCGCCGCCCGCGCGTCGAAGCTGGAGGAATTCGACGCCGGCCTGCGCGGCTCCGCGCCTGCGGAAGACGTAGACGTCCACGATCTTGCTGACCAACGCGGGCATTCGCGCGCCTGGCTCCTGAAATACGGATCAGGCCGCGGCCGAGATCGGCGCGGCCTGATTGGCGAAATGCCGGTCGATTCGAATCAGCCCGCGCCGGTCGTCGTGCCGAGCAGCCCGCTCAAGAACTGGGTGATGGCCGAATTGAGCGCGGTGCTGATCGCGGATTGCGTGATCGCGGTGATCTGTGCGTCGGTCAGCGGGCACTGCCCCAACAGCAGCAGCGATGCGCCGGGCACAAACAGTTTGAACGCACGGCTTCGGACGAGGCGAGAGAACATGCCTGTTTTCCTTTCCTGGTTCGGCGGCTCGGCCGCCGCTCGATTTCTCAGTCTCGCGGCCGGTTGACCGGACGAGCCGGGTCCAGCACGGTCAAGCGCCTGGCCCGGAAGATCGGAACCTCATATTCGGTGTCGATGTACCGGTCGCCATTCACACCGACGTATTTCCCGATGTGCTGCGTTGCAGAAGCTCCCAACTCAAATGGAAACTCGGCGTATCCCCGCACATAGTTCGGGTTCGTCGGGTTGCACAACTTGTAGCGCAGACCGAACTGCCCGGCCGGGATGCGCCACGACGGTTGAAGCACCCCCTCAACGTCGTAGGCGGGCACTTCGCTCCCCAGGGTCGGCGACGGCTCCATCGGGACGCTCGGTGCAGCGGGCTGAGAAGCCGGATTCACGGGCGTCTCGACGGTCCCCGGAGCCGGCGTGACCGGAATGATCGTCGTGGTGACGGCCGGTTCGGCGGGCGCGGTGGACGGCGCCGGAGCGTCCGCGGTAGCGACGGCGGTCGACAGAATCTCTTCGACCTTGGCGAGCCAGCGTGCGGCTTCACCCGCGACAATCGCATCGTCGCGCTGCTCGGCGATCGGCTTGAGATCGCTGAGCAACTTCGCCCACGACTGCGACTGGGACGGTTTTTTCGACTCCGCCTCAATCTCCGTCGCCAGCAAGCGGAGGCGCTGCGTCCAACTGCCGATGGGCGGTTTGCTCGAGACGTCCTGAGCGAGGGCGACGTCTGTCGTCTTCACGGCGACCGGCGGCGCGTCCTTGCGACGGACGGCGCCCAGCCCGCGCGCCGCTTCGTCGGAAATCGGTTCCACGAATTCCGCTGATATGAACGCAAGCACGCCTTCCGGCGGGACGATTTGAAACCAGAGGACTTTTTGAGGGTCGGTTGTTTCGCCGACAATGCGCAGCTCGGAACCGTTCGCCAACCGGGCCTGAACATCCGTCTTCATCGGATCAATCTGCGCGGCAGCGCTCCCCGCCCGAACGCGCAGTGTTTCTCCAGCCTTCATCTCGACCAATCCGCGATCATCGGCGGTGCGTTTTACGAACTCCGCCGCGACAAGCGAGAAAACCTCCGGTGGCGGCTCGATCGCGTACCAGCCGTCGAGTTTCTTGACGCCCCAGACGATCTTGTCCCGATCCAGGCGCGCCATCGACAGACCGTTCACATCAGGTCGCGAGCGGATGTTCACGACATTACCGGTGATGCGCAGCCAGCCGACCTCACCCGCCGGCGTTTCCGGTTTCAAGACTGCTTCGGTGACTTTTGGCGCCGGCGCCGAGGTCGTCAGGCCGGGTGTGACGGTTGTCGGTTGAGATGACTGGGCCGCGGCCACCGCGATCGACGCGTTCGCGATAAGCAGGCCCACGACGTGCCGGCACGCAAGACGAATCACACTCGTGGATCGCTTCCGGCTGTCTCGAGGCAGCGAGAACATAGGTACACCTCCGTGTTTCCCTTGCTGACCAGCGATCAAGCTATATTCCGCGCCCGGGTGTGTCAAACCTCGACGACCGGGTGCTCCGCCCGGCCAGGGCGTCGGACGTCAGCGACGGATTTCGAAATGTGCATCAGCGGAGAGGACCGGAATCGGACGACGGTGCACGTTCTCGATCGCTGTTCCGTACCGGTCGTGAAGCCCGGCCAGCAGGCTCTCCAGGTCCTCCGTCGGCCCCTGGGCTTCGAGCTCCACCGTTCCGTCAGGGAGATTCCGAACAAATCCGGTCACGCGGAGGATGCGGGCGATCTCGGCGGTTGTCGCACGGAAATAGACGCCCTGCACGCAGCCTGTGAAAATCACGTGCATGCGTTCGACCGCCATTGCCGTCCTCCTGCGCCCCCAATCGCGGCTCAGGATTTGCGCAGCACTACCACTCGCTCGCCGTCGCGAAGCTCAAGCTCGCTGATTCGCTTGACGGCGTTATACGTTCGGCTGCCGCCCGCGTTGGGGCGGAAGGTCAGCTTGAAGCCGGTGAATTGAAAGCTGCCCTTTTCCGGAATCCGCCGGCCGTCGAGCGTGAACGTGGCCGAATAGGTGCCGTCGCGCCCGAAATGCGCCTGGTCGATCGCGAAAGTCTCGCGGTTCGGCTTGCTGGACGCGAGCCGCCAATCGCCGGCCAGCGACGCGGTGCAGCCGGCCAGGACGGCCAGGAGCAATCCCGCCGCCAGCGTCGCGACGCAGCGGCAGCGAAGACTCGGTCGCATGGGATCTCCCTCGGGCCTTACGCCTTGTGCATGTCCGCGTGCGCTCCGATCTGCATGCCGTAGAACGACCGCCGGACGAAGAACGCCGAGATCACGAAGAACACGGCCGCCAGAATGTGCGTGAGTTGGGTGCTCTTCTGCTCGTCCACAATGCTGACCGAGAGCGAAACCGCCAGCAGTCCGAAGAGCGTGGTGAACTTGATGACCGGGTTCATCGCGACGGAGCTGGTGTCCTTGAACGGATCGCCGACCGTGTCGCCGACGACCGTCGCATCGTGCAGAGGCGTGCCCTTCATCTTAAGCTCGACCTCGACGACCTTCTTGGCGTTGTCCCACGCGCCGCCGGCGTTGGCCATGAAGATCGCCTGGAACAGGCCGAACAGCGCGATCGAGACCAGATAGCCGATGAAGTAGAACGGCTCGATGAACGAAAACGCGAGCGTGCCGAAAAACACCCCGAGGAAGATATTGAACATGCCTTTCTGGGCGTATTCGGTGCAGATCGTGACGACCTTGCGGCTGTCCTCAACGCTCGCCTTGGCCGCGCTGTCGAGCCGGATATTCGCCTTGATAAATTCCACCGCGCGATACGCGCCGGTCGTCACGGCCTGCGTCGAAGCGCCGGTGAACCAGTAGATCATCGCGCCGCCGGTGATCAGGCCGAGCAGGAAGGGCGGGTGCAGCAGGCTGAGCTTGTCGACGTTCTGGCTCAGGCCGTGCGTCAGCTCCATGATGATCGAGAAGATCATCGTGGTGGCGCCGACGACGGCGGTTCCGATCAGCACGGGCTTGGCGGTCGCCTTGAACGTATTGCCGGCGCCGTCGTTGTCCTCCAGGAGGTGCTTGGCCTTCTCGAAGTTCACGTCGAATCCGAAGCTCTTCTTCACATCCTCTTTGACGCCCGGCGTCGACTCGATCGTCGAGAGCTCATACACCGACTGGGCGTTGTCCGTGACCGGACCGTACGAATCGACCGCGATCGTCACCGGCCCCATGCCGAGGAAACCGAACGCGACCAGGCCGAACGCGAACACCGCCGGGGCGATCATGATGTTGGCCGGGAAGGTCGTGCTCACCAGGTAGGCGATGCTCATCAGCGCGATGATCGCCACGCCCAGCCAGTACGCACTGAAGTTGCCGGCGACGAGCCCGGAGAGGATGTTCAGCGACGCCCCGCCCTCGCTCGAAGACGTCACCACTTCGCGGACGTGGCGTGAGTGCGTCGAGGTGAAGATCTTCACGAATTCCGGAATGATCGCGCCCGCGGCGGTTCCGCAGGTAATGATCGTCGAGAGCTTCCACCACATCGAGTGGTCGCCGGCCAGATCGGGAATCAGCAGGTACGAAGCGACGTACGTCAGGGCGATCGAAACGCCGGAGGTGATGAACACGAGGCTGGTCAGCGGGTGCTCGAAATTCATCTTGTCGGCGTGGCCGTACTTACCCTTGGCGAAACCTTCATTGAGGAAGTACGAAAGGCCGCTGGCCAACACCATGATGACGCGCATCACGAAAATCCAGACCAGAAGCTGGACCTGGATCTTCTCGAAGCCCGGGCCCGCCGTGCCCTGGTTGATCGCCAGCAGGATGAACGTGATCAGGGCCACGCCCGTCACGCCATAGGTTTCGAAGCCGTCGGCCGAAGGACCGACCGAATCGCCCGCGTTGTCGCCGACGCAATCCGCGATCACGCCGGGATTGCGGGCGTCGTCTTCCTTGATCTTGAAGACAATCTTCATCAGGTCGGAGCCGATGTCGGCGATCTTGGTGAAGATGCCGCCGGCGATACGCAGCGCCGCCGCGCCGAGCGATTCGCCGATCGCAAAGCCGATGAAGCACGGACCTGCATAGTCGCCGGGGATGGCGAGCAGGATGAACAGCATGATCAGAAGTTCGACGCTGATCAGCGCCATGCCGATCGACATGCCCGCCTTGAGCGGGATGCTGTAGCAGGGGAACGGTTTGCCCGCGAGCGACGCGAACGCGGCCCGCGAGTTGGCGAACGTGTTGACGCGAATGCCGAACCACGCGACGGCATAGCTGCCCGCCATGCCCACCAGGCTGAAGAACAGGATGATCGCCACACGCGACGCCGGCATTCCGCTCGTGACCGCGTGTGTGTCCGGGGCCTCGTAGGGCGCAAGCCAGCCGAAGTACCAGCCCACCACCGCGGCGATGAAAATCCAGAGAAAGAGCAGGAACTTGCCCTGCTGGACGAGATACGCTTTGCACGTCGCGTAAATCAACTCGGAAATGTCGCGCATCGATTGATGCACCGGCATGTTCTTGAGCTGAATGTAGATCATCAACCCGAACAGCAGGCCGAAGCTGGCGATCACGCTTCCGCCGAGCAGAAGCGAATGGCC
>JACRLV010000021.1 GCA_016235145.1 Planctomycetota bacterium
AAGTACACTTCGCCGTTAAGCTTCAGGTTTTTGGGCACCTTGGCCTTGACCTCGCCCTCGCGCGGCATCTGGGCGATGCACTGCCGCAGGATACGGACCGACTGCTTCATCTCGAGCATGCGCACGAAATACCGGTTCCAGGAATCGCCCAGCACGATCGGCTCGGGGATGCGGCCTTTCAGCCCAAACGGCTCCCCCGGGTCGCCCGCGCTCACGCCCACTGGAATCTCGAATTCGAAGCGGTCGTAGAGATCATATGGTGTGACGCGGCGAAGATCCCAGCGCGGCCCGCTCGCCCGCAAGACCGGGCCCGATAGCCCGTATGCGATCGCCCGCTCCGCCGAAATGACGCCGACGCCGGCGGTGCGGCGGATGAAAATCTGATTGAAGCTGAGGAGCTGGTTGTACTCGTCGATCTTGGGCTCGAAGTAGTCGAGGAATTCGCGCGTGCGCTGCGCGATCGCCTCGGGGAACGGGTCTTCGTTCGGCGCGTTCGGATACCACGGCCCGCCGGGGTAGATGTACGAGCAGGTCAATCTGGCGCCGCACATCGCTTCGAACAGGTCCAGAATGTACTCGCGCTCGCGGAAGGCGTAGAGGAAGGGCGTGAACGCGCCCATGTCGAGGCCGTAGGTGCCGAACGCGATCAGGTGCGAGGCGATGCGGCTCAGCTCCGCCGCGACCACGCGGATGTAGCGGCCGCGCTCCGGCACATCGAGGCCGGACAGCTTCTCAACCGCCAGCGACCAGGCATGGTTGTTGTTCATCGCGGCGCAATAGTCCATGCGGTCGGTCTTCGGGATGAACTGATACGTCGCGAGGTTTTCGCCGATCTTCTCGGCGCAGCGATGCAGATAGCCGATGTAGGGCGTGGCTTCGAGCACGATTTCGCCGTCCGTCCGCAACACGACGCGCAGCACGCCGTGAGTCGCCGGGTGTTGCGGGCCCATGTTGATGAGCATCTCTTCGGTGCGCAGGTCGGCGAAATCCTCCTGCCGCAGGTCGAAGTGGATGTCGGGCTTGAATTCGATCGCCGTGGTCGTCATTTCCTGGTCGCCTGCCTTCGATCCAATCCCGATCGCAGCGTCGGACCTTCGAGTCCGACGGGAGCGCCCTCGTCGTAGCGTCGGACCTCCGAGTCCGACGGCGCCGGCCGCCGCCATTTCCTCGTCGGACTCGGAGGTCCGACGCTACGCAGCCCGCTAATGCTGCGGGCGCGTCATGTCGAACTCCGTCACCGCGGGGATGCCGTGATACTCCATCGGAAACTCGTAATCCCGCCGCAGTGGGTGCCCCACCCAGTCCTCGCAACACAGGATTCGCCGCAGATCCGGGTGCTCGTCGAATATCACGCCGACCAAGTCAAATGCCTCGCGCTCGTGCCAGTCGGCCGCGGGCCAGATATCGGCGACGGAACGCACGTGCGGATTGTCGCGCGGAACGCGCACCTTCACCGCCAGCTCCCCGCGAGCGCTCCACAGGGCCACGGGCCCGTCGCCCGGCTGCGTCGCGTGCAGGTGATAAAGCACGGTCAGAAGCTTTTCTTCGATGTGGTCGACGGCGCTGATGCAGCGAAGCCAGTCGAAACGAAGCCGAGCGTCCTGTTGAAGACAGCTGGCCACGTCGTGCCAACGCTCCGGCTTGACCAGCAGCGTCGGATTCGGCGCGTCTGCAACGACGGCTTCAATCGCCTCGGGACAGCGCTCGGCCAACACAGCAGCGACGTCTTCGATCTTCATGATTCAGCGCTCTCCGCTCGCCGCCCGTTTCAGCCTTGTAGCGTCGGACCTCCGAGTCCGACGACGAAACACGGCTGGACGTTTCGTCGGACTCGGAGGTCCGACGCTACGAACAGCGTCATGCGTTTTCCTTCAACACACCGCTCAGGCGCTCCGGGCCAGGGATTGGTTCCTGATCTTGTCCTGAAGTCGCAGCAGGCCTTCCATGAGCGATTCCGGCCGCGGCGGGCAGCCGGGCACATAAATATCCACCGGCACCACCAGATCGACGCCCTTCACCACGTGATATCCGTGTTTGAAATACGGGCCGCCGCCGATCGTGCAGGCGCCCATCGCCATCACGAATTTCGGCTCGGGCATCTGGTTGTAAAGACGCCGGACGCGCTCGGCCATCTTGTAGGTGACCGTGCCGGCGACGATCATCAGGTCGCTTTGTCGCGGCGACGCGCGAAACGCGCCGGCGCCGAAACGGTCGAGATCAAAACGGCTCGCGCCAGTCGCCATCATCTCGATGGCGCAGCAGGCGATGCCGAAAGTCATCGGCCAGATGCTGCCCGCCCGAGCCCAGTTCACGGCCCAGTCCAGGCTGGTGATGATCAGGTTGTCCTCGAAGCGGTTTTCCAGCCAGCTCATCGCTCGTTCTCACCCCGATGCCATTACCCGATCGTCAAAAACTCCCGCGATGCGCTCACTCGCTTGCGTTCGCATCCGTCTGTGCGCGGATGGAGCGAATCCAATCGAGATAGCCGAAGCGCCAGAGGAAAGCGAACCCGACGACGATCAGACCCAGGAAGATCAGCAGGTCAACCAAGCCCGACCAGCCGGAGTCCTTGAAGACCACGGCCCACGGGTACAGCAGCGCCACCTCTGCATCGAAAATCACGAACAGCAGCGCGACCACATAAAAGCGAAGGTCAAACTGCACCCAACTGCTGCCGACCGCCGGCTCGCCGCACTCGTAGGCCTCGCCCTTCACGCCGTGCGGCACATTGCGGCGAAGCAGCTTGCCGATCAAAAGCGCGCCCAAGGCCATCGCGATGCCGGCCAGAACCACAAGCAGGAGGCCCTGCGAGGTCAGGATCGGATCGGTGATCGGACTTCCGTGCGGCATCTCGTCGTGCTCCTGATTCTACGAACCGGCCGCCGGGTCGGGCGCGGCAGGCGCGGCTGCGGGTTTCGGCGGCGGCTTGGGCGGCGTCGAATCCGAAAGGGCCTTGATCATTTCCTCGCGGACGGACCCGACGCGCTCGTCCCACTGCCGCCGTTTCTCGTGGGCCCAGGACGGCGCCCGCGGATGCGTCATCCAGAGCGGCTGCGGGGTTTGCAGGCCCTGCCTGGCCAGGTCGGTGAATTCGACGACCATGCTGCGGCGGTCGTAGCCGGACAGGTCGTGCGAATCTCCCATGTGGATGCAGTCCGTCGGGCATGGCTCGATGCAAAGCGAGCAGAACATGCACTTGGAATAGTCGATCGCGAAGCGCGTCATCGCTCCGCCGCGGGCGATTCCGCTCTCCTTGTCGATTTTTCGCGCACCGGTCTTTTCGATGTAGATGCAGTCGACCGGACAGGCCTTGGCGCACATGTCGCAGCCGATGCACTTCTCGATCTGGAACCAGTGAAAGCCGCGAAAGCGGGCATGGCAGACCGGCGGCACGTCCGGATACTGGACGGTCACGGTCTTCGCGAAGTTGTAGCGCAACGTGATCTTGAGACCGATCAGGATGGTCCGGACCGTGCGATAAACTTCGCGGAAATACCCGCCGACGCTGGCCGATAGGGCCCCCGTCGCCGCCATGGCAATCCCCGATCGCTATTGGGTCGTCGTGGTGTCGTTTGTACCCAGCAGGTTGCCGAGGATGCCGGCGAGGATCTTCGAGAAGATCTCATTCGCGAGAATTTGAACGACGATGGCGCCGCAGCCGCCGACCTGAAGCAGAACGCCCGCGGTAGCCAGAAGAGCCAGCTTCTTGAACGTCACGAGTTTCATCTTGCACAATCTCCCGCCTCGGGCCCGGGCACGCCGCGTGCCAAAAGCCCCGAAAGCTCAGTATTCGCCGTCACTATAGCCGTGCCGAGAACGCACGCAAGGCGCGGCGGTTCGCAACCCATGGAGCGGACGCGGACGTCGATTTTGCCACACCATCCGAACCCCGGACGCCAGCGGGTTTGGGACGTAGCGGCGTGCGTCTCGCAGGCCGTAGATTGGGAGCAACGCCGATCGCGGCGGTTCGACGGACTACGGCCGGCGAGAAGCCAGCCGCTACGCATCTTGCCGAGCGGCGGCGCTTGGGCCGCGGGCGTCGTTCACGTATTCGTACTTCGAGATCACGTCCGTCGAGCTGTCGTTGCCGAACGTGCCGGCGATGCTGGCGACCAGGTCGCGATCGCCCTCGTACGTCCACTGCGACCAGGCCTTGACGGCGCCGCCGTCGTCCTTGAACCGCAGCTTGTCCGGCAAGCCGTACTCGACCAGCGGCGATCCGCCGTCATTCTTGAACGTGTACCACGCCCCGTTATTCGTGCCGTCGCCGGTCGGCAAGCCCGGCCCGGTCACGTGATCGAGCCGCCCTTTGGAATCATAGCCGTACGCGGCGACGTAATACGCGTCCGCATCGCTCGACGTGCCGACCTGAACGCCAATCCAGCGGCCCGGAACCAGAAATGAGGTGACTGTCCCTATTTATCCCGAGCGAAATTACAGCCGAGGGCGGCTGCGGTACACTTTGGCTCCCCAAATCCCGGCCCCACGTGTAACATTTCACGCGCGTCGAGTCGCCGGTGTCGAGCAGATCGCCGTCCGCGTTCGCGTCCGTCTCGATCGTCTCGCGCAGCATCAGCCAACTCCCGGGCGAGACGCCCGGACCACCCTGAAAACCACCCCCCGTCGAGCCCCAAACGAACCGCCGGCGTTCGATCGGGTTCGCGGCCCAGGCCGTGTTGTCGCTCGAATCGCGCTTGACCACGCGCTTCTCCACGCGCCGCCCCGAGTAATCATATACGAAATTCACCTTCCGATACGCCGCCGGAATCGTCACATCCGTCTCGCTTCGAGGCAGCGGCTCGACCTCGACCAGCCGGTTCTCCGCGTCCCACGTGAACTTGACAGAGAGTGACGATCAAACCCAGCCGCGCCCGGCACGAAATACGGCCCCGCGCGCTCGCGCTTGCGCCCTGTTTGACACTCAAAGTTCCCGGACGCCGCGACCGCCCCGGGCACATGCCCCGCCGGGTCACACATTCACTTCGCAGGCCATATGATATTGACAGCCCCCGAAACGATCTGCGATTGGGGAGGGCAGGCATGTCGCTCAATGTCATTTCGCTTCGACAGTTGCTCGAGCAGCGCACCGCCGCCGCAGCCGAATCTCTTGTCGAGCGCGGCGACGATGGGACCATCCGCTGTTTCGCCTGCGGGCATCGTTGCAGGTTGCTCCCCGGCAGGCACGGCGTGTGCCACGTGCGTTTCAGCAAGGACGGCGAGCTTCGCGTTCCGTGGGGCTACGTCGCGGGCCTGGCGGTCGATCCGATCGAGAAGAAGCCCTTCTTCCATGCTTATCCGGGAACCGAGGCGCTGTCGTTCGGAATGCTCGGCTGCGATTTTCACTGCTCGTATTGCCAGAACTGGGTGACCAGCCAGGCCCTGCGCGACGACGACGCGATCGCCGAACCGCGCTACGTCGAGCCGGAGCGAATCGTCGAACTGGCCCTGGAGCACGGCTGCAAGGTGCTCACGAGCACCTACAACGAGCCCCTGATCACCAGCGAATGGGCGATCGAGGTCTTCCGCCTCGGAAAGCAGGCGGGGCTCGCCGGTTCATTCGTGTCCAACGGAAACGGAACGCCGCAGGTGCTCGAATTCATCCGTCCTTTC
>JACRLV010000022.1 GCA_016235145.1 Planctomycetota bacterium
CCCCTGGGATTGATGATCGCGCAATCCAGCCCGACTATCTGAATCTCATGGCCGCCCGGTTCCGTCGGCGGGTTTGTGACGTGGTCGCGCCGCCGCTGGTTCTTGATGTCCCGCTTCTGCTCGACGCCCAGCGGTGCGTGAAATCCTTGGCGAAGATGGCCTCGCAACAACCAACCGCGCGTCTCAATGCAGCACATTCCCCCGGCCGCGCTTGACGCCGCTAATTCAGCGGCGGACGATGCCTCTGCCTGCTCATCTTCGATCATGGCCGGGAGTTTCACATGCCTTCGACCCGTTCAGCACGAAAAAAGACCAATCGCGTCCGAAAACCCGCCAAGCCGGCGCCGCGCGCCCTCGCTCCCGCGCGCGTCGCGACGGCGATCGAGGCGTTTCAAGCGACAACCGGCACCCGCCGTTTTGCCGCTGGAAAGGCGCTCGCGCTGACCGCCGAACGGTATCCCGAGCGCGTGTATCCGCACTTCGACGCGGTCGCGGCTCGGCTCGGCGGTCAGTGCAAAATCTGCCGCTGGAATGCCCTGCGTATTCTCGCCGCGCTCGCCGGCGCCGATCGCGATCACAAACTGGATTCGATCCTCGATGCCTACCTGGCGTACATCACCTGCGGCAACCTGATCACCGCCGCCAACGCCGTACATGGCGTCGGCAAGATCGCGGCGGCCCGCCCGGAATGGTTGGCTCGGATTGTCGATTCGATGCTGGCCGTCGAGGCGTGCGAGTACGAGACGCCCGAGTGTCGCAACGTCTTGATCGGCCACGTGCTGGATGGCCTGGCATCCCTCGGCCCAACCGCGCTGAGCAAACCGAAGGTGCTCGCCTTCATTCGGCGCCAGCTCGCCAACCCGCGTGCCGCCGTAGCTCGGCGAGCAACGGAACTCACTGGCAGGTGTTAGGCTTACCAACGCGCTGTCGCAAGAACAAAGCGTCGCGGCAACCGCTGATATCCCCGTTATTTCCGGTTTTTCGTTTGTTCGGACCGATCCGACGTGCTATACTGAAAACGCTTTCATCAGACTCATGTTCGCCGCGCGGATTTCCGTCGGCGGGGTGTGAGGGAGGCTGGGATGAGTTCTTCGCTAAACCTTTCTGCAACGGACGTTACGTCTGAATCCGCTGCGGGAATGAAAAACGCTTACGGGCATTTCACGCCGGACGGACGCGAGTTTTGGGTTACAAACCCGAAACCGCCGCGACCGTGGGTGAACATCATCGCGAACCCGCAATTCGGTCTGGCGGTGAGCCACACCGGAAGCGGTTTTTCGTGGATTGGGAACTCGCAACTCGCGGTGCTCACGCGCTGGGAGCAGGATCTGGCCCGGGATTCCTCCGGCCGCTTCCTCTACGCGCGCGACGCCGACACGGGGCGGGTGTGGTCGCTCGCACCGGCGCCCTGTTTCCCGGCGTACGATCGGTATGAATGCCGCCACGGAATCGGCTACACGACCATCGTGTCGCAGCTTCACGGCATCGCCGCCGAATGGACGCTCTTTGCTCACGCCGAGGAGCCGATCGAGTATTGGCGTGTCCAACTCACGGACCTGAGCGGCCGGGCCCGCCGCATTGAGCTCTGCGGATTTGTCGAGTGGTGCATGGGCGTGTCGCCATCCCCGCGGCGCGAGTTCCACAAGCTCTTCATCGACACCCGATTCGACTCGCAGCGCGGCGCGATCTTCGCACACAATCACATGTGGGAAGCCGTGCACAGCGAAACCTACGGCCATTGGAACACCGACTTCCCCTACGTGGCGGCGTTTGCGTGCAGCGAGCCGCTGCTCTCGGCACAGGGAGACAAATCCGCTTTCCTCGGCCGCTATGGCGACTTCGCCAAACCGGCGGCCCTCGGCGAGGATCTCTGGCGTCCGCAGTTCGGTCGGCATGGCGACGCGATCGGCGCGCTGCGCTGTGTGGTCGAGCTGCGGGCGGGCGGCTCGAAACGGGCGGATTTCGCGCTGGCCGCAGGCGACGACCAGGCGCGCGTTGAGCGATTGCTCGATCAGGCCGCGAAGTTCGGCCAGAACGGCGCAGCGCACGAGACCGTCGACAAGGCGCTTGAGCAGGCGCGCGCCGGCTGGACGCAGCGCCTCAGCGCGTGCCGGATCGAAACGCCGGAGCCGACGCTCAACTTCTTGAACAACGACTGGGTCCGCTACCAGGCGATCAGCGGGCGAATCTGGGGCCGGGCGGGCTACTACCAGCAAAGCGGCGCGTACGGATTTCGCGATCAATTGCAGGATTCGCAGGTGTGGCTCCAGATCGATCCGCGCCAGTGCCGCCGGCAACTGAGGTTGCACGCGGCGCATCAGTTCGCGGACGGATCGGTCTATCACTGGTGGCACCCGCTGACCGAGCAGGGCCACATCACCAGGATGACCGACGACCTGCTCTGGCTGGCGTATGTCTCGGCAAACTACATTCGCGAGACCGGCGACCTGTCCGTTCTCGACGAAACCGCGCCGTTCGTGGATGACAAGGAGCCGAAGCCGCTGCTCGAGCATGTGCGGCGGGCGTTTGCGCGGGTATTCAAACGCACAAGCCCGCGCGGCATCCCCTACATCGGCGCGGGCGACTGGAACGACGGCCTCAATGCCGTTGGATTGCAGGAGCGGGGTGAGTCCTTCTGGCTGGCGGAGTTTCTGGCCGGTCTGCTCGGCGATTGGGCCGAAATCTATCGGCGGATTGGCGCGCTCGAGCACGCCGGCGAGTTCGAGCGTCGCCGCACCGAGTTGGTCGCCGCGATCAACCAGCATGGCTGGGACGGCCAGTGGTACACGCGGGCCACACTCGACGATGGCCGCAAGCTTGGCAGCCGCGAAAACCGTGTCGGGCGCATCTTCCTCAATGCGCAGGTGTGGGCGATCCTGAACGACGTCGCTCCGCCGGACCGGGCCGCGCAGTGCTTCGCCGCTGTCAAGGAGCAACTGATTTCACCAGCCGGCGCCCTGCTGCTCGCACCGGCGTTCGACGCGCCCATTCGTGAAATCGGCTACATCACCCGCTACGCGCCGGGCCTGCGCGAGAACGGCGGCGTCTATACGCACGCGGCGACGTGGGCGATCGCCGCAGCGTGCAAGATGCGCGATCGCGAGCTCGTCGGGCGGCTGCTGACGGCGATCAACCCGGCTCTGAAGGATCCCGATCGCTACTGGGCCGAGCCCTATGTCCTGCCGGGAAACGTCGATGGCCCGGACTCGCCGCATCACGGCCGCGCCGGCTGGACCTGGTACACCGGCTCCGCCTCCTGGCTCAATCGCATCATCACGCATTGGGTGATGGGAGTTCGGCCGGAGTGGGCCGGCCTGTGCTTCGATCCATGCTTGCCCACCAGGTGGAATCGCGCGAGCCTCACTCGGCCGTATCGCGGCGTGAATTACCGCATCCGAATCGAGCGGGCCGAGAATGGCGCGGGGCCGACCTGCGAGGTGACCGTCGGCGGAAAGCGGATCGACGGAAACGTGGTCCCGCCTCCCGCCCGCGCCGGCGGCGAAGTTGACGTTCTCGTGCGGTTTCGATAGCGCACCGGTCAGGGTGGTCGGCATTTCGTAGCGTCGGACCTCCGAGTCCGACGACGAGGGCGCGTCCGCTCGCGGGTGCTCCGACCCGCTGCAAATGCGGCCTCACCCCGACCCTCTCCCGGAGTACCGGAGGAGGGGGAGATTAATTTGTAGCGTCGGACCTCCGAGTCCGACGACGAGATCGGCCCCGCGTGCTGGCGCTTGGGGTTCTGAAACTCAAGTGCGTGCGCCGCTCGACCGCAGAAATCTCGTCGGGCTGAGACGCCCGACGCTACGGCTCGTTCATCAGCCTTTCAAACCCGTCGTGGCGATCCCGCGGATGAAGCTCCGCTGTGCGATCAGGAATAGCGCGACCACCGGCAGAATCATCAGCGTGGCGGCCGCCATGAGCTGGTTCCAGGGCGTGTCGCCGGAGCGGCTCTGGAGGAATTGCAGCCCAAGCGACAGGGTGAATTGATCCTGATGCGACAAGTAGATCAACGGCCCGAGCAAGTCATTCCATACCGCGAGCACATGGAACAGCGCGACGACCGCCAGGGCAGGCGTCGACAGCGGGAGAATCACCCGCCAGAAACAGCTCCAGCGGCCGCAGCCGTCGAGCATGGCGGATTCTTCGAGGTCGCGCGGAATGCCCATGAAAAACTGCCGCAGCAGAAAGATGTTGAACGCACTGCCAAACCACGCCGGCGCCCAGAGCGGCATCAGCGTGCCGATCCAGCCGAGCTCGCGAAAGATCATGTAGGTCGGCACCATGATCACCGGGAACGGGATCATCATGGTCGCCAGGCATACGGCGAACATGGCCCGCCTGCCGGGGAAATCGATCCGCGCGAATCCATACGCCGCGATCGCACTGGAGAGAATCATGCCGATCAGGCTCAGCACGACGATGATCAGCGTGTTGCGGGCGTACAGCGCGTAGTTGAACGCGCCGGTTTCGCGGCGCTCGGTTTCGCCCTTCGCGTCGACGCGCACCCCGCTGGCGGACGCGCCGGCGCCGATGACCGCGGCGTAGGGCGAGAGCGTTGGCTCCTTCGGCAGAATGTGCGGCAAGCCGACTTCGCGGGCCGGCTTGAACGAGATGCAGGCCATCCAGATCAGCGGCACGAGAAATAGAAGCGACACGACGGACAGAGCCGCGTAGGATACGATCGCCGACGGCCCGCGGAGCTTCGGCGCCTGGTTCTTCATTTCCTGCGACTCCTATGCGGCCCGGTAGTGGACCATGCGCCGCGAAACCAGGAATACGAGCCCCGTGAGCACAAGAATGATCAGCAGTTGAATCCACGCCAGGGCGCTGGCGTAGCCCATTTTCAGATAATTGAACGCGTTGTCGAAAAGATACATCGAATAGAAATAGGTGGCGCGATCGGGTCCGGGGCGCGTCCGCCACATCATGTACGGGAGCGCGAAGACCTGCCATGCGCCGATGACCGAGATGATGACGTTGAAAAGCACGACCGGACTGAGGCTCGGCAGCGTAACGTGCCAGAAGCGGCGGGGCGCCGACGCCCCGTCCATGCGAGCCGCCTCGTAAAGCTCCTCGGGAATCTCCTGGAGCCCGGCCAGGTAGATCACGACCGGCGATCCGACGAACCAGAGGCTGACCAGCACGAGCGCGCCCATGGCCCAATCGGGCGAATCCAGCCAGAGCGGCGGCCGATCGACTCCCATCGCCCGCATCAGGTTGGCGATCGGACCGAAGTCGGGGTTCAGCATCCACATCCAGATGGCCCCGGCCGCGACCATCGGGACGATCGTCGGCACGAAAATGCAGGCGCGGAAAAACGCCTGCCCTTTCACGCTCAGATTCAGGAGCAGCGCCAGGCCGATTGCGACCACCGTCGTCAGTGGAACGGAGACGGCGGCGAAGACGGCCGTGTTCGAAATCGTCTTGTGAAACACCCCGTCATGGACCAGTTCGGCGTAGTTCGCGCCGCCGACCCACAAGGGCGGCTGGAGCATGGGGTAGTCGCAGAAGCTGATGTAGAGCGAGAACGCGAGCGGCAACGCCAGCAGGAGCAGGAAGCCCAGCCACCAGGGAGCGGTCCAGAGCAGGCCGGCGAGCAGGTTGTTGGAGCGGCGAGCCATGATACCCCTCAAACTTGCTGCGGATGCCGCATTGTGCGGCGCCGGCGCATCCGATGCAGGCGGTTGGTTCTCACTGCTGCTTGCCTGCCCTGCGCCGGCTTGACATTTCGTCATACTGCCGAACGACCTGCGACACTTTGGTTTGCGTCATGCGAATCGCCTCCGCCGCGGGTCGCGATGCGCGCAGCACGGTCTCGACCATGTAGAGCGTTTCGGTCCACGCTTCCGAAAAAGTCGGCATCGGCGGATAACCGAAGGCCAGCGGCGAAGACGCCAACTCGTCGAAAATCCGGATCTTCGGATTCTGATGAAGGCGGAAGAAATCCGGCCCGGGCTTGAGAAACGGCGAGGTCTTGCCGTGTTCGCGGCAGAGTTCCTCCAGAGTGTCCTGGCGCAGCGCAAAACTCAGGAAGATCATCGCTTCGTGAATATGCTTGGCGCCGCGCGGAATGACGAACACATCCTCGCTGGCGAAGACGTGCCGCCTTTCCGTCGTGACCGATGGAAACGCCGCGACGCCGTAATCAAGTTCGGGCGCATAGACGCGAGCCCAATTCGCCAGCCACGGCCCCTGAAAGACCATCGCGAGCGAGCCGTTCAAGAACGGGTTCTGGGCGCTGTCGATCGCGCCGCAACTGGCTTCGAAACGAAGCGCGGCCTCGTTGCCCACCCGGTTGCGAAAATCCTGAATCCACTGCATCGCGGCGTGCGTGGCCGGCGCGTCGATCGTGGCCCGCTGGCCGTCCCAAAGCGAGCCGTCAAAGAAATACGGCCAGATCCAATGCCACCAGCCGAGCATCGCCGGCGAAAGCGTGAAGCCGAGCTGCGTGATTCGATCTTTCTTCGACGGATCAAACTTCGTCAGCCGGACGGCGTAATCGATCAACTCCGCGGTGGTTTGCGGCGGACGGTCCGGGTCGAGACCGGCTTCGCGAAAGAGCCTGCGGTTGTAGAACAAGGCGATCGTGTAGGGCGTGCTCGGCAAGGCGTAGAGCCTGCCGTCGTAGCGGCAGATATCGAGCCAGATCGGTTTGAAGTCGGCGAGCGGAATGCCGGCCTGCGCAACGAACTCCTCAAGAGGAAGCAACGCTCCGCGATCGGCGTACGTCGGAACGTAGCGGTCGAAAATCCCGGCGATGTCCGGCGGATCGCCGCCGGCCGCGGCGATGAGCATTCGCTTGTCCACGTCGCCGAGCGCGTTGTAATCGACCCACACGTTGTGTTCGGCGCCGACCGTGGCGTTGAAGCGATCGACGATGCGTTGCATCGCGGCGCCTTCAACGCCGGTCCACTTGTCCCAGTAGCGGATGACGGTTCGGCCGCCGGGGCGCGGGCGTGTTCCCTGTGGTCCGAATGCGAGTAATAGCGCCGCGGGCGCGAGCAGGACGATCGTCAGAATCCACGAGCGAACGGTCATCGCCTTCACTGCTTCCGCTAGATGAGTGGGTCAACCAGGCCGCGCCGCCGGGGCCGCGCCTTGCCCCGCGTTTCCCAAGTTGCATTCGCGACGTCGCCCGCCGAAGCGGCCGCGCGAGCGATCGAAGTTCGATTGCGTCGCGCTGGCTGTCCGATCGCCCTGATTGCGACCGCCAAATAGACCTGCCGACGCAAGCGAGTTCAGCCGCCGGTGAACAGCCGCTGCATGATCAGGTAATCCGCCAGATCGACGTCGCCGTCGCCGTCCAGGTCCGCCAGGTCGAAAACCGGCTGCGGCACTCCGGGCGGCGGCGTGAGCACGTCCGGCGACGCGATCGCGCCGAGAAAGACATCGCCGTCCGCCGCGTCAATATCGCCGTCCGAGTCGAAATCCACGTCATACCGGAAGCCGATCGCGTGCAGCATCGGCGCGATCTCCGGATTCGCCATGAACAGGTTCCAGCAGAGGCCGCTGCGGTAGTTCTCGATCATCACCACGATCGGTCCCTGATCGATCGCCAGATATCCCGGCGCGACCCAGAACGCCGTCTCGTTGAACGCGTCATACGGACCGTATGGGCCGAACGCCTGCGTGCCGTAGCGATCGTACATTTGCCGCAGCGCCGCGAGCGACTCCTGCGGAACGTAGGGTGTCGCGCTCAACGCGGCGGTGGGGGAGATCGTGCCGTTGTCGACCGTCGGCGAGTGGGCCAGATAGCCCCACGGGTCGTTGCTGGCGGTCAGGCCCCAGAGCAGCGCGTTGTAGCCGAGGTAGCTGCCGGGGTTGTCGATGCTGTACGCGCGATGAATCCGCGAAATATTGCGCGAGTTGTCGTAGTAGTTGCAGTACGCGTCGTGCCGATACCGCGGATCAAAGCCCAGGTGCGAGTAGTGCGTGAAGAACAGCGGCCCGCCCAGCGGCTCGCCGACCCACTGCTTGCAGCCGTAGTAGGTATTTCCGTTCACGTAGCCCGCGAGGCTGGCATATCCCAGCGCGTAGCTGCTCGCGGGCATCGGATACGTCGGCGACGCAATCGCAAGCAGGTAGATGATCTGCGTCTCATTGAAGCCGCGAATCGGCAGGTTCATCTGCCAACCGTAGTTCGGCGACCAATGCCAGTAGAGCACCTGTCCGCCGGTGTAGCGGCGATACCAGCTCCACTCCACGCTCTGCCACATGCTGGTCGCGCGCGTGCGGATCTCGTTTTCGACCGGATCGGCGGAATCGAAGTACTGCCGGATCGTCATCAAGCCCTGCACGAGAAACGCGGTTTCCACCAGGTCGCCGCCGTTGTCGGCCGCTCCCGCGAATGGAATCGTCGCACCCGACACGCCGTTGTAATGATGCGCCCACGCGCCGTGGTAACGCTGCACGCCGCTCGGCAGCGACGGGTTTTCCGGCTTCACGCCGTCGAGGAACCGGACGATGCGCAGGATCCGATCGGCCGCCTGGGCGCGGGTCACGAAGCCGCGCTCCGCGCCCACCATGATCGCCATCAGGCCGAACCCCGTGCCTCCGATCGTTACGGTGTCGAGCGGGTGGCCGAGGCCGAGGCCCTCGCGGGCCATGCCGCAATAGGGATGGCCGCCGTTCCAGAAATACTGAAACGCCGTAAGCTGCACCATGTCCAGCAAGTCATCGTCGGTCAGGCCGTCATAGGCGGCGTACGCGATTTCGGACGCCGGCGACTCCGCGCCGGCCACCACCGATGTCACGTAGTACAGCATCGGGTCAGCGCCGAGGCCGACCGGATCGCTGTACGAGGAGCCGCCGACCGGCGCGGCGGTGATGCGCTCATACGCGCCGCCCGCCGCAGGCGCCCGGTAGGTGTGGTAGCCGTTCAGATCCTGCACGTTGAGCGGCTTCCAGTAGATTTCGTTCGATTCGGCCAACCCGTTCGCACAGACGCCCGCTGGGACGAGCGTGCCGCCAGCGCCGCGCAGCCGAAGGTTGTCGACGTAAATCGTGCCGACGGAGGCGCCGAGATTCTCGAAGACCAGCGCGTGCAGGTAGTTAAGGTTGGTCTGGGTGCGGCCGTTCAGATTGAACGCCACCGTCTGCCAGACGCCGACCGCCGTCGGGACGGATGCCGCCGCCTGCCACGCGTCCGGCGGCTGCCAGTTCGAGCTCCAGACACCCATGATCGTCGGCCGCGAACCGGTGTCCGCGAAATAGACGTCCGCGAGCAGTTGCGTGTTGCCCGCGAGGTCGTATGTGCTCGTGGTCCAATCGTGCCGGTACTCGATCTTGCGGTCCGTTTCGCCCGTGTAGCGCAGCCGCAAGACACGTGTCCCGTCGGTCGCGGAGGGAACGCCTCCGGCGCCGCCGGTCATGATGTCGAGCGAAAGAGTGCCATCTGCCCCCCCACGCGTCAAAGTGAGGTCCGTCTCGTCAGCTTCGTAGCTGGCGACCGGCGTAAGGACATCGGCGAAGGCGCCGCAGGCGATCAAGATCGCAACAACACACCATGTAGCGGCGGATTTCATGGCTAAACCCCCTCACGAATCGACGAGCCATTGCTCGCGATGACGTCCGCGAACCATCGCCCGCTGGCCTTTATCGTACGCTTCAGCGTCGTGCGATCACAGTGGATTAAGCCGAATCGCTTCGCAAATCCCTGCGACCATTCGAGATTATCAATCAGCGACCAGACCATGTAGCCGCGCAGGTCCACGCCTTCACGCTTGGCCTTGAACGCGGCGCCGAAGTGGTCGCGCAGATACGCGATGCGATCCTGATCGTCCACGAAGCCGGTCGTGTCGGCGCGGTCGGCGCAAGCCGCCCCGTTTTCCGTGATGAAGAAAGGCAGTCCTGGATAACGCTTGTTCAGCCAAACCAGCAGTTGGTGAAAACCGTCCGGGCGCACCGGCCAGTTCATCTCGGTGTGCGGAACGTCGGGCTGCGGCACCACTTCGTACTGCATCGGTCCGTCCGTGTCCGAATGGCGGACGACCTCGCTCGTGTAGTAGTTGAGCGCGAGAAAATCCATCGAGCCCTTCAGAAGCCGCGAATCCTCGGCGGAAAACGCCGGCAGCATCGAACCGAGCCGGCGCCGCATCTCGGCAGGATAGTCCCCGTAGTACGGCGGGTCGGTGAACCATCCGGCGAAATTGACCACTGCCCGCTCCGCCGCCGCGATGTCCGCCGGCGAATCGGTCGCGGGAAAGCTGTAGCTGGAGTTCATCGCGAATGAGATCTGGCCATTGTTCGACTTCGCGGCTCGATAGGCAGCTACCGCATGGGCGTGCGCACGCAGGAGGTTGTGACCCGCGCGGTAGCCCATCGCCCGATCGCGTAACGCGGGCGGGTGAACGCCGTGAAAATAGCCGGCGTCCACCGTCACCCACGGCTCGTTCAGCGTCATCCAATATCGGACCCGGTCGCCGAGGCGATCGAAAACGGCCTGCGCGTATTCCGCGAAGATCTGAGGCAAATCGTGATGGAGCCAGCCGCCCAAATCGGTCTGGAGGGCAGCCGGAAGGTCCCAGTGCAGCAGCGTCACGAACGGCTCGATTCCGGCGTCATGGAGGGCGTCGATGAGCCGCTCGTAGAAGGCGATGCCCTTTTCATTCACCGCACCGCGGCCGTCGGGCTGCACACGAGGCCAGGCGACGCTGAAGCGGTAGGCTTTCAGCCCGAGTTGCCGCATCAGCGACACGTCCTCACGCCAGCGGTTGAAGTGGTCGCAGGCGATTTCGCCGGAGTCGCCGTTGACCGTGCGGCCGGGGATCTGGCAAAAGTGGTCCCAAACGCTGGGCCCCCGGCCATCGGCCCGCGTGGCCCCTTCGACCTGATAGGATGCCGTCGCTGCTCCCCAAAGAAATGCAGGCGTTTTTCTCACAATTTCACTCGGTTCGTTGGCGCCGACGCTGGACGCGGACCCGCGAATCGTCTTGCCTGTCGGCTGGCGCTCGCCTTAACACGTTTCCAGGTTGGCACTTACAGACAGGCGACTCACGATCCGCGATCGCTGCATTGTACAGGTCGAGCCTGCCGCTCCGAAAATTATAGTCCATGCTGAAAGCGCTTGCAATTCATAAATTTCTGGTTTATACTCTCTGTTGCAGGATCGCATGGAGGTCTCTGCTTTCGCTTGTCGCGATTGTCGCCCGTGCTGCCCAGAACATTTCAGCGTCGCGGCGACGGTCGTGAACCGATTCGGCGTGCTTTGATTTTCGGTCAACATGCACGTCGGCAGGCGAATAGGGGTTCGCAGGCGCGTGTCAGTCAGATCACGTGAGGTAGACGAGGTGCATCGGGAGATGGAGCCCATGTCAATTCATCGAGTCGCTTCGGCGCGTTCCTGTACTTCGCAGCCAGCCCTTTTTCCGCCTTCATCCAATCGACTTGCCCGCCGTTCTCTCCCGTCCGCCTTCACCCTGATCGAGCTGCTGGTAGTGGTTGCGATTATCGCGCTGCTCATCAGCATTCTGCTCCCGGCGCTCCAGAAAGCCCGGGAGTCCTCAAAGGCGGCGGTCTGCGGGTCCAATATGCACCAGTTGATGCTGGGCAACATTCATTATGCGGGCGATCACGCCGGGCACCTTCCGTGGATTCGCGGAAGCCTTCAGAGCGGCTACCGCAACGCCCCGTACGATCAGTTCCATCAGTTGATCATCCTCTGGCCTTACATCAAGCAACTCAACGTGTTCAAATGCCCCAGCGCCGCTGACGAGAACTCCGTCCATTTGCTGTACGGCGCGAACCTGGTCGGCGTCCCGGGCGACCCGACGGCGCAGGGCGCCTCGCACTACTTCGTGCGAAAGTCGGATGACTACTACATCGCCACCGCTTTCGCCGAAAACTGGTGGCCGGACCACAATCCCTTTGATTTGCCCGCCCAGGTCGAGGAATTCCCGGATCTGTACACCGAGTACTGGTACAACGATTTCACGTCTTCACTGGTGCAGGGCGGCGGACAGACCGCGCTTCGCGACGCAATCAACCAGCCCCTTCCTGCCATGAACGGCGGAACGATCGACAAGATTCCGTGCCAGCAATTCGCGGTGCCCATGGCGGAATACGGCTGGGCGTTGCCTGCGGAAAAGCTCCGCCATACGGGGGCGATAAACTTGGGTTACTTGGACGGTCATGTACAACGCGTATCGAAGGCCAAGTTTTATGACCTGGACGGACGCGCCGTGCCACCGGGACAGACGGCCCAGGACTTCGACGCGTATGGAAGCCGCCCGTTTTATGCATGGGGCCTTACAAGGAATGGAATGGACTATCTCCGTTAGTTCGCTCGGTGCGCTTGCTTTCGGAGTCGCAATTTGATTTGATTGTACGCAACTACGTCAGGGGAATGAGCGACATGAAAACTCTATTCACTACCATTGTCGCCGCGGCTGCCGCCACGGCGGCGATCGCCGCGCCGCACAAAAGCGTCCTCAAGAACGGCAGTTTTGAGGTCAACGCGAACGATCCGAACCACCCCACGTTGCCGTTGAACTGGACTGAATTCGGCGGAGCCGAGCAATCGGCGGATCGGGCCTGGCATGGTCAAAAGAGCTGCCTTTCCAGCGTCCGCGTGAATCCTTATGTCGGCATGTATCAGGATCCCGTCAGCATTCCGGAAAACGTCCGCGTGCTGATGAAGACGCGGGCTTTCATTCCATCGGCTGCGCCGATTACGGATCCGATCGTGGCCGGCATGAAGCTCGAGTTCTTCCCTCCCGAAGGCATTGAATTGCCGCCTCCGATCGAGAACCTCGCATTCGACGTCAACAGCCCGCTCGATACGTGGGTTCTGGTGAGCCTCACAACGACCGTGCCCGCGAATGTCGACACGGCCAAGATCATCATGATCTCGTTCGACAACAGCTCGACGAACGGGTTCATCTATTGTGATTCAGCTTCCGCCGAGTTCGGTAGCGCGCCCGGCGTGAACCAGCTTCTGTGCCCGAGCTTCGAGTGCGGGTCGAGTGGTCCGGACGGCATGAACCCCCCGTGGGATGAATTCGCCGACGCCCTCAGCGGCGCTCGCAAGATGTGCTTCAACCCGCCGGCGCGCGACGGCCTTTGCGTGCTCGGCATCGGCGGTCCGGCGACCGCCGGCGTCGCTCAGCAGATTTCGGTGACGGCAGGCGACACGATCACGGTCAGCGGTTATTTCAAGTCGTTGTCCACCAACCCGTACAACGATCCGAACGCCTTCGCCGGCGTGAAGATTGAGTGGGTTGTCGGCTCGATTCCGACGCCCAACATCGACGTGGTGCCAAACGCGAATCCGATCTCCGGAACGACGAACATCGTCAATTCCGCATCGCCGCAGGATCAGTGGGTTCCCATCTACATTGACTACACGATGCCGAACAACAATGCCGCGAAGCTTCGCGGAACACTCATCAATGCATTCGGGCCCGGAATCTGCGACGTGTACTTCGACGGGTTCGAGATGGTGCTGATGAACGTGTTCGACGGGTCGGATGCGGACGGGGACGACGATGAAGACATGCTCGACATGGCCCACTTGCAGCAGGCATACACGGGCGGCGGCGCCATGATCTTCGGCGGCCTGGTCTTCGATCGAAACGAGGACGGATTTGTGAACACCGGCGACCTTGACCTGATCCTGCCGCACCTGGTCGGGCCGGTCGTCGCTCCGTAAGAGGATTCCGAAACGCGGGCGCCTGTGTGGGCGCTTGCCTGATGGATTCCGGAACACAAGCGGAATCCAAACATACAGTGAGGCCCTTGTTGGGACAGGAGGGTTCGTGATGAAGCGGTTCTTTGGAGTAGGACTGGCGCTCGCGCTGACGCAAACAGTGTTTGCGACCGAGCTGCTGGTCAACGGAAACTTGCAGGATCCCTGGTCGGCGGGCGAATCGCTCGTCGCGACCGGCTGGGCGCTGCAAAACGCCGGCGCTCCCCCGAGCGAGCCTTGGGGCACCGCCGTTTACATGGGCTACGGCTGGGCCGATCACACGTACGGCGACGACACGGGCCGCGGCCTGTTCTTCCGCCCGTTCTTTGGTCAGGCGGGCTGGACCGATCCGCCAATGCTGCCGCCGGTCGACGCCTCGATCACCCAGGAAGTCCCTGGCACGGCCGGTACCAACTATACGTTCTCTGCCTGGTGGCGGTATGAGACGTTCTACTCGGGCGTCGATCCGTTTGCCCCGACGACCACGCCCATGACCATCGAGTTCCTCGATGGCAGCAGTTCGGTCATCGGCGCAGCGGTGCTGGACGTCGATCTGGTCAATCCGGCCGATGGGGCCTGGCATCAGCAGTCGCTCAGCGCCGTCGCGCCGGCTGGCACGGCGTCGGTGCGCGTCACGGCCGCCATGAATGACGGCATCTTCGAGCCCTCGAATCCGCAATCGGCGTTCGTGGATGATCTGTCGCTGGTTCCGGAACCCGGCACCCTGGCGTGCATGCTGCCCGCGCTGCTGGCGTTCTTCGCCCGGCGGCGGTAGTTTCGGATCGGCGGCCCTGCTCTAGTCCGGCAGCAGAAAACGGCTGCCGGACAAGAACGGCTGCGGCTACAATAACATCGATCGGTTGGCGATCGGCGGGGCGGAACGGTTGAAACGCTAACGCCGCAAAACGGAGGTTTGGAAAAATGCAGATGAAAAAAACACTGGCGACGCTGGCGGCAACTGCATCTGCGGCGGTGGCTTTCGGCCAAAGCGTCTCTCTCAGCCTGTCGTCCCCGCAGAATGGTCAGACCGTCTCGCCGGGCTCGACGGTGAACTGGACGATTTCGTTCAGCGTGTCCGCCGGCAACAACCAGGGGCTGGCCCTGTTGGTCACTGACCTGGCGCAAGACGGGGCCAACCCGTCGTTCTTTGATATTCCGATCGCCGGATCCGTTCCGGGCGGAATGTCGAATTTCGCCCGGCCCGCGGGAATCACCAACCCCGGGGACGGTAGCCCAGTACTTGGCTACCGCGGCGTCCAGCGAGGTACAGCCGGTCAGAAGAACCTGCTCCAGGTCGGCGGTGCGCAGAACACCTTCGGCCAGGCCCGCCCGGCTGGCAGCGGCGTCGGCGAAAACGCGAACGTCGTCGCGGGCGTCGGACAAAGCGGAACGACCACGCTGGCCACCGGCTCTTTCACGGCACCATCGACGGCGGGAACGTACACGTTCTCGCTGGCGAACGCGACCGCGAATGTTCTGACGCAGGTCAATGCGCCGCCGAACTACTCGCCGGTGGCGGCGGCGGCGATGAACGTCGCGGCGCCCTCGATCAGTTTCACAGTCTCGGCCTCACAGCCGTGCGTCGGCGACATCAACAACGACCATCAGGTGGATCTGAGCGACCTGACGCTGTTGCTCAGCCAGTTCGGCAGCACGGGCTCC
>JACRLV010000023.1:0-1572 GCA_016235145.1 Planctomycetota bacterium
TCCTGATCGAATGGGGCGAAGGGGCCCTCGAAATACGCCGTTCCCATCACCGCCGCCGTGCTCAGCACGTCGTCGCGCCGCTCGCCGGTCGAGCCGGGGCGAAAACGGACCTTCGTACCGTTGGCCAGATGGCGGATGGTCAACTCGTTGCCGCCGGCGCCGTTGTCGGTGACGTCATATCCCGCAGCCCGCAGGGCGTCGCGGATGAGGTTGCGTTTCTGCTCGGCGGACGTGTTCGGCGGAATCGTCACTGTGACATCCTGGCCCGGGTCGACTTCGACCGTGACGTCCGAATTGGCCCGGTTCGTCGGTTTCGAGAATTTCATCGTCTTGTCGACGGTGGCCTGTGCGACGCTGACGGCCAGGATGCAGCCCAGAACGGCGATGGTCTTGAGGATGCGTGTCATGGGATGAGCTCCGAGATCATTCGGCCCTAAGGCGTCAATTCGCTCGAATCGACCCGCCTCTGGGAAGAAGACGCCCGGCGCGGCGGTCCGGCTGGCGGTTGGGCTGTATTTTGGGGGATTGCGGTGGATTTGAGCAGTCCGCGCGGTGCGGCGTTGCGAGTCCGGGCCTGAACAGTTCCGCTATTGCTTCGTGGCGACGTAGATCAGCACGCCGCCCAGGTTCATCGCGTGCGAGCCGACGCTGAAAAAACCGGCATCTCGCAGGCGGCCTTCCATCGAGCCGCGCGTTTCAAACGTGCTGATCGAGCGAGGCAGGTAGCGATAGGCGCCGGTCCGATCGCGGCTGAGCAAGGCGGCGATGCGCGGCAGAATCTGCTGCGTGTACAGCCGATATCCAAAACGCGCCAGCCGGTTTTCGGGCTCGGCGAATTCCAGAATCACCACCCGCCCGCGCGGCCGCAGCACGCGGAACATCTCGCCCAACCCGACCGTCAGATCCTGAAAATTCCGGACGCCGAACGCACAGCTCACCACATCGACCGAGGAATCCGCCAGCGGCAGGCGCAGGCCGTCCGCCCGGCAGAGCTGGTGGCACGAATTCGAAGAGTAAATCCCGGATGCGAGCATCTGCGACGCGAAATCGACGCCGATGACCATCCGCGGCGATGGCTCGGCGGCTGCGAAGGTGCGGATCATGTCGCCGGTGCCGCAGCAGATATCGAGCACCACGTCAGACGCCGTCGCGGCCGCGAGTGCGACCGCCTTTCGCCGCCAGCGGGCGTCCTGGCCGAGGCTGGCGACGTGGTTGATCCGCTCGTAGCCGCCGGCGATGGCGTCGAACATCGCGCGCACGCGCGCGGCCTGGTCATGCTGGTCGTGCGGGCGGGCGAGCGACGCGTCGTCCCAGGCCCGCGATTGCTGCGCGAGCGGCGGCCGGCGATCGCCTTGGGCGACGGTGCGTGCGTTCATCAAGCGGGCCTATCGGATTCCTCGGCGGCGGTCCGTTGCATCAGGCGTAGCTGTGCAGGCCGACGATAAAGTGATTCACGACGATCCAGTTGAACACCATCATGGCGCACCCGATCACCGACAGCCACGCCGTCCACAATCCGCGGTCCTTCACGATGAACCGGATGTGGATCAGAATCGCATAGATGATCCAGGT
>JACRLV010000023.1:1687-12743 GCA_016235145.1 Planctomycetota bacterium
TCCGACGAAGAGCATCACGAACACGAGGTTGAGGATGATCAGGTGGGCCCAGTCGAAGTCGTACAGCCAGCGCGGCAGCTTTGTGCTCCGGGCTTCATCGCCGGGGGCGCCGCCCGCCATGATCGGACGGTGCATCGCTGAAACGGGAATCTGCGCGCCGCCGACGCCGGCCAGCATCGTTCGCGGCATCGGATCGGCCTGGCGGCGCAGCCAGAAGCCGGACATCGTCGCCAACATCCAGGTGAGGCCGCTGATGATCATCGTCCATGCCGTTCCGATGACGAACCACCGGTCCGCAAAGGTCAACACGCCGCACGAAAGCAGCAGCATCGTCGTCGCGACGAGCACGTTGCCCGGCGCTCGATACGTCCCCAGCGCCGTGAGCAGCAGGGCGGTGGCGATTCCGGTGATGCCGAACGCCCACGACGCCGCGGCGCTCTTGATGAACCCGTCGGCGGTCGGTGCGTCCGCAGGAGCTGCCGAGAAAATCGTCATCGCCACCAGCAGCATGGTCCCGCCGGCAATCATCGTGATGAGCCCGCTTTCGGCGGAGCGATACGCGTTGGTGACGAGGTAGTAGCCGAAGAGGTAGCACATTCCGATCACGGACGCGAGGAAGATCAGTGCGTAGGACCAGATGATGAGCGTGGTGTGAATGCGCAGCATCACGTCGTCCAGAATCGCCCGGATCGAGGTGAGCGTGCCGCCGCCGGGGCTGACCATTTCGGCGACTGCCAGGCCGACGAACCCGGTTACATGCGCCGCGAGCAGGAAGATGCGTGTGCGGAACACGAACTCCAGAATGATCGCCACACAGGCGCCCGCCCATGCGGCGCCGACTACCGCCTCAAACATGTTCGCCACCGGAATGCGCCCCAGAATCGACCAGCGCAGTCCGATCGAGAAGGCGTGCAATCCCAGCGCGGCGATCAGCACGATCAGACCGATCATCCAGGGCGTCTTCCAGCGCGTGACTAGCGCGAAGACGCCGATCACGACGCCGAAGAAATAGATGATCTGGCCGAACGTGAACTTGCCCATTCGGTAGTACAGTGCTTCCGCCTGGCGTTTGGCCAGTGAGGGATACTCGCCGGCCTTGGCGGTGCTTTGAAGCACGTCGGTCAGCCGGTCCAGCGCCTGCTGAACTCCCGTGGCGTCGCGATCCAGCCACGAAGCCCGCACGAGCGCCCACGCGGTGAGCACGGACGAAGCCTGATCCGATGATATGCCCTCGACCGGCTGGTCGCTCATCCGGTTCGAGCCCATGCGCCGCTGCGCCAGTTCGCGAAGCTCCGCGGGCAAGTTCGCGATGATCTCATCCGGCGTCGCCCAGAGATCGTCGGCTTTGCTTGTGTGGCGGGGCACGACGCGGAAGAGCCGATCGATCGAAAACGCCGTCGCCATGGCGCCTTCAAGACGGTTCATCGCCGTGGCGAGGCGCGTCTTGGGCTCCATCTCGTTCTTGCGCTGCTGCACGCGGTCGTCCGCCAGCTCGCGCAGCGTCATGTATCCGGTCGTGCGGACGCGTTCGAGCGTGGTCTGGTCCATGTGCGTCGAGAAGTGAATCCGCAGCCCGCGATCTTTGATATAGACGACCGGTGCGTCGGCGTATGCCCTGGCGTTGAACATCCACTCCAGAGCCGATCCGATCGGGCTGAGGCCGGGAAGTTGCTCTTTGCCGCACATGGCCGTCATCGCCTCGCGTGCGAACGAGTCGAGCGTCTTGTAGCGGCCCTGGTCCTGCACGGCGATCAGCTTGCAGTGCGACCAGTTGATCTGTGCATCGAGAGCCGCCAAATCGGCCGGCGGCTGGAATTTCGGCTCACCCGCTACGGCGACCGTCGCGCCCAGCGCGATCAGCAAGACCGCGGAAAATCGACGAGGAGAACGGTTGGTTGTCAGCATGGTTGCGGCAGCTCCGTTATCAGAGTTCGCTTTTCGCGAGTTCCCCATTTTCTCAATTCCTGACCGGTGACGGCACAGACAGAGCAAGCATCCTGGCTAGCGCACGCCCGCCAGTTCGCGCGTTTCGGCCGGCTCCTGCGTGGCGACGGCGGCACTGGTTGCGACTGCATTGCGCGCCGCGGCCCGGCGGCGCAGCCAAGGCTTCACATAAAAAGCATACATCGAGCCCAACGTGATCAGGATGCACCCCAGAACCTGGGGCATGATCGCTTCACGCGTTCCGACGCCAAGGATCGTATAGCTCCAGTGGTCGTTGGCGGCGCCGCTCTGGAATAGCGTATAGCGCCCGATTGCGGCGGTCTGGTTCGTCTCGACGAAGGCGGGTTTTACGGAGCCCGAATCGTCCGCCACTTGAAACTCGCTTCTCCACGACGTCGCCGACATGCGGCCCGGGAAGAAGGCCGTGGAAAGCCTGCCGGGAATCAGCATCGCGTCGAGCGACCGCGGCAGCCGTGAATAGACCAGTTCATATGTCGCCGGGTCGCCGGGAACATTGACCTCAATCGGCTGGGCAAAAGGCTCAGCGTCCGGATAGTTGCTGTACGGGATCCAACGGCTTTCCGACCAGCCGGCGGCCGCGCCCTTGCCTTTGAGCGTGATGCGCACGGCCGACGCTTCGCGTCCCATCTGAGGCCGGCGAGATTCGAGCGGCTCAATGATCGGTACGGGCAAGGCCCGGCCCTTGGCGAACAGGGACTCGAGCGTGAAGTCGAGCTTTCCGCCCGTCGTGTTGATCGCGGACGGTTTGCCGACTTGCAGCGACGCGACCTGCGGCTTGCCGTCGGGCTCGAACAGCCCGATCTGCGGCGTGAGATTCGGCCCCGCGGCCAGAATCACCCATCCCTCTGCGCAGGTTCGATACGTGAGCTTCAGATTCGGGTCGTAGGGACCTTCGCGGTGTCGCGTACCTTTTTCGTCGATGTCCTGCGAAAGCTGCGGATAGCGCTGGACGACCGTTCGGTTGTATTGCTTGTCCGGCCCCTTGACGTCGACGCGGGCGACCGGCGAGCGGGCGTTTTCAAAGCCCGGCGTCATCAGCGGCCAGTTCGGGGCCAGTTCCGCAACCTTGATCTCGTACGCGGTGCCATCGACTTTGATCGTCATTCCCTCGGTCACGTCCACGACCTTGCGCACGGGCGGATCGACGACCTCGATCGTGAGCTCGTGATTGCCGGTCATGGGCGCGAAAAGCGCCTGTTGCTCCTCCGCCGACTTCACCCACCGGAATTCAAGATTCAGGTTCGGGCTGAGCGACTGGCCGGGCTGAGAGGCGAACAGCGACTCGCGCAGGTGAGTCTGTCCGGCGGCGATCGTATACGTCGCAGCGGGATTCTCTTCCGTTCCGCCGTCGGCGGCGGCGAGTTCCATGCTTCGCATATAGGGCACGTAACCCGTCACGACGACGTCGAACGGCAGATCCGGCGTGCTCACCGGAATCGGCATCCGCCAATGCTCGAACCAACCGGTCGGAATGCGCAGCGGGCCCAGGGCGATTTCGGGGGTGGCGCGCTTCGAGGGCGACTCGTGTCCAGCCACGTCACGCAGCGCATAACCCTCGTCCAAATAGCGCTCGCGATGCAATGGAAGCCCGCGAATGGGCGCGACATGTCGTTCGCTGTCAGGTCGGCCCTGCCGCCGATAGTGCAGGGCGGCGGCGAGACCGTGCCGCCCAAAGCGGGCATCGTGTTCGACCAGTTTTCGCCTTTAGCCGCCAGCAACTCCGCGACCTGGCGGCTGTTCCCGCTCCCGATGGTGAACATCTGGATGCGCGGCGACCGGAGCAGGACATCGCCCTCGATCTTGGTTCCGAAATACCACGCGGCGCCGCCGGCAAGCAGGATCAAACCGGTGTGGACGGTCCACACGCCTGCATTGATCCAGCTCAACCGAATGCGCGTGATCGTCACGACGATGAGCGTTGCGCAAAACAATGCGATCAGCGTGACGAACAGCCAATGGCGGAACGCTTCCATCTCCGTAACTTCGATCGCCCCGCGAACCTGCGGCAGGGCGGACAGAATGGAGGCGTACATGAGGATCAGCGCCAGCAGAACCATGCCGACCGTGATGCTGGAGAAGAACCGCAGAATCGGATTTCGCTTCCAGAGCGGCGCGAGAGCCGCCGCACTGCTCATTGTCTCGCTCATTCGATGCATCATCCCTTTACGCGGGTCTGCCCGCGAAGCGCGCCTTTTTTTGAGAGCCCAGGAACAGGGACCGGCCCTTCCATAGTGTAGTGCGCTTCCGACTCCGCGTGCAGTGGCAAGGGGCGCGCCGCGAGGTGCCGCCGTGGGATCGGGCGAGCGCGGGCTCTGTTCGCGAAAATGCGGAACGAACGAGCTCGAAACCCACACCGCCCGTGCTTGGGGGATGGACTCACATTCTGTGTATTCGTCAGGGTCACCTGTCGCGCGCACGCCCCCGCGCGATCGCCTGAATTGCCAGCATCGACCGAACGTGATCCGCTTCCCGCGGCCCGGACTCGCAAGGTGAACCGATTTCGACCGCCGGCCTTGCTCCGGTACAGCAGCTCGTCCGCTCGCGCGAAGAGCTGCCGAGCGTCATCGCCGGCGTGGGCCGTCGTAGCGCCCAGCGAGACGGTCACACGCAGCGAATGGCCGGAGTGTTCGATCCAGGAATGTTCGACCACCATCCGCAAGCGTTCGGCCAGGGCGCACACCTGTTCTGGTTCGTAATGGTTCGTCAGAACGATGAACTCCTCGCCGCCCCAGCGCGCCACCGTGTCATAAGTTCGGGAAGCATGTCGGAGCGTGGCGGCCACCATCTTCAACACCGCATCTCCGGTTTCGTGTCCGTACGTGTCGTTGAACCGTTTGAAGTGGTCGATGTCGCAAAGGACCACGCCGAACGCGCGGCCCGCGCGCCCTAATTCGTCCAGGCGCTTGGCCAACTCGTTCTCGAATCCCCTGCGGTTTGCAAGGCCGGTGAGCGGGTCGAGGACGACTTGTTGTTCGAGCAGATGCACCCGTTCGATCGCCAACATCCGCTCCGTCGCGTTCGAGAACGTCTCGAACGCGCCGATGATCCGTCCCTGCCAGTCGCGGATCGCGACGCCGGTTACGTGCACCGGAACGCGGTGGCCGTCCTTGTGGTGCATGAACACGTCCGCACTTCGAACCTTGCCGTCGCTCATCACCGCCGCCAACGGGCACCCGGACGTGCACAGGCATTCGCCGTTCTGGCCCACGTGTCGCAACAAGCGGTCGGCGCAGCGGCGCCCAAGCGCCATGGCGGAGCTATAGCCTGAGATTCGCTCGGCGCCCTTCGACCAATAGCGAATTCGCCGGGAAGCGTCGGTGATGTAGACGCCGTCTTCGAGATGATCGAGCATCGCCCAATGAAAACCTATCGAAGCATCTTCGAGAAACTCGTCAAGCGACGCGAGATTCCGGGCGTCGGCGACCGACGCGGGCAGTTCGGCGGGCGAGCCGATGTCTTCGAGCGGATTCGGATCGAGGACCTTGAGGTTCAGGTTGGATGCTGCCATTTCGTGTCCCGCCAAACGCGGTTGGGTCCGGCGTCACTCGCACGTCGCGGGACTCCCGGCCTGTTGCCGCCCCCCTGGTATTGTTCAAAACTTTCTCATGCGGGCGCCGCCGCCGTCGGACTGGATCAGCTTGCGAATTCCGGTCGCCCTGATAATCCGTGTGCGGAGGCGACCAGAACTCGAATCGCGCCAAAATTCCCTAGCCCGATCAGCCGAGCGAAACGATGCCGAAAACGCCCCCGTCGTGGCGTGTTCCGAGCCTGTCGGGGGTGCGTGACGGGCTGGGCGGCTGCGATTGGATTGCCGGCGCGGCATTGCATCACGAATAGCCGCTGAGCGGCGGGACCAGATAGCCGCGGAGCGGCGGAAGACGTTAGCCCACGGCGCGAGCCGTGGGATTGCCCGCTCGCTTCCAGATAGCCGCGGAGCGGCGACAGAATCGCCGAGATACGGCCCGGGCCGTTTCTTTCGCCGCTCCGCGGCTCTTCGGACATCGAGCACCTGCATCCCGTTGCTCGCGCCGTGGGCTGTTTTCTTGCGCCCTTCCAGGGCTAAACTGCAAATCCGCCGAAACTGTCGCGCAGCCGCCTGTCGGCGAAACAGGAGCACGCGGCCCGGCTTCTCCGCTTGCGCGCCGCTATCATGCGGTCGAAAGGAACGAACACATGAGTCAACCGGTATTTCAGATGGCCAGTCCGCCCGACGCATACCGCCGGCGCCGCGCGAACGTCGGCAAGTGGCTCACGAAACCGCTCGCGATCTTTTCCGGCCACGGCCAGGCGCGCAACTACCCGGCGAATGTATTTCCATTTCGTCCCGCAAGTTGGTTCAGCTACTTCGGCGGACCTCCGCTGGAGAACGCGGCCTTGCTGATCGAGCCCGGCTCCGATGGGGCGGCCGGTTGCGCGATTTTTCGAACTCCCAGCGGACCCGATGACGCCGTTTGGATGGGGCCCGCGCCCTCCGATGCGGACGTGGCTGCCGCCGCGGGGCTTGATACCGGCGTGGTGTTTGAATTGGACTCGCTTCGTGCGCGAACTGGCGCGGCTGGTGCGTACTTTCTCGCGCCGCCGTGCGTGGATACGCTGGCATTCATCGAGAAGCTGCGATTGAAAGGGCTTTCAGACGACGAAGCCCGGCGCCTGATCGACCAGCGCCTGATCAAGGATGAACATGAACTCGGTGCAATGCGCATCGCCGCGGAGATCGGCATGGACGCTCACCGGGCGGCGCTCGCCGCGGTTCGGCCGGGCGCGACGGAGGCCGAGATCGCCGCCGAGTTCTACGCCGTCCTGACCGCCAACCAGGTGGACGTGCCCTACAACCCGATCATCAGCGTTCACGGCGAAATCCTGCATGCGGTGGGTTTCCCGAACACGCTGGCCGAAGGGCAGATGCTGCTGTTCGATGCCAGCGCGGAAAGCCGCAGCTATTACGCCAACGACATCACTCGCACGGTGCCGGTGAGCGGCGTGTTCGATGCGACGCAGCGGCACTTGTACAACACGGTCCGGCGGGCGCTCGAAGAATGCTGCGCGGCGGCGGTGCCGGGGCGGCGTTATCGCGAGATTCATGATCTGGCGGGCCGGATTATTTGCGAAGGGCTGGTCGAGGCGGAACTGCTCGGCCACCGCTTCAGCATGCCCCTCGATTGCCATTCGGGCTTCGGCCTCAACGACCGGATCTGGTTTCCCTACGCACATTCCCGGGCTCCCATGCCGCATCTGGCGGAGATGCATGCGCTGATGGAAATTCGACGCAGTTCGGCGACAGTTTCCTGCGGCTGGACCGCGATCTGGCGCCTGGCATGTGCGTCACGATCGAGCCGGGCATCTACCTGACGCCGGGTGTCTGGGAGCGGGATGATCTGACACGCCCGTTCGCCGACGTGGTGAATCGACCGAACGTGGACGCGCTGCTGCGGCGCGGCTTCGGCGGGATTCGGCTGGAGCACACGATTTGCGTGCGCGCTACCGGCGGCCCGGAAATCCTGACCGCGGACCTGCCGGTCGATCCGGACGAGGTCACGAAGTATATCGGGCTCAGTTGATCCGTCAGAGGCGGATGCGGCGCCGCCGCGAAGACAGCGACGCGCAGAAGGCGCTTACGGTGGCCATTTCGGCAGTAGCATGTCGCCCTGGGGGGCTTGCGTCGGATCGCGCGGTTCGAGTCCGACGGCATGCGTGCCGCTGCACTTCAGGCAGGCGGGGATCATGGGGGGGCCGTACGCCTTCTCGACTTCGTTGTAGACCAGGTTCGGCACAAAAACGCTCTTGCATTCCGTACAGTACATGAGCGTATACGACGCGCGTTCTCCGCACTTCGGACAAATGTAAGGCGCGATTTCACGCACCGAGTGCTCGACCTGAACGCGGCTCTTGCACGCCAGGCAAGCGGCTTCGTGGGCCGAATGGCTGGGGAGCGTTCCGGGGGGGCGTCCCGTGCCGAGCAAACGCCATCCCGCCACACCCAGCAGAACGAGTGCGACGACCAGAACAACCGTATTTCGCGTCGACTGGGCCACGGTTTACCGCCGATCGCGCCAGTTGCTGGGGAACTTCTTCCATGTGCGATTGATGGTCTTGTATTCCGTGCAAAGCCGCTCCGTCGGATAGTCGGCCGGCACCCGCATCACAACCTGCGTGCCGTTCATGACCGATTGAGTATTCTCATGCAAGAAAGCCGGCGATCGACCAACGTAGTCGGCGATTTCGCCGCGATACGGATCGTAATCAAAACGATCTGTATCCTCGCCCGGCAGAAAACTGAAAGACTTGATCGTGTCGACGTTGCGGTTGATTGTCGCCGGCGTGAGGTTGAGCTTCGGCAGAACCTGGGCCGAATGACCATCAACATACAGGACGTTCGAGCCATACCGGAAGTTGTGACGCCAGGCCACCATGCTGCCCTCCCAGTTCGGCGACACCAGGATGTCCGGCGGAGGGCTGCCATAGACGGATTCATACGCTACCCAATAGGCGCTGATTTCACCGAACCAGGTCCACCAGCCGTCGGCCGCGTAAATCTGGCGTGATTCGTCCTGGAACTTGTCCTTCCGGTTGTTGTAGTGCATCAGCGAGTTGATCGCGTAGCTCGTTCGCACGCCGAACTTGGGAATCTCCCCTACGCCGGACTGGTTGTTGAAGTAAAACACCCACTGGCGGCCTCGTGCATAACATGGATCATCCGGGCGTTGATCCGTCGGACAGATCCCGATCTTCTCGTCGCCGAGGTAGTCCTCATCCGCGAGCGTGTCGATCCAGGTGAGCATGAAGTACTGGTGGCCGCCCGAGCCGCCGATCTCGCCATCGTCCCATGTCGGCCCATAGCCGCGGTTCTCCGTCGCGCAGGCCCCAACCGCCTGCCCGATCGCGTGTTGGTTCGCCAGACATTTCGTCGACTTGGCCTGCTCCCGTGCGTTTCGCAGCGACGGCAGAAGAATCGAGATCAGCAGCGCGATGATCGCGACGACGACCAGCAATTCAATGAGTGTGAACGCACGCAAGAGCCGATAATGCAGGCGCGGCATGTACGATCCTCCCTGTGCGAGTCAGACGGGCGCGACAAGCGGCGATGGGGTTGATCCGCCAACGCCCATGGTGAGTCTACCCGGCTCGCTGGCCTTGGCATACTGCTGATCCGCCGTTTTTTTACGCACCGTTGCGGACGATGCCCCAATCGCCACGTTCGGCTGCGCAGCATGCACCTATCAATCTCCATGCCAGGTGCGGCTTTCGGCCGAATTCCCCGACGATTACCGCATTCGTTTCGCGTCGGCGATGAGCGCGGGGCGCGGTTTCGCACCGTCGCCGTCCCCCCAAAAAACGCAGCAATTTTGTGTCACAGTGGAACGTTGCGTGCTAGCATGTGCGCAGGGCATTCAGCGAGCCTTCACGGGGCGGCTATGGCCGCTACTCCCCGTCTCTCGGTCTCCCAGGCCGCTGCATCGACTCTTGTTCGTGCGAGGTGGTGAATCGGGTTCCATCAAAGGAGGTTCAAGATGATTCGTTCCGTGTTGTTGGCTAGCGCTGTGCTCGGTCTGGTCGGCACATCGTTCGCGCAGACCATCATTCAGATTCCGATGGACCAGCAGATTAACGTCGGCGTTCCCGGCACGGCCCAATCGCCTAACGGCGATGCGATCTACGTTCCGAACAGCCAGCCATTCAATGACAGTTGGATGGAGTTTCGCAACGACGAAACCGAGGGCTATTGCCGAAACCACCTTTTCGGCAATTTCGGCACGACGGGGCACTTCAATGGCTGGTACTACGGCCCGTACATCGACTTCAACCTGGCGGGCTACGGCGAGCTGTACTGCCTGGGCGCCGGCAGCACGCTCGAATTCGATGCCCGTTATTTCCAGGATTGGACCAACGCCAATCCCTATAACGACGCGCCGATCTTCACGCGTGTCTATAACTACAACATCGCAACCGACACCTACCAGGGATTCGTCGACTACGGGATGCGCTATCAGACCGGTCCGTTCTTCTATTGCGATCCCAAGCCCACCGGCGCCCCGGAATGGTTCCACGTCACCATCGATCTGGACGATCTGAATGCCGACGCGAATTGCGACAGCACCGATGACACGACGACCGGCGGAGCCTTTGACCTGGCCCGGGTCAGCCGCATGCGGTTCTACGGTACCGACTGGAACAGCGGCGTGTTGGGCGATCCATCCGACTACGTCGACGTCAAGAACGTCAAACTGACGCTCTATCCGCCGCCGTGTGCCGCCGATCTGAACGACGACGGCCAGACCGACCTCAGCGACCTCACCCTGCTGCTCTCGAATTTCGGCTCGAGCTCCACGCCGGTTTCGGTGTGGGATTCCGCCGGATTCACCGCGTACACGCTCGGCGATCTGCCGGGTCAGGACGGCTGGGTGGACGACACCACGGTCCCGGCCTGGGGCATGGCGCAAGTAGTTGATGATCCGACCGGCGGCGGCAACGGCAAGGTGATGTCGATCGATCCGCCGGGAATCGACGACGCCAACTGGCTCGGTGCGGCCCGGCCGCTCGACACGCCTCCGCCGCAGCGCTTCGTCATCCTCGAGTGGGATCAGTATCGCGGCAGCCTGACGGACAACGTCTGGATGGCGGATGCGATCGCGTTCGACGGCTGGTGGAGCATTCAGTGGGACGGCGGCGGCGCCGGCGGCCCGATCTTCCCGTATTCGTTCTCGGGCGGCACGCTCACCCTCAGTGCCGGAGTGTGGCAGCACATTCGCTATGAAATCGACACAAACCTGATGGTTGCGAAGGTCATCGTCGGCGGCGACTCCCGCTCGGCGAATTACAGCGAAGTGACCGATCCGGACGTGGACGGCATCGTGTTTGAGGTCGTTCCGACCGCAGCTGGCGGCGAGGACGGCCCGATCTACATCGACAACCTGAAGATCGCGCAGACCAATTCGCTCGCGCTGGTCGGCGACTATGACGTCGACGGCGACGTGGATCTCAGCGATCTGACGGTCCTGCTTTCGGACTTCGGCTGCTCGCCATAGTTGGCGAACTGCGGTCAGAGTAGGGTTGGAGGTTGGCCGGGCCGATTCACGACTCGGCTGTCCGTGAA
>JACRLV010000037.1 GCA_016235145.1 Planctomycetota bacterium
CCGCGGAAGTCGCGCACGCGGGGGATCGCCAGCGAAATCAGCCGGTCGAGGAACTCGTACATCCGGGCGCCGCGCAGCGTCACCTTGGCGCCCACGTCGTAGCCTTTGCGCAGCTTGAAATTCGAGACGCTGGTGCGGGCCTTGGTGACCAGCGGCTTCTGGCCGGTGATGGTCGCCAGCGCGTCGGTCGCCTCGACGAAACGCTTGGTTTCGCGGGCCTTGCTGCTGGCCTCGGTGACCGCCTTGCCTAGGCCCATCGACACCACGATCTTGGTCAGTCGCGGGATCGAAAGCGGGTTTTCGCGGCCGAACTCCTTCTTGAGCTCGGGCAGAACCTGCTGTCGGTATTTGTGCATCAGGCGCGCCATGACTTACGCTCCACCCGTCTTCGGCTTCTCGCGCGTCACTTCGCTCAAGACCGTCCCTGCCGTGCTGACGCGCTGCTTCGAAATCACATGGCCGCGGCCGTCGCGCTCGATCTTGAAGCGGACGCGCGTGCCCTTACCGGTCTTGGGGTCGATCGGCATCACCTTGCACATGGGCAGGGCGGCTTCGCGCTGCACGCGGGCGCCCTTCGGGTGCCGCTGGCTCTTGCGCAAATGCCGCGTGACCATGTTCACGCCTTCGACCACGACGCGATCTCTTTCCGGATCCACGCGGAGAACCTTCCCGGTCGCTCCCTTGTGATCGCCGGAGATCACCATCACGATGTCGTCCTTGCGGATGCGGGCCGCCATGACTACCACACCTCCTCGGCCAGCGAGATGATCTTCGTGAAGTTCTTCTCGCGCAGCTCGCGGGCCACGGCGCCGAAGACGCGCGTGCCGCGGGGGTTGTTTTCGGCGTCGATCAGGACCGCCGCGTTTGAATCAAATCGAACGTAGCTGCCGTCCGAGCGGCGCGTGGGGTACTTCGTGCGCACGACGACCGCCCGCACCTTGTCGCCCTTTTTCACGTCCGAGCCGGGCAGCCCCTGCTTGACCGAGCCGATGATCACGTCGCCGACCTTGGCCTTGCGCAGGCGTTTCTTGCCGAAGGAGGCGGCCCCGGAGCCCTTGAGCACCTGGATGCACATGATCTGCTTGGCGCCCGTGTTGTCGGCTACGTCGAGCCAGGTGTATTGCTGGATCATGTCGCAGCCCCCCGCGGCGCCCGGTTCAGCACCCGCAGCAGACGCCAGCACTTGGTCTTGCTGAGCGGGCGGCACTCGGTGATCTCGACCCGATCGCCGACGCCGGCCTCGTTCTTCTCGTCGTGCACCTGAAACTTGGTGCTGCGACGGATGTACTTGCCGTACTTGCTGTGCTTGGCGCTGTATTCCACCACGACCGTGATCGTCTTATCGCGTACGTCCGACGAGACCACGCCGACGCGCGTCGGACGCGCCCGCGTCGTTCGCCCGGCCGCCGCTGCGTCCTGTACACCTGCGCTTGTTGCCATAACGCTCATCCGCCTTCGATTCGACTATTTCTTGCGCGTCCCAGCCGCCTGCGCCGAAAGATGGGCCTGCCGCTGCTCGATGTGGCGCTCGTCGCGCTCGTGCATCACGGTCAGAACCCGCGCGATGTCCTTGCGCGTCTTACCCAGTTGCGTCGGATCCTCGAGCTTCTCGGTCACGGACTGCGCACGCAGATCGAACAGGTGGCGGCGGAGCCGCTCCAGCTCGTTGTGCAGCTCATCCGTCTTCATCGCTCGCGTTGCTTCGATGTTCATACCATCACCCGGCTCGCCGCCTTACGTCCCGTCCGCTACACCCCGTGCCGCCGCATCACGAACCGCGTTCGCACCGGCATCTTGTGAGCCACGCGAAGCAGAGCCCGCTTGGCCAAGTCCTCGGTGACGCCGCTCACCTCGTACATCACGGTTCCCGGCTTCACCTCGGCGGTCCAAAAAGCCACCTCGCCCTTGCCGGTTCCCATTCGCACTTCCAGCGGTTTGGCGGACACCGGCTTGTGCGGGAACAACCGCACGTGCACGCGGCCTTCTCGCTGCAGGAAGTGCGAGATCGCGACGCGGCCCGCCTCGATGTGCTTGGCCGTGATGCGGCCCGCTTCGAGCGACTGCAAACCGTACTCGCCGTACGCAACCGTGTTGCCGCGCGTCGCATTGCCGCGAATCCGGCCCTTCTGGGCCTTTCGCCACTTGATGCGTTTCGGCATCGTGCCAGCCATCGCCGTCTCCTAACCCGCTGCCCCGTCTAGCGCCGCGCCCGTCGGCGGAACCGCTGCTGCGAGGTGTCCGCCGGCAGCGGCGTCTCGCCGTACATGCCGTGGTAAATCCAGACCTTGATGCCCAAAACGCCCACCGTCGTGACGCAGTGCGTGACCGCAAAGTCCACCTCGGCCTGAAGCGTCTGAAGCGGAATCGAGCCCAACATCTGCTTTTCGGTGCGGGCGAGCTCAGCGCCGCCCAGCCGTCCCGAGCAGATGATCTTCACGCCGCGGGCGCCGGCCGCCATCGCCGCTTCGCATTTCTGCTTCATGACGCGGCGGAAGCTGGCCCGTTTCTTGAGCTGCTCGCCGATCGACGTGCCGATCAGACGCGAATCGAGATCGGGGTTGCGAATTTCAATGATCGAGACATTCACGCGGCGTTCGATCATGTCCTCGAGGCGGCCCTTGAGCTTTTCGACCTCGGCGCCCTTGGTGCCGATGATCAGGCCGGGGCGGGCCGTGTGCAGGATCACCTTGACTTCGTCGCGCGTCCGCTCGATCTCGACTTTCGAGACGCCGGCGGCCGGCGGAGCGACCTTCGCCGGGTCGTCCTTGAACGGGACGCCGCGGTTCAGGTGGGTGTCAATGAACGTGCGGATTCGCTCGTCTTCGACGAGGAAGGCGCCGAACGCGCTCTTGGGCGCGTACCAGCGGGACTTCCACCCTTCGGTGATGCCGGTGCGGAACCCGATTGGATTGCACTTTTGACCCACGGCTCAGTTCCTCTCGTCGACGGAAACGGTGATGTGACTCGTCCGCTTCATGATCGGGTGCGCCCGCCCGCGGTCCTTGGGCTGAAAGCGCTTGATGATCGGCCCGGCGCCGACGAAGCACTCGGCGACGAACAGGCTGCGCATGTTCGCCTCCTGCTCATTCGCATTCGACATCGCGCTCTCGAGCACCCGCTTCACCATGAACGCCGCCCGCTTGTTGGTGAAGCGAAGCGTCTCGACGGCGCGATCGCAGCTCATACCGCGGATCAGATCCACGACGAGCCGCGCCTTGCGGTCGGAGATGCGGGCGAAACGATGCGTGGCTTTCCAGGCCATGGACGAACCCACCTGCTACTTGACTTTGACCTCACGCGCCGTATGACCCTTGAACGTTCGGGTCGGCGCGAACTCCCCGAGCTTGTGCCCGACCATGTCCTCGGTCACGTAGATCGGGATGAATCCCTTTCCGTTGTGGACCTCGAACTTCTGGCCGACGAATTCCGGAACGATGGTGCAGGCCCGATTCCACGTGCGATGCGGCGCGGCGAAACCCGTCTGCCGCGCGCGAAGCACGCGCTCGTACAGCACCTCGTCGACGTATGGGCCTTTTTTCAAGCTGCGAGACATAAATCCCTCAAAAATATCGAATGTCGAATCGCGCGTAACGAGTTTCGAGCCGACGACTCCGGACGACATTCCCGGGGCATTGCATCAACTCGTTATTCGCCATTCACAATTCGTTACTCCGAACTAGCCGCTCCTGCCCTTCAGGCTCACCAGCCCGTACCGCACCGACCAGCGACGCCGCAGGATGCGGCGCGTCGATCCCTTGCGCGGGCTTCGCGTCCGGCCGCCCTTGGCCAACTGGCCCCACGGCGAACACGGATGCCGCCCGCCGTTGCTGCGGCCTTCGCCGCCGCCCATCGGATGGTCGATCGGATTCATGGCCTTGCCGCGCACGTGCGGGCGCCAGCCGAGATATCGATTGCGCCCGGCCTTGCCGATGCGCACGTTCTGGTGGTCCAGGTTTCCGATCTGGCCGATGGTCGCACGGCAGGCCGTGCGGATCTGCCGCAACTCGCCGGACGGAAGCTGAATCGTGGCCCAATCGCCCTCGCGCGCGACCAGCCGGGCGACGCCGCCGGCGCTGCGCACCAGCTTGCCGCCCTGCCCCGCCGTCATCTCGATATTGTGGATTTCGGCCTGACCGTCCTTGTTGCGCTTGAAGTCGATGATGCGATACAGCCGCTTGTTGCCGCCGCCGCGCCACCACGAGGTCGTCACGCCGTGATGATTGCGGCCGCCGGTGCTCTTGCGCGGCACGCAGAGCGACTTTTCGCGCCGGTTTTCGTGCTTGTGCGTGATTTCGGCGTAGTCGTTGACGCTCGAGTTGCGCCGCCCGGCCGAAGTCCGCTTGTAGATTCTGACGCCCATCGCCGGCTCCTAGAACAAGTCGATCGCGCTGTTCGCATCGAGTGTGACGACGGCCTTCTTCGACGGGTGGGCCTTGCCGTAACGGAAGCGGAACCGGCGGACCTTTCCGGTCCGGTTCATGGTGCGGACATCGACGACCTTGACGCCGTAAATCTTTTCCACCGCGTCGCGAATCTGCAGCTTTGTCGCGTCGAAGTGAACCTCGAAGCTGTACGAAGCTCCGTGCGCCTGGGTGCTCGTCAGCGACTGGTCGGTCGAGCACGTCGTGGGCGTTCAGCTCGGCGACATCGACCACGCGCGTGCGGCACATGTTGCGGCCGCTCTTGTACAGATTCACGTCATAGCCGCGCGTCGCGACCACGCAACTGCCGTTCGCCTGCACCGCCTTGAGCATCGCCGAGAAACGCTTGGTCTTCGGCTCGCTGAACGCCAGGCCGTCGACGATCACCGCGTCGTTGCTCTTGATCTTGGCCAGGACGGCGTTGTTGCGGGCCTTGCGCCGCATGTTTCGCGGCATCCCCTGGCGGAAGTCGCGCGGCTTACGCGCGAAGGCGCGGCCGCCGCCGCGGCGGACGGGCTGGCGGACCGGGCCCATACGCGCCCGGCCGGTGCCCTTCTGCTTATAAATCTTGCGGGTCGAGCCTTCGACCTCGCCGCGCGTCTTTTGGGCGACGGTGCCCTGGCGCAGGTTGGCCTGGTACATGACCGCGGCCTGCTTGAGCAGGTTGGCGTTCACGTCT
>JACRLV010000038.1:0-5452 GCA_016235145.1 Planctomycetota bacterium
GGCAAGCTCACGGCGGATGTGAGCGGTCACAAGATCGCGTTCTGCTCGAAGGAATGCCAGGCGAAGTACACCGAGCATCCCGGCGCATTCAAGTCGAAGCTGGCCGACAGCTACACCTATCAGACGCGCTGCCCGGTCAGTGGCGAGAAGGTTGAACCGAATGCGTTCACGGACCTGAGCACGGGCCAGCGCATTTATTTCTGCTGCGCGAAGTGCAGCGAGAAGTTGCTCAAGGATCCCTCCAAGTACGCGCCCAAGCTGGAGGAGCAGGGCGTGAAGATTGATCCTGAAAAAGTGGCCGCGGCCGATCCCAAGGCGAAGAAGGACGAGCATGGCGACCACCAGCACCCGTAGGCCTGCCCGTTCGTTGAGCTCGTGCCAAGCGTCGCATACGTTACTAGCGCGACGCCCTGGCTCGCCAACCCGGAAACGCTCGCCCTGATGCCCGTTGGCGACGCCGGCGTCTTGGAAGTAATGTTCGGAAAGCGGCGCATCCGCCGTGCATGTCTTGGGACGGTGCTGAAGCTGCCGCTGACGCAGGTCACGCTGGTCGAGGGCATCGTCATTGCGGTAATTGCGGCGATAATGCTCGCGCGGCCGCAGACATGACCTGGTCAGCTTGCGAACGCGAGGCGACGACGATGGCGCACTTCCGCACCGGAACGATCGTGGGCAGTCTGTGCTGCTTGACGCTCGCCTCCTGCACAGCGATCGAACACGGCCGCGAGTTGCAGCAGGCGCAGCAGCGGATGGATGAAGCGACCGGGCGGCGTCCATCCTGGGCCGTGGATACTCCGTTGGGAGAATTGGCGGTCCCGCCGGGCGGTGAAGTGACGCTCGATACCGCGATCAATCTCGCCCTAACCAGTAACCGCGTTCTGCGTGCGGATATCGAGGTGATCGGACAGGCAAAGGCGGAGCTCGTCCAGGCGGGCTTGCTGTCCAACCCGATGCTCTCCGTGATGCTCCGATTTCCGGAGGCAGGCGGCCGCACCAGTCTTGATTTCGGGCTGGTGAAGGACTTCGCTGACTTGTGGCTGATTCCTTCGCGCAAGCGGGCCGCGCAGTCGATGTTGCAACAAAAGCTGCTGGCATTCACGGACAATGCCGTGGGACTGTTGCGTGACGTCAGCACAACCTACGTGATGCTTCAGTACCTCGACCGAGCGATCGAATTGCAGGTTGAGAACCTCGAAGTGTTGCGCCAGGCGATTGACGTGGCGCAAGCCCGATTGCGGTCGGGCGGCGCCACGCAGCTTGACGTGAACCTGCTCGAAGCCCGGCGGCTCCAGGGCGAACTCGACCTGCTTCAGATGCGCGACGCACGCCGCACGACGCAGCTCGGGCTGTTGCGCCTGATGGGAACATCGCGCGCGTCCGCCGATTGGCGCCCGACCCCGCTGCCTCTCGAGCAGCCCGATGAGAGCCTGGGCGAGGAGGCCCTCGTCGACTGGGGCCTCCAGCGGCGTTTGGACTCCGGCGAGCGGATGGCGCGCCGCGGGATTCCAGGCCGCAATATTGCGGCGGACACGGCGCGTGCGTCGATCGCCAATGGTCAACTCTCGGCTCCAGAGATCGAGCCGCGTAGTACACGCCGCGCCGAACGAAGCCAGGAGATTGATTTCGTGCTCGGGCCGGTCATCGAGGTGCCTCTGCCAATCTTCGATCAGAATCAAGCCCAGATTGCGAAGGCCCAGTACCGGGCGCGTGAGCTGCACGAGCGCTACTCCGAGCTGGAGCAGCGGACCGTCGAGCAGATTCGATCCACGCTCGTGACGCGCCAGACGGCGGCGAAGCGGCGGGAGATTTACCAGGCGTCGCTGCTGCCGGTTCAGCAATCGAATCTCCAGGTTGCCGAGACCGCGTACCAGACCGGAAAGGAAACGGTCCTCACCGTCCTGCTCGCGCAACAGGACCTGATACAGACTCGGTTGGGTCTGGCAGGCGCGATTCGCGACGAACTGACGGCGACGGCGAATCTGGAGCGCGAGCTGGGCGGCCGACTTCCGCGAAACGATGAGATCGCCAGCGACAACGCAGCCGGCCCTCAGCGGTCCGCCCACAACGAAACCGACCCATGATGTGGAAACAAAGCCATGATGCGAACGCTCGCAATCGCGCTCCTGCTCGGCGGCGCGGTGCTCCTGCTCTCCGGGTGTGACAGTGGAGGTTCAACCGCCGCCTCGCTGACCGAGCAGCTCCGTATGTTTGCCGTGGAATTCGCGCGCAGCGCCCTCGCCGCGTATCTGATTTGATTCGTGTGCGGAAGAACCCGCGGCGGGAGTGCATCGAATCAGGATCAATGCGGGAACGAGGTGCCGAACGTGAACGAATCTCCAGCCGTGCCGAAGCGCCCGTCGATCGTCGGGCGATTGTGGGCGTTCATCCGGATCCTGAATGTCCGATTGCGCTTCATCTTCCTCATGGTCCTGGTCGGCGTGGTCTCGGCCAACTGGGAAAACCTGATGAACCGCTACGACCGCTGGCGGAAACCGGCGCAGCCGCCGGACATGGTTGCCGGCGAAGCGATCGAGTACTACTGCCCGATGCACCCCAACATCATCCGCAGCGAGTCGGGCAATTGCCCGATCTGCGGCATGCCGCTCTCGAAGCGAGCGAAAACCGGTCAGGCCGAGATGCCGCCGGACGCGCTGGCGCGCATCCAGCTCAGCCCGTACAAGGTGCAGATGGGCCGAATCGGGACATTGCCCGTCGAGAATCGGCTGCTGGCCCGCGAGATCCGCACGGTCGGCATCATCGACTACGACGAGACGCGGCGTGCGTTCATCCCAGCGCGGATCAAGGGCCGCATCGACAAGCTGTTCGTCAACTTCACTGGTCAGGACGTCGAGAAGAGAGCGCCGCTGGTCTCAATCTACAGCCCGGACCTGCTGGTCGCGCAAGAGGAGTTGATCAGCGCGAACCAGCGCGTTCGCGACTCGCAATCCGCAGCGCCGGCGCTTCGACAAGGCGCGGAGAATCTATTCGAAGCGGCCAAGCGAAAGTTGGAACTGTGGGGCGTCACGCCTGAGCAGGTGCAGGCCATCCTCGAGCGCGGCACGGCCGAGACGCACCTGACGATCTTCTCGCCGATTGCGGGCATCGTCACCGAAAAGAAAGTGCTTGAAGGCCACTACGTCAACGAAGGCGACGACCTGTACACCATCGCCGACCTGCGGGACGTCTGGCTTCAGGCCAAGGTGTTCGAGAATGACCTCGCGGGAGTTTCGATCGGGACCGCCGTCGAAGTGACGAGCGTTGCATTCCCGGACGAAGTGTTCGCCGGCCGGATCACGTTCATCGCCTACACGGTGGACCCCGGCACCCGCACGGTTTCGGCCCGCGTCGAGATCGACAACCCGGACCTGCGGCTGCGGCCGGGAATGTACGTCCGCGCCGCCATCCGGCTGCCCGTCGGCCACGTCGAGTACGTGGACGCGGCTTCGCAACCCGGATCACACTCAGCCAGCGACACCCGCGCATTCGCGGATGCATATCTCAAGCTCGCGGCTGCGTTCGCGGCTGACAAGCAGGACGACACGGCCCTCGCCGAACTCAGCCGCCAAGCCGAAGCACTGACGCAGGCCCCGGCGAAAGCGCTGCAAGACCAAGCGCGCGCGATCGTTTCGGCGCTTCAGAAGTTGAAGGACAAGGGACTGAAGGAGCAGCGCGAATCGTTCAAAAACGTAGGCACGCTCAGCATCGCGATGCTCAGGGAAAGCCCGCCGCGCGACCTCACGCTCTCGACCTTTCATTGCCCGATGGCCAAGGCTGACTGGCTCGGTGTCGGCGAGGAAGTGCGCAATCCATACTACGGTTCGGAGATGTTGGAGTGCGGCAGCGTGACCGGGACGCTCGAACCGCGCTCGGTCCAGGAAGACGAGCGCTTCGCGACCGGCTACTTCTGCCCGGTCTACCCCGACCGGCTCTTCGACCAGCCGCAGCACTGCCCGATCGACAAGTTCCCGCTGAAGCGCGCCCGCGTCGAAAAGGTGCTGGCCGTGCCGGAACTCGCCGTCATCAACACCGGAAATCGAACGGTGGTCTACCGCGAGACCGAGCCCGGCGTCTTCGACATGGTCGAAGTCAAGCTTGGCCCCAGGGCAGGTGAGTATTTCCCGGTGCTCACGGGATTGAGTGCAGGCGACAAGATCGCAGGACGCGGCGCGTTTCTGGTGGACGCCGAGAACCGGCTCAATCCGGCCGCCAGCGCGACGTATTTCGGCGCCAGCGGCGGTCCGCAGGACGGCGGCGGGAGCCAGCACCCGCATTGATCCATCGGGTCGGATTGGACGGTTGGCTTGATTCCGAAGCTCATCGAATACGCGATCCGCAACCGCTTCATCGTCATCCTGCTGACGGCGGTCGTCGCCGTGTGGGGTGTCTGGTGCGTGTTGCGGACGCCAATTGATGCGATCCCCGACCTGTCCGAGAACCAGGTCATCGTTTTCACCGACTGGATGGGGCGCTCGCCGCAGGAGATCGACGATCAAATTACGTATCCGCTGTCCGTAAACCTGCAGGGGCTGGCCGGCGTGAAAGTGATCCGCGCTGCCAGCGAGTTCAACTTCTCGATGATCACCATCATCTTCGACGAGGGGACCGATTTCTACTTCGCGCGCACGCGCGTACTCGAACGGCTGAACATCGCCGGCACGTTTCTGCCGCCGGGCGTCGTGCCCTATCTGGCGCCCGACGCAACGGCGCTCGGACAAGTCTTCTGGTACACGGTTGAAGGCGACGGGCACAGTGTCGACGAGCTGCGCGCGATCCAGGACTGGTACGTCCGCTACCAACTCTATGTCAACGGCGTGGCGGAGGTCGCCAGTGTCGGCGGGTTTGTGCGTGAGTATCAGGTCGATGCCGATCCCGAGAAACTGCGGGCCTACAACCTCTCGCTCAGCGCGCTCTACAACGCGGTCGCCCGCAGCAACATCGCCGTCGGGGGCAAGGTATTCGTCGAAGCAAGGGCGGAGTACCTGATCCGCGGCGTCGGCTGGATTCGCGGCGTTCGCGATCTGGAAAACATCGTTGTCGCCGAGCGCGACGGCGTGCCGATCTACGTGCGGAACGTAGCGACGGTTCAACTCGGTCCCGAGTACCGCCGCAGCATGCTGGAGAAGAACAATCAGGAGGCCGTTGGCGGCGTCGTCATGATGCGCTACGGTGAGAATCCACTGGAAGTCACGAAGAACATCAAGCAGCGGATTGAGGAACTTCAGCCCGGTCTGCCGCCCGGCGTCCGCATCATTCCGTTCTACGATCGCACGCGGTTGATCGAAGGCGCAATTCACACGTTGACGCGGACGCTGACAGAGGAAATGATCGTCGCGTCCATTGCGATCCTGCTGATTCTGACGCACCTGCGCAGTGCATTGCTCGTCTGCCTCACACTGCCGCTGGCCGTGCTCGTGTCGTTCATCCTGATGTACTACCTGGGCATCCCCAGCAA
>JACRLV010000038.1:5478-12024 GCA_016235145.1 Planctomycetota bacterium
CTGTCCGGTATCGCGATTTCAATCGGCATTCTGGTCGACGCGGCAGTGGTGATGGTCGAGAACGCAACGCACGAGCTGACGCGCAAGTTCGGCCACGAGCGCGTCCGCGGCGACACGACCGAGATCGTGGTAAACGCCTGCCGATTGGTCGGAAAGCCGATCTTCTTCGCGGTCATCATCATGCTGATTTCATTCCTGCCGGTGTTCGTGCTCACCGGACAGGAAGGCAAGATGTTCCACCCACTCGCCTTCACGAAGACATTCGCGATGGTCGGTGTGGCGTGCCTGGCGGTCACGTTTGTGCCGGCGATGATCCCAGTCCTGATTCGCGGCCGGCTGCGCAGCGAAGAGGACAACTGGATCGTTCGCAGCTTCATCAACATTTACAAGCCGGTGCTTACCTGGCTGATGGACGTACCCGCCGCCGGCATTTGGTTCATGTCGTTCCTGTTTGTGCTCGGCGCCGGATTCATTGGTTCGCCGGCATTCTTCGTGGCAGTTCTCGCGGCAGCGCTCTTCTTCGGCTGCGTGTTCTTCCGGCGCATCGTCGCTAAGGGTGTCGCGTTCAGCCTGTTGCTCGTGGCTGCCACATGGTCCTGGCATTTTCCCAAGCTCGGCCGCGAGTTCATGCCGCCGCTGGACGAAGGCAGCATCCTCGACATGCCCGTCACTGTCCCGCGCGTCTCCGTCACGCAAGCCGCCGACGACATCCGGCTGCGTGACATGATCATGAAGAGCTTCCCCGAGGTCAATCAGGTGGTCGGCAAGGCGGGCAGAGCCGACACGCCGACCGACCCATCCGGCATCGACATGATCGAGACGATTGTGACGCTCCGCCACAAGGAATGGTGGCCGAAGCGCGGCATGCGGTTCGACGATGCGCTCAAGGAAGCGGGCGGACTGGTCGAGTCGTTGCAGCACCGCGGCATGCTGAATTCGAACCTGCCGGCTGCGGACCGCGACGGACTGGTGAACGGCGCGACGATGGCCGCGATGGCGGCGTTCGATCGCACGCTCCGCGGCCTCGCCCAGCGGCGACAAGTCGAATACGTGCCGGTTGTGGCGCGGGAGCTCACGCTCGCGACCGTGGACGACCTCCTGGCAATTCTCCGAGAGAAGCACCTGCTCAAGAGTGAGCCGAGCCAGCCGCAGCGTGAGCAGCTCGCTGACGCACTGCTCAAGGACCACGGTCTCCCGTTGGTCGAGGTTCCGCGCCGCGAGGAGATGACACGGCTTTTGTCCGCGCTCAGCCAGAAACTGGTGGATCAGGGCTTCGTCGAGGCGTCCAGTGACCTCCTGGCGCTGCCGCCGTCCGTGCTGCTCGCGTTCGAGGATTATGTCGCAACGGCCGTGGGCGGCGAAAAAGCTAGTTTGGCGCGTGAGCTGTTCGACCGCTTCGAAGGGCGACTCGATGAGGCGTGGGTCGCGCGGATTCGGGTGCTGAATTGGGAACTGGAAGATCAGGCCGGCGGCACGATGGTCTGGGAGCTTCTGACCGCACTGCGGGATCAGGCGGCTGCCGGGAAGGTGCTCGCAAAGTCACCCACGGACGAGGAGTTGCAGGCCGTCCGCGCGGAGCGCTCAGTCCTATTCGGGCAGAGCGTGTTCCTCTGGCATAGGTCCAAAGCTGACATTGTCAAGGAGATGGATACCGAGCTTCAGATGCCCGGCTGGGGCAACATCTGGACGCAGCCGATTATCAACCGAGTGGACATGCTTGCCACTGGCGTTCGCACAATGATTGGCGTCAAGGTATTCGGCCCGCGCCAGGCGGACCTGACCGAGGAAGTCGTCGAGAACGGCGAAAAGAAAACCGTCGTCAAGCAGCCGGGCATTCAGACGATCTCAAACCAGATCGCAACCGTGCTTCGCGGCATCCAGGGCGCGGTCGACGTGTTCCCCGACCAGATTGTCGGCCGCAGCTATCTTCAAATCGACATCGACCGTGAAAAAGCAGCCCGTTACGGCGTCAATGTGGCCGATATCCAGGAGACGATTGAAGTCGCAATGGGCGGCAAGGCCATCACCACCACCGTCGAAGGCCGGCAGCGCTTTCCGGTTCGCGTTCGGTACGCCCGCGACTTTTGGCAGACGGAGGATGCGCTGCGCCGGACTCTGGTCACCGGTCGCCGCACGCAACCCGCCGCGGCACAGGACCGCTCCGGCATGAGCGAAGCGTCCGCGATGGCGAGCGCAGCCGGCATGGGCGGCGGCGACGAGATTCAGATCCCGCTGAGCGAGGTCGCCGACATCCAGGTTGTCGAAGGCCCGAGCGTCATCAAGAGCGAGAACGGCATGCTGCGCGCGTACGTGCAGTTGAACGTGCGCGACCGCGACATCGTTGGCTTCGTCGAGGAAGCCCAGCGGGCCGTCGCGGCGCAGGTGCATCTGCCGCCGGGGTTCTTCATCCAGTGGAGCGGCCAATTTGAGCATCAGGTGCGGGCCAAGAAGACGTTGCAGATCATCTTCCCGCTCGTGATCCTGCTGATCTTCGTCATCCTGTACATGACCTTCAACGACTTCCGCGACGCGCTGCTCATCATCCTGGCGGTCCCCGGTGCGCTGGTCGGCGGGGTGATCTTCCAGAGCCTGTTTGGCTTCCACTTCAGCGTGGCCGTCTGGGTGGGCTACATCGCCTGTTTCGGCATGGCCACCCAGACCGGCATCGTGATGCTGGTGTACCTGCACGACGCGATCAACAACCGCGGCGGACTGGCAAAGATCGGTTCGCTCGCGGACCTGCGCGAAGCGATCATCACCGGCGCGGTTCACCGTCTGCGCCCCAAGCTCATGACTGAAGGCGTGGCCATCATCGGGATGATGCCCATGCTCTGGGCGACGGGCGTCGGGTCAGAAGTGATGAAGCCGATGGCCGCTCCAGTGCTCGGCGGCCTTCTGGTAGCCGACGAGGTAATCGATTTGCTGCTGCCGGTCATTTTCAATTGGTATCAAGCTCGTCGCTGGCGGCGGTTGCATCCGCAACGGGCATGACAGATCATCGACCGCAACTGCTGCAACCGCCTTTCGCAGGCGGCTTTACAGGTGGCGTTGAATGAACCGAGAGTAACGAATCGTGCAGGAGGACTGCCGTCGAGCGCGCCGCCGTGGTCAGCACACATTCGAGGGGTGCGGTGCGCCGCGCGTCAGGAGGAACACGCCGACTGCGACCCCGAACGTCTGGCACGCGAAACACCCCATCAAGTACGTGAACGCCCGCCACGCCAGCGACGACCGCGCGAGTTGCTGGAGTTGGCCGCGGCGCGATTCGATGTCCGCATCGGACAGTGGCTGCTTGGCAGCATGCGGTGAACGGCGGGCGACGTCCGCGCCCCACTTGGCGCGATTGTTGATCTCCCAGTTCAACCGGTTCACGCGCTGGGGGCGAGACCCCCTCACGCCGGCGCCTGAAAGAACCTCAGCTTCGGGTTGTCGGGGTTGTTCGCGGGTTTCCTTGTCACGTGGATGCGGGTGCGGGCCGCCGGCGTCAGGCCGAATTCCTGTTCCAAGCGGGTGAGTTGCAGCGCGAGCTTGTTGGCGGTCGCAACCTGGGGCCAGGGTTGCACGCATTTGGTGCGGCCTTTGTCGTCTTTGAGCGGATACATCTCGCCGTGCTGGGCGATGAATTCCTCGGCCTTCCGCCAGCGGGCCCAGAGATGGCAGTAACGGGCGACGGCGCCCTGGTCGACCAGCGTGAGCACGCCCATTGCTTCGAGCTGCGGGACCAATTCCGCCCAGCGCAATCGCCCATCCGCATCCAGCCATTCCGGACATGCCGGCGTTCCTTCGGGGCCTTTGGCTTCGGTCTGGTTCCGACGTTTGGTGACCAGCTTGCTGCCCCGCATTTGCAGGATGCTGGTTGGCGTACGTGCCGGTCCACGTCGTCCCATCGCCTACCCCCCCTATTCAAAACTCTCGAAAACGTGCGTGCGCGGGCACGCCCCGATCTACGCGTCGCTGGTAGAGATTGCCTGGCCCCCCGGGGGTCGCAGCCAGCGCGATCGTCCTCTCGATCCGATTGTAGCACGTCGTCGATAGCATATCTATGGCCGCTAGATAGCGGCGCGCGGTGCGGCGCGGCTCTGCGCCCGGCGGCTCATTCTGCGTTCTCTCGATCGCCGCATCGGCATTGCGATTGAAGGCGACCCGCGGTCCGCCGACGGTTGGGAGCCGTTCCTTCGTTGCCCGGCTGCGTCAAGGCCGGGCCGTTCGCGCTTCCCGGGCCGTGTGGCGCGTTTCCGGGCGGCGTGGCGCGTCTTGGGGGCGGCGGCGGGCGTTGGGCCCAACCTCCGCCCGGGAGCGCTCTCGGCCCCCCGACGCCGGGCGGATGCGGCCTGTTTCTGGAATTGCGAGATTCTCTTGATATTCTCGGAATGAGAGTTGATTTCCGCCCGAAGTCATGGCTTGATGTGTTTGTACGCACGCCGCGTACCAAACGGAGAAACGCAGATGAACACGACGACGAAGAACGCGAACCGCCGCCTGCAGCCCGGCACGCAGGTGGTTTTCAAGACGGACGGCGAACCGGGCCGGGTGGTCGAGGTCAGTACCTTCCGCCGCAACGGAATCGACGCCTGGTCGTACCTGATCGAGACCGCCTACGGGCGCGAGATCTGGGACGCCGGCGACCTGTTCGTACCGGAGCAGGACTGAAACATGGCCACGCAACCGAACGGAGACATCGAGATGAACGCGAACGACGCCAAGACGAACGACGGGATCGAAGCGAGCGAAGTGCTCGACACGCTGGTGATCAAGAAGGTGCAGCGCCGCACGAGCTGCGGCGGCGCGTGGGTGGTCGGCACGATCGCCGGGCACCGCTTCGACGCGCTGGTTTTCCCGGAGCCCGCGACCAACCGCGAGTGGGAAGTCGGCGGCGACAGCCGCATCTCGAAGCTGTGGATCCAGCGGATCAGCGACAAGGCCACGGTCTACAACTGGGACCGCGGCGCGGACATCGAGCCAACCACCGAACTGGCCGGCGTGATCGTCGAACTGCTTGCCGCCGGGCTCGCGGACCACATCTGGAACGCCTGAACAGGAGACACTTCGGCTGTTCGAGATCGACCCCGACGAACGCCGCGAACCCCAGGAGCACAACGCGGTTGAGAGCGAGTACTGGAACGCCGGCGACCTGATCGACTACCTCGCCGCGGTGGGTTCGCGGTAAGTGACCCGAACGCGATGGCCTGCCTGCGCGGGCCTCAGCGCCCGGGCCGCATGGTGCGACCCCGATTTCAAGGAGCACGCCATGTCAAAGAAGAGCACGAAGAAGTCCGCAGCGAAGGGATCGAAGCCGGTAGGGGCGGGTTCCAAGTCGAAGGCCGATCGCAAACCCGCGGCGGACGCCAAGCCGAAGCGCGTGAGCGCCCTCGACGCGGCGGCGACGGTCCTGAAGGCCAAAGGCGAGGCGATGCGGGCAAACGAGATGATCGCCGCGATGACCGAGCAGGGCCTCTGGAGCAGCCCCAGCGGCAAGACGCCGCAGGCCACTCTGTACGCCGCGATCATTCGCGAGATCGCCGCCAAGGGCAAGGACGCCCGCTTCCGCAAGACCGAACGCGGGAAGTTCGAGTACGCCGGATAGTCGCCCGCAGCATCTCAACACCCTCCCCAGCGTCGGCGCTCGCCGGCGCTGTCTCTTCTTCGGCATTCCGCGTCCAACCGGCCTGACGCCGCGGGCCACGCCGCGGCAGTTGGCGGTTTCACGGCTGCAGGCTAGAATACCTAGCAAATCCCGTCCGCGCGAGATGTCCGGAGGCCGCCATGCCCGCCTTGCTCGATCGCTGGCTGCCCGCCGAACGCTCCGCCTGCGAGGTGATGCAGTTCGCCCTGGCGGATATGAACCGCGTCGATCTGCTGCAGCCCGAACGGCCGGAACCGCCGCAGCGTCCGCAACCCCGGCCGCCGAGCCGGTTTGAGCGCGATGGCCGGCCGTACTTGCTGGCGAATCGTGGTCCAATACGGCGGAACTACGGCGGATAAAGCCAAGCACGAACTGCCCGATTAGGCCCGTGGGGTTTCATCGACAATCCAAGCCAAACGTTCCCAGCAATTCGGCCAGATCCTGCAGATCGACGTCGCCGTCGCGGTCCACATCACCCTGCGCCGCCGACGCGCCGTCTTGAATCCCAAATCCTGATAGCAATATCGTTAGATCGAACAGATCGACGTCCCGATCTCCATCCATGTCGCCTTGTGTTGTTGGCGCCCAGCGCGCCATGAACGGAGAGACGCCGCCGCCTGCGATCGTGAAAGCTCCGCCAACGAACAACTCGCCGCCATGCACGTGGAGTGCGCTAACGGTCTCGTACCCAACGCTTTCGATGCCGGACCCCAGCGAGCGCCATGAGCTGCCGTTCCACGCCGCCACATGATGCGTTGGCTGCCCGTCGGCGTGCGTAAATCCGCCGCCAGCAATCAGCGCGTCATCAAAGACCGTGAGCGCAAGAACTTCGCCGTCCAAGCCCGTCCCGAGCGATCGCCACGTCGAGCCGTTCCACGCCGCAATCGCGCTTACCTCTACGCCGCCCGCCAGGATGAAGTTAC
>JACRLV010000039.1:0-4289 GCA_016235145.1 Planctomycetota bacterium
GTTCGCACAGCCGCCGCCGGCCTGATAGAAGTTAATCGAGCTGCCGTCGTAGTACGCGTTGCAGGTCGATGCAATGTTCACATTGTTCGGCATGACGATGTTCATGCCCGTCCAGCTCGAGCGATCGGTCACGAAGTTGTGGATCAGATTCGTGTGCACGAACGCATTCACCTGGGCCGTGTTGAGAGCCGATGGGGTCGCGTTGAACATCAGCGCCGCGGGTCCGGGCGGCGTGACTGTCGCACTGGCCGTGATCTCAGCGCCCGGCACATTGTTCACATACGCCCAACGCCCGCCCGTCGTCGCGCCCGTGGCGACGCTCGACGTCACGGTGACGGCGGTCGTGCCGGCGTTTGGAATCGTGAACGCGCCGTTGCTATCGCCGTAAACCGTGCTGCCGCCGGTGATCGAAACGCGAATCTCCGGCATCGCCATCGCGGCGGGCGGATTCGACGCGATGTCCGGGTTCGTCCCGGGCGATCCCATGCCCCGAACAGTCCCGCTCACGTCCGTGTGATGAATCTCGCTGCGCGAGGCGATCAGTTGCCCGGTCGCGGCGTTCACGAAGAACGTCCGCTTCGCGCGGGCTTCGAGAATCCCATTGTCCCCGACAAACTTCCACGCCCGCACCGGCGCCCCGAAACGACCGTCGCCGACGCCCATCTCAAACTCCTGGCCCGCGTAGACCACGAGTTCCGGTACGCTCCAGATCGGCATGCCCTGGTACTCAGGCATGGTCTGCACGCTCGCGAGTGCAGCGTCCGCGGACACCACATCCGGCGCGAAGCCGTCGATCGGCGGCTGAGCGAAGATGCCCGCCGCATAAACGACGTGATACGTCTGGCCGCTCTGCACGAGAACGCGGCCGACGCTGTATTCAACCGGCAGGCCGTTCATGAGCTGCTGATACGCATAGACCGTGAAACGGCCGAAACTCACGTCATTCGCCCACCGAAGCGCCAGCTCCAGATTCGCGACGCCGAACGCATCCTGATGAGTCGCCCAGAATCCATCGACCGCGGCCTGCGGCGTGGCGCCTTCCGTCATCGGCACGCCCATGAAGCCGCGAATGTTCGGCCCGGACCAGGTCATCTGCACGCCCGGATAACTGGCCAGCAGGTTTCGCGTAGCAGCCGGAAGCTCTTCGACGCTCGGCGCGGCGAGCTGAGCACCGCCCGCTTGCAGGTTGGACTGTTCACCGCCCGCCAAAGCAAGCGATGTGAGTGAAAACAACGCCGCCGCAGCGGCCCCGACCGCGAACTGTCTCATTTGACGCTCCCTGAAAAGGTATGACGGATAACGCAACTTCCCCCGCCATGCGCAAATCGCGGCACAGCGACCCTCGGGCAACAATTCTACGCCCGTTGCGGAAGATGCTCTACTGGAAAACCCGAGCGGACCCAGAGAATCTACGAGATACCGGACGAAAGGCGGGCGATTGTCGTCCGATAACGCCCGATTTCCTCGCCGACTACAGGATCTTCGCCGGCAAGACAACCATCACGTGCCCGTGCCAGTACAGCCGCTTCTGAACCGCCAACGCCGTCTCGTTGTGCAGCAGTCGCTGATACCACGCTTCCCGGGCGAAGATAACCTTCCCCGCGAAGAACGTCGCGCGCGGGAATTCTTGTGCGATTTTGACGCACAGATCCTCGGCTTCCTGCACCACGTCGGTGCCGATGGCGTAACGAACCGTGGCCGGCACGCCGAACCGCCGCGCGAGATCAAGGTATGCCGCAAGCCCCTTCTCGGTTCGCTCGCGTAACGCATCCACGGAGTTTTCGCCCTTGAACTCGCCCGAATCGACCACGGCGACGCTCATGAAGACGACGTTTCTGTAGATCCCGGGAAAGGCCTTGAAAATGTTCCCAAATGTGTGAATACCAAGGCCGCCGTATCCGCCTACCAGCAGTACGGCCGTCGGCTGCTTCGGATCCACTTCCGGCACGGGCTTTTCGGGCAACGGCGGCAGCTTTTCGAGTTGTGCGTACAGCTTGGTGAGCGTTCCACTTACGAACTCGTAATGCCGGCGGATCCAGAAACAAACGGCAATCAGGCTGCCCGTCACGATCAGCGTCACCCAGCCGCCTTCGTGGAATTTCTCGACCGTCGTCACAACCAGAATCGTGCCGCACAGCAGCACGTTGGCCGTGAAGAGCGTCACGCGGCGCTTGCGCGTGCGCATGTGCTTCGGCGACTGATACGCGTGCCGCAACATTCCGAACATCGACAGCGTGAACGTAATGAAGACGTTGATGCTGTAGAGAACCACCAGCCGCCGAATGTCGCCGCCGGTATAGAGCAATGCGGCGATGGAGGCCAAGCCCATCATCAGGATGCCGTTCTGCGCCGAGAGCCGATCGGAAAGCGCCGCGAAGCGACGCGGAACCCAGGAGTCGACCGCCATCGTCGCGAGCACGCGCGGACCGTCGGTGAAACCGGCCTGAGCGGCGACGACCAGCAGCGCGCCTTCGGAGAGGATCGTAATGAACGCCAGCGCGGCCCCGCCCGGGATGCCCTGCGTGAGCCGGTCCATCAGGACCGCGTTCATCGTCATCCCCTCAACTGGTGAAATGTGCCACAGGAGGTAGAGCACCAGCAAACCGGCCGCGGTGGTCGCCAGCGATGTGGCGATGAGGAGCATCGTGCGCTTGCCATTAATAACACGGGGTTCGCGTATGACGGGTAGACCGTTCGAGACGGCTTCGATGCCCGTATACGTGCCGCCGCCAAGTGAATAAGCATGCATGAACAGCAGCAACATGCCGCCGATGCCCAACGAGGTGAGGCCGCCCGTAAACCCCGTCGAAACCTCCGTTGCCAGCTTGCCGACCTCGCCGATGTGGCCGAACACGCCGCCCAGAATCGCGATCAGGTGCGTCACTGCAAACACAACGAAGATGGGCAGCAGCACCGTGACGGATTCGCGCACGCCGCGCAGTAGCTGAACAGGGCATCGCTGGCGGCGGCGATCGAGATCGTGATCGTCAGAACGTAGTCGACCAGCAGCGCGCAACCGGAAACCACGCCCGCATGCCGCCCCAGCAGAGCCGTGCCGACGACGTAGCCTCCGCCCCCTTGTGGGAACTGCTCAATGATCTTGCTGTAGCCGGCGGCGATCAGGAACACCGTGGTGGCGGTCATCGCCGCCAGTGCGACCGCCAGATACTTGTGCTCACCGAGCGTGCGGAATGCTTCTTCCGGACCGTACGCAGACGATGAAAGCCCGTCAGCCCCCAAACCAACCCAGGCCAGCAGCGGCACCAGGGCCATGTGGCGATGAAGCGAGCGGTCGAGCAGGTTCCGCGGCGCCCCGAGTATCCGGCGGCGCCAACTACTAGGGGGTTCTTCGGTCCGTTCGGTAGGCGCTGGGGGCGTTGTGTCTTCGGCTGCCATATAAAGGAGAAGCCTAACACACATCCCGCGGGAGTCAAAAAAACATGCCGCGATGACGACAGCCCGTCTGTTGCTCGGTGACCTGTTTCAGTCGGAGCACATTTCAGCTTATCCAAGCCTGTTATTATCAGACGATACAACACAGGCACAAACAGTCCTTTGCATCGCCGCTCATCTCGACACGGCGACGGCCATCCTACTCCCGCCGCATGGGCCAAAGGCCAACATCAAAACGGGACCGGTCAATCTGAATACGCCGGGCAGTGTGGCACGCTCGTACTCGGCAGCGCGACGGCTGCTGATTCACCGCCCCGGGCTTTGTCCACATATGAGTGGGAGGAGCCGACTCCGAACTTCATCCAAATAGCTTGTGAGCCCGGTTCTTCTACCGGTTTGCGTCAGTCTTTCGATTGGTGTTTCGTTCCAGCACCGCTCCTCTCTCCCCGAGTCGCTCCCCAATAGGAGGCGATGAACGCGCTTGGCGCTGCGTTTGGCTCCAGCCGCGGTCGCATCGAGCTTCTCAGCGCTCGCAACGGGACAGAATCCCAGATCGCGACGACATTGATCCAGTTGCGCCGTTTCCGTCTCGTCGATAGGAACAAAACCGTTCAGCACCCAACATTCACGCTTGGTGTGAGCGACGCCGATGATTAATGCGAACGTCCCTCTGTGTTCATCGCGGGCCTGGTTTAGACCGAGGCATCGCCGCTCGTCGCCGTCTGAGTCGCGAATGAGCAGCACTGCTTGAGGAGATGGCTCTGCGGTCATCAGAACGCGGATGGCTCTTCGCGCGGCCGCTGCGTCGGCTTCGCCGGGAACGCTATTGAAGTGTCCGTGGGCGCGAATATGCCGCTCTTGCGATAAGGCTCGAATATCCTTCCATGCCCAGAAAG
>JACRLV010000039.1:4323-18154 GCA_016235145.1 Planctomycetota bacterium
CCGCGCCAACTCCTCACATACGGCAAGTGCTCTTCATCAAGCCAACTTACGCACTCCAGCAGGATCCGATCGGCGAGCGTGCAAGCGATCTCACGATCTGCTCGGGCCTCACATACGACCGCAATCAGAAGCGTCGCTTCACTCACGACTTGGCTGCCACACGTTGCCTGAGCCAATCCTCGCCCACCATGCTCCAAAACTCGCCGGGCAGCATTTCGTCTTTCCAGCGGGGAAACTCGGGGTGGTCGTCAAGGCGCCCGCAAAGCGTGTTGCCGTTGTCATCAAGCGATAACAAACGAACGGACTCCATGGGAAGGTGGTCGATCAGATAGGGCGAGTGCGTCGTCGCGATGATTTGAACGCCGGCCTGCTTCGTTACTGATTCACGCAGCAGCTCGATGAGCCGACCCGCTGCGGCCGGATGCAGCCCGGCGTCGATATTGTCGATCAGCAGAACTGCGGGACAGCGCGGGGAGTAGACCATCGCCAAGATTGCAAGCAGAAAGAGCAGTCCTTCGCTCGCGTTGGATGCCGAAAGGCCGTCTATGTTCTTCATTGCGAGCCGTATTGAGTACTGGTCCCTTTCAACAGAAAAAGGCTCCCCGTGTTCGTCATGTTCTGTGATCCAAACCGGCTTGACGTCGAGCGAAACTCCCTGGAAAACTGGTACTATCGATTCGAGAGAAGTCACCAGCCGCTGGAATGTCTCCCTGTGCGCGCTCGCCAGCGTTGACAGAAGGGCGGGAAGACCGCCGCCTTGGGAGTCCAGCGCGTATGCGGGACCACCGCCGGACGGAGCAACCAGTTTCTCCTGGCTTAGCTTGAAATGCTGTGAACGTATGGGTTTGGCCGCGAGCCACTTACCGGACTTCTCCAGCTGTCTTCCGTCTTCCACTTTTTCGCCATCCGGCTTCTCCTCCAACCGATGCACAAACCAGCCTTCTTCTTTCCGGCTGAATCTCAGGCCCAGCTTCTGTTTTGATTCAGTCGTGATATCGATAGAAAATCGATCTTTGTTCTGCAACACCAGAGCATCGGGGGAATTGGGGCCACTAAACACGGCCGGCAGGGTTCCCTCGCCGGTATCGGAAAACGCCTGAAGTGCCGCCAGGATGGTGCTCTTCCCAGAAGAGTTTGGTCCGACAAGGACCGTTAAGGGGTCGAAGGAAAGCTGCACATTATGCAGGCACTTGACGTGTTTGAATTTCGCACTCGTGATCATGCGGCCATCCTCGGTTCAGCTTCGCAATATGCGTAGCTTTGATTTTACCGGTTTGACCACCAGATCGTAGTCGTCCGTGTCGATGCACTTCACGTTGACGAATTCGCCCGGCTCGAAATCCTTGTCGGCGACGATGCTGACCGCATCCACCTCCGGGGCCTGGCCGGCGTGGCGGGCGAGACTGCCGCGGTCGTCGTTGCCGTCGACCAGCACCTCGAACGTCTGGCCGATCCGCCGGCGGGCCCGCTCGAAGACGACCGCCTGTTGCGCGAGCATCAGTCGTTCGTAGCGTTCGGCGAGCACCTCGGCCGCGTGTTGGTCCTTCATTCGGCCGGCGGGCGTTTCGGGCTCCAGCGAGTACTTGAACGCCCCCACCGCGTCGAACTCAAACTCGCCGACGAAACGCTCCAGCTCGGCGAATTCCGCCTCCGTCTCGCTTGGAAAGCCGACAATGAACGTCGTGCGGATCGTCACGCCGGGGATGCGGTCGCGCAGCTTCGCCAGCAGCTCTTCGGTCTGTTGTCGTGTCACGCGGCGGTGCATGCTCTTGAGCACGCGGTCGCTGATGTGCTGGAGCGGGATGTCGATGTACTTGACGATTCGCTCGCTCTCGGCGATCGCGTCGATCATCGCGTCGGTCATGATCGACGGGTAGACGTACATCAGGCGGATCCACCTGGCCCCGTCCCAGCGACGGTTCAGTTCGCGCAGCAGACCGGCCAGCCCCGGCGAATAACCCAGGTCGGCGCCATAACTGGTCGTGTCCTGGCCGATCAGGATCAGCTCTTTAGCCCCGTCGGCGATCAGCTCGGCGCCCTCCGCGGCCAGTTCGTCTGGCGTCTTGGAGTGCATCGGCCCGCGGATCGATGGGATCGTGCAGAACGTACACTTCTGGTCGCAGCCTTCGCTGACGCGCACGTAGGCATAGTGCCGCGGCGTCAGGCGAAGCCGGCCGGTGTCGTGCCACTTCGCCGCCATGGACGGGTGATACGCGCCCATGAATCGATCGAGGGCGGCGTCGCGGTCGTTTCGCCAGACGGCGCGGACGACGTCGTCGCGGTTGTTCACGCCGACGAGGGCGTCGACCTCGGGAACCCACTCTTGAATCTTGTCGCCGTCGCGCTGCACGAGGCAGCCGGCGACCACGATCCGCTTGAGCGTGCCGGCTTTTTTCCGCGCCGCCAGCTCGCGCAGGATGGCGAGGGCTTCGTCACGCGAGGATTCGAGAAAGCCGCACGTGTTGACGACGATCGTGTCGGCGGCGGATTCGTCGCCGCTGATGAGCACGCCGGACTCGGCGAGCTGACCGAGCATTTTCTCGGAATCGACCAGGTTTTTTGCGCAGCCCAGCGAGACAAAGGAGACGACGGGCGCTGCCGGCGCGGCGGGCTGGGCGAGCACGGGCAAGCCGCGCGCGCCGGGCGGAGACGAAGGTAAATCAGTCTTCTTCTTGGTCATTTGGTTCCGCAAGTTCGCCGTTTCGTATTGCGATCCGGGCCCGGTTGCCCAATGTACCGCAGCCGCCCTCGGCTGCCGAATTCGCCCCTCGCGGCTCGTGTCTCGGAGATGGGCCGGAGGTCCATGCTACCCGAACCAGGAGGACTACCCTCACCCCGTCCCTCTCCCGGAGTACCGGGCGAGGGCGCAAGGCCCGGCCGACCGGTCAGAGTGTATCTGGGCCGCTACACTCTTGGAATCATGGAACTCGACGTTCTCGCCGCCGGTGACCGGACAGAACCCGGGAGTTACTTCGTCGCGAATTATCCGCCGTTCTCGCTTTGGACGCGCGAACAACTGCCAGCGGCGGACGTGGCGCTTCGCCGCGATTGGCGGTCGGCGGAGGGCGGGACGGAGCGCGGGTCCGCCCCGCCGCCGCTGGGTCTGTATCTGCACATCCCCTTCTGCCGCAAGCGCTGCAAGTTCTGCTATTTCCGCGTCTACACGGACAAGAACGCGGCGGACGTTGATCAATACATGGACGCGCTGGCAAATGAAATCGCGCTCTACAAGGACCGGCCGCGCCTGGCAGGCCGGCAATTCGAGTTCGTCTATTTCGGCGGCGGCACGCCGAGCTACCTGAGCAATGAGCAGCTCAAGCGGCTGGTCGAGCGGATCAATCGCCATTGGCGCTGGGACGCGGCCCGCGAGGTGACGTTCGAGTGCGAACCCGGGACGCTCAAACGCAGCAAGATCGACGCGATTCGTGAAATCGGCGTGACGCGGCTGAGCCTGGGCATCGAGCATTGGGACGACGAGATTCTGGAGCGGAACGGACGGGCGCACCGGTCCACGGAAATCGCGATCGCGTACGAATGGGCTCGCGGGGCGAACTTCGACCAGATCAACGTCGACTTGATCGCCGGCATGGTCGGCGAAACTGAGGACAAGTGGAAACTGGCGGTGGACAAGACGCTCGCCCTGTCGCCGGACAGCGTCACGATCTACCAGATGGAGCTGCCGTTCAACACGGTTTTCACGAAGGAAATGCACGACGCCGGCGGGACCGCGCTGGTGGCGGATTGGGCCACGAAACGCCGTTGGGTGGCCTATGCGTTCGAGCAATTCGAGCGGCAGGGATACGTCGTTTCGAGCGGCTACACGCTGGTTCGCGCCAAGCTCGGCGCCGGCGCGGCGGGCCGGTTCGTCTATCGCGACGCCCTTTGGCACGGCGGCGACATGGTGGGCGCGGGCGTGGCCTCGTTTTCGCACGTCGATGGCGTTCATTTCCAGAATGAGGATCGGTGGGAGAACTACCTGGCGCGGGTCTCGGCGGGCGAAATGCCGCTGGCCCGGGCGCTGCGGCCGTCGTCGAAACAACTGCTGATCCGCGAGCTGATCCTGCAATGCAAGTACGGCCGCCTGGATCTGTCGTACTTCCGGGAGAAGTTCGGCGTCGACGTTCGAAGCGAATTTGCGGAGGCATTTGTTTCGCTGATTGCGGATGGGTTCGCTTCGGTGGATGGCGATCACGTCGCTTTTTCGCGCGAAGGGCTGTTGCGCGTAGATTCTCTCCTGCCGCGGTTCTTCGAGCCGGAGCATCGCGGCGTGCGGTACACGTAGCGGCGCGGCGCTCAATCCTCCGGCCGCTCGCCTTCCGGCGCCATCTTCACGATTCGCGGCGTGAATTTCGCCACACGCCGAACCAGCGCTGCCTGGGCGTTCATCACTTCCTCGATGTCCTTGTAGGCGTGCGGCGATTCGTCGAGGCCGGCGGACAGCAGCGTCACGCCGCGCTCCGCCAAGAGCGCCTTCATGTGGCTCCAGCGCGTGCTTTCGCGGGCCTTGGCGCGTGACATGCGCCGGCCCGCCCCATGCGACGCCGAATCGAGCGATTGCGGATTGCCGAGCCCCTCGACGAGGTAGCCGGGCGCGATCATCGAGCCGGGGATATAGCCGAGCACTCCCTTGCCCGCCGGCGTCGCGCCCTTGCGATGCACGATCACCTCTCGCCCGGCATGCGTCTCGCGCCAGGCGTAGTTGTGATGGTTCTCGATGCCGTAGAGCACGTCGGCCCCCACGGCCCGGATGATCTTATGGTGGATGATCGCGTGATTCGCCGACGCGTAATGCCCCATCAGCTCCATCGCCGCCCAATACTCATCGCCGACGCCGCCCAGCGGCAGCCACGCCAGATGCGCGAGGTCTTTCGGCAGATCGGGGTGCAGGTCGCGGGCCAGCCGGCTGTAGCGGTCGGCGATCTTGGCGCCGGCGCCGCGCGAACCGCTGTGCGAAACGACCGCCAGGTAGCGGCCCGGCTTGACGTTGCACGGATTCGCGCCGAATTCGACCTCCCCGAACTCGACGAAGTGATTGCCCGAGCCGCTCGTGCCGAGTTGCTCCCACGCCAGGTTTTTCAATTCGCGCACCGTTGGCGTGACGCTCCAGTCCTCGTCCATGACCGGATGATCCGGCCGATCCGCATTTCGCCAGTGCCCGCCCACGCCGAACTTCGTCTCGCGCTCCAGGATTTTCCCGAAACGGTCGGTCTCGGCCGCGAGTCGATCTGGCGGCAGGTCGAAGACCGTCATGCGAACGCGGCACGCGATATCGACGCCGACGGCGTAGGGAATCACGGCGTTCTCAGTCGCCAGCACGCCGCCGATCGGCAGGCCGTATCCGACGTGTGCATCCGGCATCAAGGCCGCGGCGACGGACACGGGCAGACGGCAGGCGTTCCGCATCTGCTGATGGGCCTGATCATCGATATCTTCGCCCCAGCAGGCGTATTTCAGGTCGCTTCGCAGCGCCACCGTCGGCAGCGGGTGCTTCCGAGCGGCGGCGAGGCGCGTGGCGGCCGTTCCCCAGATTGGGTCGGTGAGGTACGCGTCGGGATCTTCAACAACCGCAACCGCAGCGAGGCGAATGCCGTCGCGCGAAACGCCGGCCTCCGACGCGGCGGCGCAGGCCTGAAGCGCGGCGTTGAGCACGTCGCCTTGCGGAAAACCGAGATTGGCAAGTTCGCGGCGTTTCATGCTGAGGATTTCGCCGGGGATTCTACTATGAATGTCGTACGCCGCCCGACATCCCGAATCACGCTCGGAAATACCAGTATCGGAGAAGAACGCAACGCCACCATCACGTAGTTTCGCCGTTTTCAGACTTGGAATTCGGCGACTTCGGAGCGGCAGGTCGCAGGGCTTTGTAAATCATGGCCTGCTTTCTCGCAGGCAGCGTGTCCCATAGGTCCACTGGAACGCCGCTGAGCTCCGTGACATTCTCTTCATTTTGAAGAAGCTGTCGAAGAGAGTCAGTACTCAGGCGCTTGATCTTGCTGACTAACGGCTTCCAATGATCCGCGCCATTGGTCCGTGCACGGCTCTTCCTCTCGTCGGCCGAGCGGGCACCAAGGCACCAGCGAGCCAGACAGTAGCCACCAACGGCTGTCGTATTTTCATCAGCTTTCACCAGATAGCTATCCGGCAATTGCCTGTACTTCACGTTCTCACGTAGTTCTACGACGGCGAAGTTGGGCCGGTCCGTATCGCATTTTTCGAGTTCCCCGCCGTCAAACAGCACTTCCCTCATACGCAAAGTCCGCCTGTCGCCCACATCTGTGAGGTCGTGGGGCGTAGCGTCGCCTTCGCATGCCTGAACAATCGACATGGACTGTTCGCGTTCGTTCGAATCGAGTTCTCCGTCATGGATTTCACGCACCTTTGACGCTATGTAGAGGCGCGGAATCGACCGTTTCTCACGTTTCTCCCTCGCGACGATGGATGAAACGACGTGCCGAAGCCCTGCAATTTGGGCACTCGTCGGCTGAAAAACAAGTGCGACGGCATCGGCGAGGTGGCCAAGGCAAACCCCGCCGATATCGGTAAGACCGGTGCGAGAATCGACCAGCATCATCGTGCACCCGAATTCACGCTGCACGCCCGCTCTTAGGTTCTCGAACAGATGCTGTCCATATTCAAAGCGGTACAGTTGCGTCAAGTCGAGCTTCGCGAGTTGCCGGACATAGGCGTCGTCCTTGCGGCCGGCCCGCATGACCCAAAGCTTGTACCGGTCATCGGCCTTGCCGCCGATTTTCACAGGGACGGAGTAGACGAACTCCGCTAGCGGCGGCGGGACTTCTTTCTCCCGGTATTCGGCCAAGTACTCAACCAGTCCCTTTTGGTCTTCGCTAGGCGGCCGAAACGTCTCAAATTCATCGATTCCGGGCGCTTCCAAGTCAAAATCGAGCAGGAAGACGCTCGGTGGGCTCGACGGCGCGGCACCACCACGGAGCTCCCCCGCTTCAATTTGTGCAGCGCGGATTGGTTGGAGCATCCTTGTCAACGAAATTGCGGTATTGAGCATCGCGGTGGTTCGCCCCACGCCACCGCGGTAGCTGTAGAAACAGACCGTCCACGGCCGATCCGGAAACGGGGTGGCGTGCACCATCCAAGAAGGGTCGGTTTGGGAGAGCGTCGAGAGCTTGCGTCTTTTCGGCATCTTAGAGTCTCTCGCTTCTCGATCCGTGCGGTCGCTTCACGCCGCGCCGCATATCGCGAAAAACTCGTCCGGCTTGGGAACAACAGTGAGCGGTGGGCGCGCCGGGTTCAGGTACGGAAAACGGCGAAGCGATTCAGCTTCCTTCTTCGCAGTTCGCGCCGGCCGTTCGACCTTTGCTATGTACAGCAGCGCCGTCGGATCGCGAAATACCAGGCGAAGCAGCGTGTCCAGCGCCCACGACTGGTACACGCGGCCGCTTTCCCAGCGTGAGAGAGTGTTTCCGCCGAGTCCGAGCAGTTCCTGAAGCTCCTGCTGCGTCCGGCCCAGCCGCTCGCGGCCGCTGCGAATCTCATTCGGGGTGAGAAGCCCAAGCTGCCGGTAGGTCTCGATCGTGATGCGCCACAACGCGGGGTCGTCCCAGATTACGGAATGGTCGGGGTGATCCGGCGGACACTTGGAATTCATACACGCGACCACTTCCAGGTCCGGGATGACGATCTTCACCGGCGGTCGGCCGTCGTGGCTGATTTCCCTCTCATAACGCTGCTTCGTGTGCGCCAAGTTGCGCTGTCCGCATGCGCCGCAACGCAGCCGCTGAATCTGGTTGTCGGTAAGCCCAGTCATGGTAGTAACCCTCTCGAATCGCACGTAGCGTCGGGCCTCCGAGCCCGACGGTGAACGACTCGCAATCGCCTTCCGCGCTGTCAGTTTTTCCGCTTCACACACTTGATTTCGAGAAGCGGGTCCGTCTTATCGTCCAGGTTCAGCACCGCTTTGACATAGACCTTCGTTTCACGAAAGACAAATCGAAATTCGTAGCGCAACTCCGGATCGCCGCGATCGTCCCCTTTTACGTCCACTCGATTCACCGGGGCACCTCGCTTGAGATGCGCAACCAGCGCATCGCGGAGCGAGGCTCTAATCTCAAGATCGCCCATGTCGGTCTCAGAAAAGAGCCGGTAGAGTCCCAAATCGTCCGGCTCGGCTAGGCTACCTTCGTAGGCACGCCTGGCGAGATCGACGCGTCCAATCGCACCAAGCAAAATGCGAGCGAGCAATTGCAGGCGTTTTGCATCGGTTTCCTTGGGCATGCGTCGCGATGATATCGAGTCCGCCGCCCATGCTCCATTCAACAGAAGTCTAGCCCATGATTTGGCATATGTCAAATCACAGCCCGATACGGTCGCGGGAATGCTGTATTATCAGACTATGTCTGTCCCCTGCTGCCGCGTTTTTCGTGTCGATGGCGTGGGGTCCGGAACGGCGAAACCGGTGCGGCGCACTTTGGAACTTGCGCACATTCTCATTGGCGCCGCCCTTTCTCCCGTTCTCGGAACCAGCCGACAAGCGATGGTCCCGCACGGGCCGGCTGTATCGGCCCGGGGGTTGGACGGAAGTGGCTTGGACGGCGATTCCCGCGCAAGGTCTGAACCGTGTGGATCGGCGTCGGAACGCGCGGTGGGCGGGAGGCTCTTTTTCTGCGCGGCTCCTACCCCGCCGGAGTCGTCTTCACCTTCGACCGACGGCGGGTATACTCGCCGACATTCGAGCCGGTGGAGACCAGGCTGCCACGCGGGCTTCAAAGAGGAATCGGCCCGCGATTGAGGGACGCTGTTGAGCGCATCAAGCGAACACGAGATGCTCGTCGAAACGGTCCGCGATTTCGCGCGGTCCGAGCTCTTGGAGCGCGATCGGTCATGGGATCGCGGCGAAACGTCCTGCTGCACTGAGCTTGGGTCGCTCTCCCAAATGGGCCTCCTGGGACTGCGCGTACCCGAGTCGTTCGGCGGACTGGACTGCCCGAGCACCGTTTACGCCCACATCATCCGAGAGCTGGCCTACGCCTCGCCGAGCGTCGCCGTCACGGTCAGCGTTCACAGCATGGTCTGCGAGATCATTCACCGGTTTGCCTCGGACAAGCTCAAGGCGGAGTGGCTCCCCCAGGCGAACGAACGGGAGAATCTGGGGGCCTTCGCGATTTCGGAGCCCAACAGCGGCAGCGACGCCGGTGCGGCGAGAACGCGGGCGGTCCGGGTGCCGGGCGGGTGGAAGCTGTTCGGATCCAAGATGTGGGTGACCAACGGCATGGCGGGCCGCTGGTTTTCCGTACTGGCCCGCACCGGCGAAACGGGAACCAAAAAGGATCTCAGCATGCTGCTGCTGGACGTGCGGCAGCCGGGCGTCTCGCGCCACCTGATTCATGGAAAGTTGGGAATCCGCGGCTCAGAGACGTCCGAGATGAGCTTCGACGGCGCGTTTGTTCCGGATAGCAACCTGTTGGGCGAGCACGGCGGCGGAATGCGCGTTTCGCTGGCGGCCCTCGACGGCGGCCGGATCGGGATCGCTTCCCAGGCGGTCGGAATCGGCCAGGCCGCGCTGGACCTCATGGTCGAATACTCGCGGCAGCGCGAGGTCTTCGGGCGGCGGATCGCCGAGTACCAGGCGATTCAATGGATGATCGCCGACAGCAAGGCCGAATTGCTCGCGGCGCAGGCGCTGATCGACAAGGCGGCGTGGCTGCGGGACCAGGGCCGCGAGTTCACCCAGGTCGCGAGCATGGCCAAGCAATTCCGGGTGGAACAGCTCTATCGCGATGCGCGGATCACGACCATCTACGAAGGCACGAGCGAAGTGCAGCGAATCGTCATCGCGCGCGGGCTTGGCCTCGACGCCTCACCCGCCGCAAATCACGGTGCGGCGTCCGCCGATAGCTGAAAAATATTTTCTGAATTCCTTCCGGCGGACATGAGTTATACTCAGTTTGCACGCCAACAACGCTGGCGGCAGGGATAGGAATTGATCGCACTCAACGCCGGGCTCGGCTGGTTGCTGATCACGCTCGGGTTTGCATCCGGGACGCTGATCGGCCTTTTTTTTCATCGCGAAAATTGGTTGGGCGGATACGACTCGTGGCGGCGGCGCCTGCTGCGGCTCGGGCACATCGCCGCCGTCGCCCTCGGGATGCTCAACGTCCTGTTCGCGCTCTCGGCCCGGCACGTGCAGCTCAGTGCGACCGACCACGTACTCTGCATCTACGGATTCGCGCTGGGCGGAGTGAGCATGCCGACCGTGTGCGCGCTGAGCGCATGGCGAAAACCGATGCGCCACCTGTTTTTCATCCCGGTGGCGAGCCTGCTGACCGCGGGCATTACCTTCAGCAGCGCACTTTTTCGTGGCGGGATCACGCCCTGAACGGCGGATAGCCACGGCGAAGGAGTACGTAGCGTGCGAATCGGACTGATAGCGATGAGCGGCGTCCGGGCGGCCAGCGAGGAGCTGAATCGGATCGGGCTGACGTTGCCGGGCGTGGTAGAGCGCAATCGCATCGTCGCCTCGCTGCCGAGCCTCTCCCTGCTTACGCTCGCCTCCTATGTGCCCCGCGACTGGCAGGTGAGCTATCACGAGATCGCCGATCTGCGCAAGAGCGAACGCCTCCCGGATGGATTCGATCTCGTCGCGATCTCTTCGTACTCCGCCCAGATTCGCGACGCGTACGCCGTCTCGGCACACTATCGTTCGGGCGGCGTCCCGACGGTGCTCGGCGGCCTGCACGTGACGGTGCTTCCCGACGAGGCACAGGCGCACTGCACGACGACCGTGGTCGGCGAGGCTGAGCTGACCTGGCCGCGGCTATTGGCCGATTTCGCCGCCGGGCGGTTGCAGCCGCGCTACGCCCCGCGGGCCGGCCGGTTCTTCGACCTCGCCGATGCTCCCATGCCGCGGTATGACCTGCTCGACGTGAACCGGTACAACCGCCTCACGGTGCAGACCAGCCGCGGGTGTCCGCACCTGTGCGACTTCTGCGCCAGCTCGGTGCTGCTCACGCCGCGCTACACCGTCAAGCCCGTGGAGCGGGTGATCGCCGAAATCCGCCGGATCAACGAACTCTGGCCGCGCCCGTTCATCGAATTCGCCGACGACAACAGCTTCGCGATGCGGGGGCACTACAAGCGTCTGCTCGCCGCGTTGCGCCATGAGGACGTCAAGTGGTTCACGGAGGCGGATGTCTCGATCGCGGACGATCTCGAGCTGCTCGACCTGATGCGGGAGAGCGGGTGCCGGCAGGTGCTGATCGGGCTGGAGAGCCCGGAGCCGGCCGGCCTCGACGGAATCGAAATTCGCGGCAACTGGGAGCTCAAAGTCCTGCCGCGATATGAGGCCGCGATCCACCGCATCCAATCGCGCGGCATCACGGTCAACGGCTGCTTCATCCTCGGGCTCGACGGCGACACCGAGCGCACGTTCGACGCGATTTACGAATTCGCCGAGCGCGTCGGCCTCTTCGAGGTGCAGCTCACGGTGCTCACGCCATTTCCGGGCACGCCGCTGTACGACCGCCTGCTTCGCGAGGGCCGTATCCTGGCGCCGGGCGCGTGGGAGCGCTGCACGCTGTTCGACGTGAATTTCCGCCCGCGCAACCTCAGCCCCGAGCGGCTTCAAAGCGGGATTGTCGAGCTGGGGCGGCGCATGTATTCACCGGATTTCGTTCAACGCCGCCGGGAGCGGTTTTTCGAAGTCCTCCACGCGGCGCGAATTCGGCCCGGGCCGGGCATGCCGGAAGAGTGGCTGGCATTGGCGAGGAACTGATAGGCCCTGATCGAGCCGGTTGGGCGCATCCGCCTGTCGGCGAAATCGGGGGGGTCCGAATTGACTTTTCTTCACCAGGCCGCCTAAAAACGGATAGGGAGTCCGCAGCCTCTTGTTCCGTGCTCTAGCCGCTTGGCGCCTAGTTGGCACCCCAGAAACACCGGAGGGATGGATCAATGCGTTATTCGAAGATTTCCGCCATTTTGGGAGCGGCCACGGTCGCATTCTCGGCACTGACGATCGCAGGCTGCCCGCAAACAGCGGATGCGACCGGCGATACTTCGCTGGGGGACAGCGCGTCCGTCGCCGCCGACAACAACGACAGCAGCAGCAGCGGCCAGCCCGATTCGGGCGCCACGAGCAACTCGTCGTCCAATAACGGCGACTCGAATTCAGGCGACAACTCCGGCGACAACTCCGGCGACAGCGGAAACGACTCAGGTGATGGATCTTCCGATCAGGGCGGCTCCGGCGACCAGAGCGGCAACGTCACCGGCGATTTCAACGGCGACAATATCCTCACTGCGGACGACGTGTACATCCTCGCGACTGCGTTCGGCTCGAATCTGCCCGGTGGCGATCTCAATGCCGACGGGAAGATCGACATTCGCGATCTGGCCGCTCTGCTTTCGATGCTCAATTAGCAGAAGCAGCCCATTGGGTCGACTTTTTGCGGGCGTTTTCGCGGCAGGCATGTCGCTGAAAACGCCCGCTTTGCTGTTTCAGGGTTTCTTTGCCGCTTCGTAGACCACTTTTCCACCGACGACCGTCGCCAAGACGTTCGCATGCGCGATATCGCGCTCTTCGCAGGCGAAAATATCGCGATCCAGAATCGTGAAGTCCGCCCGCTTGCCGGCTTCGATCGTGCCGGTCTCGCGCTCCTCAAATGCGGCGTAAGCGGCGTCGATCGTGAACAGCCGCAGTGCCTGCTCGCGCGAAAGGCGCTGCGTCGGTCGCCACCCGCCGAGCGGCTCGCCGGCGGTCGTCTGCCGGGTGATTGCCGCGTAGATCCCGAGCAAGGGATTCTGCGATTCGACCGGGAAATCGCTCCCGCCCGCCAGCCGCGCACCGCTGTCGAGCAGCGCTTTCCACGCGTAGGCGCCCTCCGCCCGATCCGACCCGACCCGCGCCTCGACCCAGCGCATGTCGCTGGTGCAATGCGTCGGCTGCATCGAGGCGATCACGCCGAGCGACGCAAAGCGCGGGAGGTCCACCGGCGAAAGGAGCTGGGCGTGCTCGATGCGGAAGCGGGCGTTCCTGCCGCGGTCGCCGCCGGCGTCATGCAGTGCCGACTCGTACGCATCGAGCACCTCGCGATTGGCCCGGTCGCCGATCGCGTGGATGCACAGTTGGTATCCGCGCCGCAGGGCGTGACGTGCGACGTCCCGCAACGCGTCGGGAGGCGTCACGTTAAGGCCGCAATAACGCTCGCCACGCTGGTCCACCGGCCGATCCGAATAGGGCTCCAGCAGCCACGCGCCGCGCGAGCCCATCGCGCCGTCCATGACCAGCTTGCAAGCCCGCACGCTGAGCATCTCGCCGCTTTTCGGCGGCTCCCGGTCGAACCACTCCATCGCCTCTCGGCCGGCCAGCATCGCGTAGATGCGCATCTTCAGCTTGCCGGACTGCTCGAGTTCGCGGTAGGCGGCGATTTCGCGCGGCGAGACTCCCGCGTCGTGAACGGAAGTCAGCCCGACGGCCAGGCACATGTCCTGGGCCTTCAGCAGCAGGTCCGCGGCGTTTCGCCCGCCGCCGGCCCGCACGCTGAATACGTTCATGGCGTTGTCCACGAAAACCCCCGTGAGGTCGCCGCCCTTGGTTCGAATGATGTCGCCTCCGGAAGGAGTCTCGCTTTCGCGGGTGACGCCGACAATCTTCATCGCGAGTGCGTTCGCCAGGCCCGCGTGGCCGTCGACGCGGCGCAACCAGACCGGGTTGTCCGGCGAAATCTCGCTGAGTTTTTCGTGTGAAGGCAGCTTTTTGTCCTGCCAACTCTCGTGGTCCCACCGGCCGCCGAGAATCCACTCGCCCTTGCGGGCCGTCTTGACCTTTTCGGCGACTGCTGCGAGCACATCTTCGAACGACCGC
>JACRLV010000039.1:18173-20073 GCA_016235145.1 Planctomycetota bacterium
CTCAGGTCGAGCAGGCCGAAGCCGTAGCTGCCGAGACCTGACATGTGGCCATGCGCGTCGATCAACCCAGGTACGATGGTTCCCCCCGCGAATGTGCGGATCTCCGTGGTCGGACCGGCGAGCTGACGAATCGCCTCGGCCTCTCCCACGACAAGTATTCGTCCGTCGCCAACGGCGATCGCCTGGGCCGGGGATTGCGCAGGCGCCAGCGTGTGTACGCGATCGCCGATCAGGATGAGCTCCGGCGGTGCCTCGCCGCGCACAACGCTCGACGCGGACAGAATCCAAACCAGCAATACAAGCAGCAGTGACGGTTTCATGGCAAGCCTCGAATTCGGTCGAACGAAAAATGGGCCGGCGCCAAGTCGTGCGACACCGGCCGCCATCGTTCGCTCCGATCCGTAACTCTACCCGCCGTTTCGGTTCTGTGCGTGCGCGGGCCGGGCAAGAAGACGTGAGAATTCGTGGGCGCGTCGCCCCCCGCCGGCGCGTCACAACGCTGCTCGAATCCGCTGGATCGTCCACAGTATCATCACGATATGAACGCTCCTTCCCCCAGTCCTCCGCACCGCCGCACACGCCGGATTTTCTATCGTGTGCTTCTTCCCGCGCTTTGGCTGATCGGGGCGCTCGGAAGCTTCTCACATCCGGGAGACGAGTACGGACTATTTGCAGCGGGCAATATTGCCGGCCTTTGGAGCTTCTTTCTCATCGAGCCGGTCGGCGGCAGCCCGCTCAGCGTGTTGCCGCGCGTCCTGGCGACAGGCGTGGTAACGGTTGGCTTGATCGGTTGGTTGCTGGACCTGGTGCGGGCCAGGCGCCGCGTGTGGTGGTTCATCTGGCCGCCGCTCGCGCTGGTGATCGGGTTTATCACCGTCGCCTCGTACCCGAGCTACGCCCGTGCGATCGCAAAAAACGGATCCATTGAGGCGTACGTATTCTTCTCATTGAACGGGGCATTGACGCTGGCGTCGATCGGCCTGCTCATTGTGACCGCGCTGATTCGCTTACTGCGCCGGCGACAAAAGCCCGGCGAATGCCGGCGGTGCTTCTACAACCTGCACGGAAACACCTCCGGGCGATGCCCCGAGTGCGGAACCCCGATCGCGGAGCTGGTCGAAGCAGCCGACTTGGCGAAATAGCGGCCCGGCAGGCCGTTACTTTGCCGCCCGCGCCCGGCGGTGAACGCGGATGAACTCGATGATCCCCGGCAATATCGAGATGAAAACGATCGCCAGCGCGACCAGCGAGAAATTCTTCTTCACAATCTCGTGCGATCCGAAGAAATAGCCCGCGAACACGCAAATGCCGACCCACAGCACGCCGCCGGCGATATCGAACGGCAGATAGATGCGATAATCCATCTTTCCCAGGCCGGCGACGAAGGGCATGAACGTGCGCACGATCGGCACGAACCGCGCAAGGATGATGGCCGATTTTCCGTAGCGCTCGAAGAACTCATGCGTGCGGTCGACATATTTCTTCTTGAGGATTTTTGAGTCCTCGTGAACCAGCTTCTGGCCCACCAGCCGGCCGATCCAGTAATTCACGTTGTCGCCGATCACCGCGGCGGAAACCAGCGACAGAAAGAGGATCAGCGGATTCAACCCGTAGGACGACATGGCCCCGGCCGCGAACAGCAGCGAATCGCCGGGAAGAAACGGAGTGACGACCAGCCCCGTCTCGCAGAAGATGATCGCGAACAGAATCGCGTAGGTCCAGCCGCCGTAGGTCGTACACCACTGCTGGAGGAATCGATCCAGGTGCAGCAGAAAATCGATCAGTTGCGAGACGGTTTCCATCTTCCCGGCGCCCTCACCTTGTCCGCGTCGCGGCGCGGGCCGGTATAGTAGCGGTCGGATTGGCGCTCGACCAACGCCCCTCTCGGAGGCTGGCGCAG
>JACRLV010000039.1:20086-20687 GCA_016235145.1 Planctomycetota bacterium
ACGGGCGTCTCGCCCGTCGTTTTCCACCGAGAGAAGCGGGCGAGACGCCCGTACCACCCTCGTAGCGGCACGGCAGGTAACTTCGAGCGAGAACGCTAGGTGAACACCGCCATGGGCTCATCCGCGATCGTGATCGCGTTCGTGCGGGCCGTGGTCGAATGCGCCGTTCGCGGCGAGGACATCCGCCAAGCCGCCGTTCCGGCCGAGGTGCCCGCCGGCGCGCCGGACCCTTGCGGCGGCGTATTCGTCACGATCTACAAGTTCGACCGACTGCGCGGGTGCATCGGATCGCTGGACCCGTCAACGCCGTTCTGGGAGGCGCTGCGCGGCGCGGCGAGCGCGGCGGCCCTGCACGACCCGCGTTTTGCGCCGGTCGGCGCGGGTGAACTTCTCGACCTTCGGTTCCACGTATCGGTGCTCGCTTTGCCGCAGACGTGGCGCGGCCTTGATCAGCTTAAGCTCGGGCGTGACGGCATCATCGTCCAGGGTCGCGGGCGGCGCGGAATTTTTCTGCCGCAGGTGGCCACCGATCACGGCATGGACAAGGAGACGTTTCTGTCGCGCTGCTGCTCGGAAAAGGCCGGCCTGCCCGCCGACGCCT
>JACRLV010000040.1:0-7584 GCA_016235145.1 Planctomycetota bacterium
AACGGGCGAGACGCCCGTACCACCCGTGATGCACTATTCCTGACTAGCTACACTAGCGAGTCGGCGTGATGAATTCCAAGCACTCCTCGCGATGTTGCGGCACGCATAGCTCCGTCAAGGGCGCTCCGCCTCATGGGGTTCCGCGGTTCAGCGCGTTAGAATTTGCGCAAGAATCTGTACTGGCCGCCGAATCGATCGGCGGTTACGACGGAATACCCTGGCGGCCGCGCTGCGGATCGGATTCGGGCGGCGGCCGCTATGAAGGCTCTCAAGGAGCCGACGGAGGTTGTTCATGACACTGTGCAAACCGCGTTGGGTGATGGGATTGGCGATGGTCCTGGCCCTGGCGCTCTCTGGCGATGCTTTGGCCGCCAAGAAGGTGCTGCGAATCAAGCTGGACGGCCCGGTTGCCGAATCCCCCGGAAACGACAACCCATTTTCCATGCTGATGGCCGGTCAGAAGCCGCCCACCCTCTACGGACTGATCCAGGAAATCGAGAAGGCAGGCAAGGACGCCGACATCGGCGGGATCATCCTCGTGCTCGACCAGCCGCAGGTCGGTCTGGCCCACGTCGAGGAGCTGACGCGCGCCCTGAAGAGCTTCCGAACCGCTGGCAAGAAGGTGCTCTGCTACACCGACCATGCGTCGAACTCCTCGTACGCGATGGCATGCGCCGCGGACTTCGTCATGCTCGCCGAGAACAGCGAGCTGGACATCGTCGGCCCGCACGCCGAGATGGAGTATTACAAGGGAATGCTGGACAAGCTCGGCCTCGAGATGGAAATGCTGCACTGCGGCGCGTTCAAGAGCGCGCTCGAGCCGTTTGTCCGCACGGAACCCAGCAAGGAAGCCGCGGAAAACATCAACTGGCTGCTCGACGGAATCTACAACCGTTGGGTGACGCTGCTGGCGGACGGCCGCAACCAGACTCCGGAGCAGATCAAGGCGGCGATCGACACCGCCCCGCTCCTGGTCGAAGAGGCGCTCAAACGAAAACTGATCGACTCGACCGGCTCGTAAGCTCGCCGACGAAGACGAACTGGAGATCGAGGTCGACCCGTCGAACCCGTTCGCGGTCTTCCAGCAAATGCAGACGATCATGGAGAAGCTCTTCGGACCCAAGGAAGACGACGGCAAGCCTGCAATTGGCCTGGTCTACCTGGAAGGCCCCATCACCACCGGCAAGAGCGAGCCCGGGATGTTCGGCGGCGCCAGCGCCGGAAGCACCACACTTCGCGCCGCGATCGACAAGGCGGCCGACGACAGCGACATCAAGGCGGTCGTGCTACGCGTGAATTCGCCCGGCGGTTCGGCGCTGGCCAGCGACATCATCTGGAAGGCCGCGACCCGACTGGCGAAGGCCAAGCCGCTGATCGTCAGCATGGGCGCCGTCGCCGGCAGCGGCGGCTACTACGTCTCGATCCCCGGCGACACAATCTTCGCCGAGGAATGCACGATCACGGCGTCGATCGGCGTGGTCGGCGGAAAGATGTGCTGGAAGGGCCTTTGGGAAGACAAGCTCGGCATCACAACCACCGAGTACTCCCGCGGCGCCAACGCCGACATCATGGCCAGCACGCGTAAGTGGAGCGACGCCGAACGCAGCAAGATGCAGGCCTACATGGACACCGTGTACGGCCAGTTCAAAGGGCGGATCAAGTCCTCGCGCGGCGACCGCATCAAGGGCGAGCTGGACGACATGGCCGGCGGACGCGTCTTCACCGGCAAGCAGGCGCTGGAGCGCGGCCTGATTGATCGCCTCGGCGGCCTGAACGACGCCATCCATTGCGCCGCGGAGAAGGCGAAGCTGAAAGACTATCGCGTGGCCGTGCTGCCGAAGGAGAAGGACTTCGGCGAAGTGCTGAAGATGCTCATGGGACAGCCCATTGAAGACGAATACGAAGTCGCATTGCCGCGGCTCGGCCGCGCTGCCGGGCTGGTCGGCGAGATGCTGCCGGTCATCGAGCAGCTATCGCCGGGCAAGTCCGCGAGCCTGGTCCGCTTCCTCACGCAACTGTCGATCATCGAGCGTGAACGCGTCACGTGCTGGATGCCGCTGGAAGTGCGCATCAAGTAAACCGGGTTCGAAAATCCGTAGCGTCGGACCTCCGAGTCCGACGAACACGAATCAATACCCGGCCCGCGGAAAGGACGAAATCGAACTTGTCGTCGGACTCGGAGGTCCGACGCTACGAAGGAATCACGATCCAAGGCACGACTGCGCGGGCGACATCGCCGTGCGGAGGGCGGCCGGCGTCAGGCGACGCCGAGATAGGCCTTTCGCACGGCGTCGCTTTTTGCGAGCACGGCGGCCTTGTCGCCCATGACCACCTCGCCGACTTCGAGCACGTAGGCGTAATGGGCCGTGTGCAGCGCCATGTGGGCGTTCTGCTCGACGAGCAGCACCGTCGTCCCGCTCGCGTTGATTTCGCGAATGATGTGGAAAATCGTCTGCACGATCTGCGGGGCCAGCCCTAACGACGGCTCGTCGAGCAGCAGCAATTGCGGCCGCGTCATCAGAGCTCGGGCGATCGCCAGCATCTGCTGCTCGCCGCCGGAAAGCGTGCCGGCGTTCTGCCTGATCCGTTCGCGCAGCCGCGGAAACAGCGTCAGGGCCCGCTCGCGGTCGGCCCGGATCGCGGCCTGGTCGCGGCGGGCGTATGCGCCGATGTCGAGGTTCTCTGCCACCGTGAAGTTCGCGAAGATCCCGCGGCCCTCCGGCGCCTGCGCGATGCCCATGCGGACGAGCTCGTGCGGCGGCCGGCCGACGATCGACTGGCCCTTGAAGCGAATGTCGCCGGAGGTCGGACGGAGCAGACCCGAGACGCTGCGAAGAGTCGTGGATTTTCCAGCCCCGTTCGCGCCGATCAGCGTGACGATCTGGCCGTCGGCGACTTCGAGCGTGACGTCATGCAGCGCGTGAATCGCGCCGTAATGAACGTTCAGTTTCGCGATCTCAAGCAGGGCCATTGCGCACCGTCATGCTTCGTTCAAAATCCCTGGCGCTGTCGCGCGAGCGGCGGCGAGTTCAGAATTCAGAGTAGCGTATAACGAGTTGCGGACCGGACCATGTTCAGTTGTTTTTGCATTCTGCATTCTGCATTCACAATTCGTTACTCGCCATTCTGCATTCGCCATTCATCTACACGCTCGCTCCGTCCGGCAACTCGCTCGGCGTTCCCAGGTACGCCTCAATCACCGCCTTGTTCGATTGGATCTCCGCCGGCGTTCCGACCGCGATCGTCAGGCCGTAGTCCAGCACCGTGATCTGTTCGCACACATCCATCACGACGCCCATGTCGTGCTCGATCAGCAGGATCGTCAAACCAAACTGCTGCCGGATCGAGCGGATCATTTCGCGAAGCCGGAGCTTCTCCTGCGAGTTCATGCCGGCGGCCGGCTCGTCGAGCAGCAGCACTGTCGGCTCGGTCGCCAGAGCTCGGGCGATTTCCACCCGCCGCTGGTCGCCGTACGGGAGATTTCGCGCCTGCACGTCCGCGCGATCGTCGAGCCCGAAGATCGCGAGCAGTTCGAGCGATCGCGAAGTGATGGCGCGCTCCTGTCCGACGTGGTGCGGCGTGCGAATGAGCGTCGCCGACAGCGAGTGTTTTCCCCGCACGTGGCAACCGAGCCGCACATTGTCGAGTACGGTCAATTCGCCGAACAGGCGGATGTTCTGAAACGTCCTTGCCATGCCCGCTTCGGCGATCCGGTGCGGCTTCAGGCCGTCGATCCGCCGGCCGTCAAGATGAATCCGTCCGGTCTTCAAGGGGTAAACGCCCGTCAGCAGGTTGAATACGGTTGTCTTCCCAGCGCCGTTCGGCCCGATCAGCCCGTAAAGCCCGCCCTTCGGAATCGCCAGGGAGAACGCCTGCACGGCTTTCAGGCCGCCGAAAGAGATCGAAATGTCGTCGATGTGCAGGGTCGCGTCCGCGGGCGTCATGTTCGCCCTCCGCGTCGCGTCCCGAGACGTTTATGTCCGAAGAACTCCCAGATTTCGTGGACGCCGAACAGTCCCTGCGGGCGGACGATCATCATGACGATCAGCACAAGCGCGTAGATGATGAGCCGGTATTGCTGGAGATCGCGCAGCAGCTCGGGCAGCAGCGTCAAAATGATCGCCGCCAGCGTCGTTCCCGAAATCGACCCCATTCCGCCGAGCACGACCATGATCACGACGTCGAACGACCGTTGAAATCCCGCGTCCTTGGGCGAGAGGATCACGCCGCTGTGCGCATAAAGCCCGCCCGCGATCCCCGCCAGGAACGCCGCGATCACGAACGCCCGCACTTTGTACTTGGTGATGTCGATTCCAATCGAGCGCGCCGCGACCTCATCCTCGCGAATGGACAGATACGCTCGACCGGCCGCCGAGACCTTGAGCCGGTAAGACACCCAAATGGTGAGCACCGCGAACGTGAACACCCAGAACAGCGTCCCGTATTTCGGAATGTCGCTGAAGCCCAGAGCGCCCCCGAGCGGCGGCGGAAACAACTCGCGCCGGCCCGCTTCGCGGATTTCATCGCTGCTGAACAACTGTGAGTTCGTCTGCTGAAGCAGCACGCGGATGATCTCGCCGAAGCCGAGCGTGACGATCGCGAGATAATCGCCGCGCAGACGCAGCGACGGAAGGCCGACGAGGTATCCGAAAACCGCCGCGACCGCCCCGCCGACCAGGCATCCGCCGCAGAGAAGCCACTCCCCCGCCGGAAGAAACCCCGCCTGTCGTTCCGCCGTCTCCCAGATCAGCATGGAGCCGTAGTAGGTCACCGAAGCGGCGGTGTACGCGCCGATCGCCATGAATCCGGCGTGCCCGATCGAAAACTGGCCGGTGAAGCCGTTCACGATGTTGAGCGAGACGGCCAGGATGATCGCGATCCCGACATCGACGAGCAGCTTTGTCGGATACGGACCGAGCGCGGGTCCGACCACGAAATGCAGCAGAAACGGCAGCGCGAGCGAAACAAGGATCGGCAGCCCGCCCCGAAGAGCGATCTCGCCCCACGACGGGCGCAGGTCCAGGCTGGCCGCCGGAAGAGGCGTCATCAGACCTTCTCCCGTTCAGGCGAGCCGAGCAGGCCGCTGGGCCGCACCAGCAGAACCAGAATCAGCACCGCGAAGACGTAGACGTCCCGCAGGTTCGAATCGATGTAGCGCATGCCGAACATCTCGACGAAGGCGATCAGAAAACCGCCCAACGCCGCGCCGCGCACGTTGCCGATGCCTCCGACCACGGCGGCGACGAAGGCTTTCAGCCCCAGCAGCACCCAAACCTCGTGGGCCGGCTGATTCAAGCCGGGAAACGCGAGCGCATAGAGGAACCCGGCGGCGGCGGCCAGCGACGATCCCAGGACGAACGTGAATGAAATGATCGCGTTGACCGGAACTCCCATGAGCGCGGCGATGTCGAAGTTATACGAGACCGCGCGCATCCCCATGCCGATCTTGGTCCGATGAATCAGAATCTCGAGCGCCAACATCAGCACCAGCGCCGATACCACGATCGAGAAGTCGATTTTGCTCACCACGACGCGCGGGGCGTAGCCGTTGGCGTCCGGTGCGAACGAAATCGACCACATCACGCGGTCGTCGTTGCTCATGTTTTCGCCGAGCAGGTCGGGCATCCGCTGCGGCGAGGCGCCGAACGGGAACCGCAGATCCCCCTGGGAGGTGAGGTTGTAGGGCGTCAACTGCCCGCAATTCTGGAGAAACAGCGAGACGCCGATGGCGGTAATGAGGACATTCAGGCGCGGCGCGCGGCGCAGCGGCTTGTACGCAAACCGCTCGATCACGTAGCCGGAAAGCGCACAATAGGCCATCGCGGCCAGCAGGACGACCGCGCCGATCCAGAGCGGCGGATGCTCCGCGTCCACGTGGAGCCGACTGAACATGAAGGCGGCGACCGTGTACGAAACCCACGACCCGAGAACCACGACGTCGCTATGGGCGAAATTGATGAACTTCAGAATGCCGTAAACCATCGTGTAGCCGAGTGCAATCAGCGCATACACGCTTCCGGCAGTGATCGACAGCACGAAAATCTGGACAAAATCAGCCAAGGACGTTCAACCCGCGTTCCGACAGGCATCGGCATTCGAAGGACAGGAGCCTCCCGCCCCGAGCGACTTTCCCGAGATCGCAATGGGCGACGGACCGAGCCCGTCGTCCGCCGCCACGCGGCCGGCTAGGGTGCGACCGTCGCCCGGTATTTCGGCGTCGGCGGATCGCCGGTCATCTCGACGACCACGGCCGACTTCACCGCATTGCGTTTCGAGTCGATTGTGATGCTGCCCGTTACGCCGGGGAAGTCCTTGGTTCCCGCGATCGCGTCGCGCAGGTCTTTCCCGCCGAGCGACTTCGCGCGTTTCATCGCGTCGAACAGGATCTTTGCGGCGTCGTAGCCCAGCGCCGCCAACCCGTCCGGCGTCGCGCCGTTGTAATCGGCCTTATACTTCGCGATGAACTCCTTGACTCGCGCGTCATCCTGGTCGGGCGCGTAGTGATTTGAATAGTAACTGCCGACGATCGCCTGCTTGGCGATCTTTCCGAGCTGCTCGGAATCCCAGCCATCGCCGCCGAGCAGCGGCACTTTCAGGTCGAGTTCCCTGGCCTGGAGGGCGATGTTGCCCACGTCGGTGTAGTACCCGGGGATGAAGATGACTTCCGGACCGGTGCCGCGAATCTTCGTAAGTTGCGCTTTGAAATTCTGGTCGCCGCCGGTGTACTTCTCTTCCGCGGTGATCTTGCCGCCGAGCTTCTCGAAAGCCTTGCGGAACTCCTTCGCGAGTCCGTCCGAGTAAGGCGCCTTCTGGTCGTAGAAGAGCGCCGCCTTGGTCAGCTTCAGGTTTTCCCGGGCGAACTTCGCGCACACCTGGCCCTGGAACGGATCGATGAAGCACACCCGGAAGATCATGTCGCCGACCATCGTGACGCGCGGGTTGGTGGACGACGGCGAGATCATCGGGATGCCGTTTTCCTGGCAGACCGGCCCGCCGGCCAGCGACAGGCCGGACGCGACTTCGCCCAGCACCGCACTCACCTTGTCGCTGGCCACCAGGCGGGTAACGGAATTCGTCGCCTCTTTCGGATCGCCCTTGGTGTCGTATTCCTTGAGTTCGATCAGCCGGCCGTTCAGGCCGCCGGCCGCATTGAGCTCCTTGATCGCCAGCCGGATTCCGTTTGACGTCGACTGGCCGAACGTTGCCTCCGAGCCTGTGAGCGATCCGTAGTGCCCGATCAGGATCGGCGCCTTGTCCTGGCCGACGGCGCTGCCGCCGCCCAGCCCGATCGCTCCAAGCGCCACCCACACGCCGACCTTCGCAAACAGCGACTTGAGTCTCATCGTGTTCTCCCTGAATCCCCGCAAGACGGCTACGGACGCCCAAAACGCGAGAACACGAAGACTATCCGTCACTTACGGCCATTTCAAGCCGCCGGCAGTTTGAGTTGTTATCGTGCGGCCGAATTGCGATTCTGGCCGGCTATCCGGTATCGCCGCGCGGCTGCGAACGCATAGGCCCATCTGAGAATCGCGTGCAAACCGGGAACCCGATAGACCCAGGCCCGCCGGCGCCAGCCCCGCA
>JACRLV010000040.1:7589-10000 GCA_016235145.1 Planctomycetota bacterium
AGGGCGACCTCATAGACCGCGTCCGCCCCCGCCGCCGCCGTCCCGTCCGCTCGAACCGCCCGCAATCCGGTGCTCATGTCCTGCGCCGCGAGCGCGGGAAATCGCTCCGTGAGCCCGACCGTCGCGGAGGGTACGAACTCGAAGCACCCCAAACCGTCATGCGCCCGAATCCAGTCCATTTGCCGAACGCAGAAGCGGCACGAGGCGTCGTAGACCAGCACCAGCGGAGCGAGCCGAGTCATTCTGCCTTGATATCTCCGGTCCCGTGTAAAACGGCCGCGTCCATTCTATCCGCGCCGAACCCCGCGGGCGGACCGCCTGCTACAATAACGGAATGCTCCGCATCGGGCCGTTCTCGTTCGATTTTCCCGTCGTGCAGGCCGCGCTCAGCGGCTACAGCGACGCGCCCATGCGCATTATGGCCCGCCGCCACGGAGCGCCCTACGCCATTCACGAACTCGTGCTCGACAAGCTGGTCCTCACCCGCGGCAAGTTGCAGCGCAAGATCCTCTCGCTGACCGACGACGACCATCCCGTCGGCGGACAGCTCATGGGGGCCGAGCCGCGGCAGTTCGCTGAAGCCGCCGCGTTGATGCACGAAAGCGGTTTCGACGTGGTTGACATCAACTTTGGCTGCCCTGTGCGCAAGGTGCTTGGCCGTTGCCGCGGCGGCTACCTCTTGAGCGAGCCCCAAACGGCCATCGAGATTATTCGTTGCGTGCGCAGCGCCGTTTCACGTGAAACACCCGTCACGCTCAAAATGCGCCGCGGCATGGACGACTCGCCCGAGAGCGAGCGCGACTTCTTCCGCATCTTCGACGCGGCGTGGGAGCATGGCCTCGCCGCGATCACCGTGCACGGCCGCACCGTGCGGCAGAAATACGTCGGCCCCAGCAACTGGGAATTCCTGGCCCGCGTCAAACGCCTCGCCGGCGAGCGCGTCATCCTGGGCAGCGGCGACTTGTTCACGGCCGGCGACATCGTCCGCATGCTGAACGAAACCGGCGTGGACGGCGTGACGGTGGCGCGCGGCTGCATCGGAAACCCGTGGATCTTTCAGGAAGCGCGCGCCCTGCTGGAGGGCCGTCCCTTGCCCGAGCCGCCCACGGTCGCCGAGCAGGGCCGCGTGATTCGCGCGCACTTCGAATTGTCGCAAGCGCACCACGGCGAAAAGCAGGCGGCCCGCCTGATGCGGAAATTCGGCATCAAATACAGCGAATTGCATCCGGCCGGGGCGGCGGTGCGCGATGCGTTCATTCGCGCAAGCGCGCGCGATCAGTGGCTGCGCGTGCTGGAGGAGTGGTACTCCCCGACTCGCGAATGGCCGCCCGGCGTTCGCAAGATGGGCTGCGGCGCCCTGCTCGCCGCGGGGGCGTGCGAAGAATAGCGACACGGTCGCGAGCGATTTTTCGAACGGGCTAGTCCGCCAACGGGGGATTTCGAAAATTTGCCGGCCCCGGCCTCGATTTGCCGCTGGTAGTTCTGGCGAAAGCGCGGCTCGGCGTTTAGCATGGCGCGTAGTCACGTCGGCTCGGGTATCGGAGTGTCCTGAATGTCTCTCGTAGAACCTTCGGTCGAAATCGATGCGCTCCGAGGCGAACTGCTCGCGTCTCAGCGCCAGGCGCACGTGGGCGCAATGGCGGCGGTGCTGGCTCACGAATTGAACAACCTCGCCACGCCGGTTCTTGTGCGAGCGCAGGACGCGATCGCCCGCGACGACGTGGCGGCGATGCGCAAGGCGCTCAACGTCACGCTCACCAACGTGCAGCGGGCGGTCGACATGACCCAGGCGCTGCTCGATCTGACGCGGACGTCGACGCTGAATACCGAGCCGGTCGAGTTGTCGGGTTTGGTGGCCGACGCGGTCGAGGCCACGGTCCGCCCCTACGCAAAAGACGGTATCGAGCTGCGGTGCCTCGTCGCCACTGGGATTGCCGTGCGCGGCAACCGCCTGCTCCTCACGCAGATGCTGATCCACATGCTGTCCGAGCTGCGTCAATCGATCCTCGATCGCGCCGGGCGGATCACGATCGCCGCTTCGGCGGACGATCAGGGCGTCTCGCTAGAACTGAGTTCAAAAGGACGGCTCTATTCGCAGCAGCATGTCGAAGAGCAACTCGCCCCATGGATGGATCCGGTCCGCCAGCCGCCGGCGCTGATCCGTGACTCGGCGGAATTGCCCTTCCGCGCCGTGCGGCTGATTGCGGATGCGCATGGCGCCCGCCTGTCAGTAGCGCCAACCAATCCGCACGGTGCTGTCATCCGGACTGATTTTCCGCTTCATTCGGCCTGAACACCCCACCCGTTGTATCGTACTCGCGCGATTCGGCTGAATCGGGTCGCCGAGGCGTTGCGCTGATTCGGCTCGATGCACCCATGTAGGGCAGGTGCTGCTGTCCGGGAAACGCGAA
>JACRLV010000041.1:0-16675 GCA_016235145.1 Planctomycetota bacterium
ATCGACGATCGCATTCGCACGCGCCGCCCGCTGCTGATCGGCGTGGTAAACGCCTCGAAGATCGTGAACATGCGGACGAACCCGGCCTTGCGCGAGTCCGTCCTGGCGGCGGACCTTGTGCTGGCGGATGGAATGTCGATCGTCTGGGCGTCGCGATTGCTCGGCGAGCCGTTGCCGGAGCGCGTCGCGGGCATCGACCTGATGCTTGGCATGTTTCAACGCGGTGAGAAACGCGGCTACCGCGTCTTCTGCCTGGGAGCGACCCAGGAAATTCTGAATCGCTTCGTCGAGAGAACGCGGGCCGACTTCCCCGGTTTGCAGATCGTCGGCGCGCATCACGGCTACTTTTCCGCCGAGCAGGAGCCGGAAGTCGCGGCGGCGATCGGCGCCTCGAACGCGGACATCCTTCTGGCCGCGATGAGTTCGCCGAAGAAAGAGAAGTTCCTGGCCCGCTGGTCGGCGACGCTCAACGTATCGGTTTGCCACGGCGTCGGCGGCTCGTTCGACGTGGTGGCCGGCCTGGTTCGGCGTGCGCCTGCGGCCTGGCAGCGGTTCGGCCTGGAGTGGCTGTATCGCCTGCTTCAGGAGCCGCGCCGGCTCGGCAAGCGCTATCTGGTGACCAACACCGTTTTTGCGTACCTGGTCTGTCGGGCGCTGCTGGCGCGCGTCTTCGGCAGGCCGCGCCCATCGACGGTCTGATCCGTGAACCATCGAATTCTGCGAAACCGCGACGAGCTGATCGCGCTCGCGAGCGAATGGAACCCGCTGCTGCGCGCCAGCGGCGCGGACAGCGTCTTTCTGACGTGGGAGTGGATCCGCACGTGGCTGGATGTTTTGCCCGAAGTCCGGCTGCTGGTCGTCGCCGTTCGGGACGACGATGGCAAGTTGTGCGGTCTCGCCCCGTTCTTCATGCGAAGCCTCGCGCTGGGAGGCGTGCTCTCGTTCGAAAGCCTCCAGATGCTCGGCGGCGCCGAGGCCGGGAGCGACTATCCGGACCTGATCGTCCGCGAGCCGGCGAACCCGGCTGTCATCGAAGCGATCGCCGACGCTTTGAACGAATGCGGCCGCGAGTGGGATTGCCTCTGGCTGCCGGCCGTGGCGGGCTGGACCGGCGCGCGAGAGCGGCTCCGGGCGCTCTTTCAGGCCGGCGGCTGGTTCGTGAATGAGCGCGAGGCCGAGTTCGCCTGCGTCGATCTCCCTGCGACGCACGAAGAGCTGCGCGACGCACAGCCGGAAAAGATGCGCAAACACCTGCGACAGTACATCCGCCGCCATGCGATCGACGGCCCGTGGCGGTTCGTCGACCTGACAGCCGAAGGACGAATCGAAGAGGGGTTGAACGCTTTGTTCGATCTGCATTCGCAACGCTGGCAATTGCGCGGCGACAGCGGCGCCTTCGGCGAGAAAACGGGCATGACGGAATTCTGCCGCCGCTTCGCCGCCGCGGCTCACCAGTCCGCATGGCTGCGTCTGTACGGCTTGAGCGACGGCGTGCGGCTCGGCGCGGTCCAGTTCGGTTACGTCTACCGCGACGAATTTCTGGCCGTGCAAGAGGGCTTCGACCCCGCCGTTCAGCCGCCGGGAATCGGCCACGTCCTTCGCGACGAATCCATGCGGCGGTGCATCGAAGCCGGCTTGCGGCGATACGACTTCCTGGGCGAGTTCACGGACCACAAGCGGCGCTGGGGTGCGCGGCGGCGGGTCGGCAGCGATTTTCTGGCCGGACGGCGGCGTCTGAAAAATCGGCTGCTATTCACGCACCCGATCTGGCCGACGGGGCGGTTTCTGCACGAGGCGCCGCTTCAGCCGGCGCGAGCGAAAACGAGCGGGTGAGCTACAGGCCAGGATCAGATGAAATTGTCTGACGCGACAATCAGCCGCAAACTGGTCGGACGCTCGTCGTCCGATGCCGGCAACACCCCGCGCGGTGCGCAGACCGCCACAGCCTCCGACGTTCGTGTGGAATTCGTCCAAGGCGCGGACGCCCTGGCGAGCCGAGCCGTGGACTGCGAGAACCTGGCCGAGAACGTTGCCGAACCGAATCCGTTTTTCGAACACTGGATGCTCGGCCCCGCGTTGAGGCGGCTCGCCGGCGACGAGGAGGTCGTTATCGTCCTCGCCTACGGGCGATGCGGACCGCAAGCCGGCGAGTTGCTCGGTTGTTTTCCGCTATGCGTGCAGCGACGGTACAAGCGGCTTCCTCTGACGCACTGGCAACTCTGGCGGCACGCATACTGCTTTCTGTGTACGCCTTTGCTGCGGACCGGATCGGAAGCCGACGCGATTCGGGCGCTCGTCTCCGCACTGGCAGATCGTCGCGACGGGCCGGCGCTGCTGGAACTTGGTTTTGTCGGTGCGCAGGGAAGGGTGGCGAGCGCGATTTCCGATTGGCGTGCGACCACTCGCAAACCCGCGCTGGTCACCGACCGTTTCGAGCGCGCGTTCCTGCGATCTCCGGCATCGTTCGATGCGTACTTCCATGAAACGCTCGACCGCAAACGGCGAAAGGAAATCACCCGCCTGCGCAATCGCCTGAACGAAGCGGGCGCCGTCGAGATCGGCTCTCTTGCTGAGCAGGCCGATCCCACGCCGTGGATCGACTCGTTTCTCGCGCTCGAAGCCTCCGGATGGAAGGGGCGCGGCGGCACGGCGCTGGCCTCCGCGGCGGCGCACGGCGCGTACTTCCGCGAGGTCGCGCTCGCAGCGCACCAACGCCGCCGGCTGACCATGATGTCGCTCTCTCTCGACGGCCGGCCGATCGCGATGAAGGTCAACTTCCGCGCCGCAGGCGGCGAATTCGCGTTCAAGATCGCATTCGACGAGGCGTACGCGGCGTTCTCTCCCGGTCTGCTGCTCGAGTTGGAGCACATTCGCGGAATGTGCGGGGCGGACGGCCGCTGGATCGACTCGTGTGCGGATGCGGACCATTTCATGGCCAACCGCATCTGGCCGGAACGGTTCGCGATTGAAAGCACGTTGATTCCGCTGCGTCGAACGGGTGCGTGGTGCATCCGCGGCTTGCGCTGTCTTCAGGCGTTCCGCCGGAAACATGCTTCCCGCGATACGTAGAACAGGACTTCGCATGGCTTCTGCTGAATTGCTTCAGACTCCGGGCCCGCCGGCTCTGCGCGGGACGCGCAAGCAGGCGCCCACGCCGGCTTGGAAGACTCCGCTGGTGCTCACGATCGACACCGAACCGGACGACGCCTGGTCCGATCATCGCGGCGGGAAATTGGACAACATCCGCGAGTTGCACCGGCTACAGGAGCTCCTGTCGGAATTCGGCGCCGTCGCGACGCTGATGGTGACCTGGAAAGTCGTCGAGGATGCGGCCTGCATCGACCTGCTCACGAAACTGAAGGACCGGCACGGCGCAGAAATCGGAACGCACCTCCACCCCTGGGAAACGCCGCCCTTCATGCCCAACGGATTGGACGCCGGCCACGCGTCGTTTCCACATGAGATTCCGCCCGACTATTTTGAATCCAAGCTGGCTTGTCTCACCGAGCGGATCGGCGCGCTCTTCGGCCCGCCCCGGGCGTATCGCGCCGGCCGCTGGGGCGTCGCCGGTGCGCATCTGCCGATCCTCGAACGCTGCGGCTACAGCGTCGATACGTCCGTCGTGCCGCTCAGCGACTGGCGCTGCACAATTGGGATTCCGCGTTCTTTCGGCGGCGCCGGCGGCGCGGATTTTCGGTGCGCACCGCTGTGTCCCTACCATCCCTCCTGCAACGACATCAGTCGGCCGGGCAGCGCCGCGATTCTCGAAATCCCCGTAACCGCCGCGCATACGCGCGTCGTGCCCGGATTCGTCCGTGACGTGCATGCGCGGCTGCCGGATCTGGCTCGCCGCGTGCTGTCGCGAACAGGATTGCTGGATGTGCTCGCGGCGACACCGGCGGAGGAATCGGAAGACCGCCTGCTGGCGATGCTGTCGGCGGTTCTGGCCGGGCGACCGACTGTCATCAACTGGACGATTCATTCTTCGGAATTGATGCTCGGCGGCTCGCCAAGCACGCGCACGCCCGCGGCCCTCGAAACCGTCTTTCAGCGAATTCGATCCATGCTGCGTTTTCTCGCCGAACATCGCGACGCGCAATTCATGACGCTCTCCGGCGCCGCGACGGCATGGAACAGCCTAGTGGTCCGTCAACCTTTGGTTTTCGGGTGCGGGCAAGACCCGAATTGGGGCCCGGCCGCTGGTTCGGAGAAATGTGGGGCCGGCCTCCGGCCGGTCTCTTCGGAAACAGACCCGCCGGGTGCAGGAACCGTTTTCGCCGAAGAGACAGGCCGGAGGCCTGCCCCACAAGAGACAGGCCGGAGGCCTGCCCCACAGAACTCATCACGGACGCGCACCCGTTCTCCGGCAGCAACCAGAGAAGCAATGGTTGACGAACCACTGGCATCCGCCGGCACACACGCATCGCAAGCGAAAATCGCGGCGCAATCGCGCTGCATTCAAGTCCAACCACGCACCAGCTCGGCCGCATCTGCGCCGCTGATGGCAGACTCCGCAGCCGTCCCGATGGGCTACATCCTGGCTGCGAGTCACTCGGGCTCGACGCTGCTCGCGATGCTGCTCGGCGCGCACGCGGACATCTGCACGGTGGGGGAGTTGAAGATCACCAACATCGGCGATCCCGCGGCCTACCGCTGTTCCTGCGGCGAGCTGATCCGCGAGTGCAGCTTCTGGCGCGGCGTAACGGCCGAGATGCAGCGACGGGGGGTGCCGTTCGACGTGGGCAGCGCCCACACGGACTACCGCGCGGTCGAAGGCTGGTACGCCCAGCGCCTCTTGCGGCCGCTGCATGCCGGTCCGTGGCTGGAGCAAGTACGCGACGCGGCGCTCCGGCTCTCGGGCCGCTGGCGGCGCGATTATCCGCTGATCCAGGCGCGGAACGCAGCCCTGGTCCGCTCGGTGCTCCAGATTTCCGGAAAGCGCGTGGTCGTGGATTCGTCGAAAGTCGCTCTGCGGCTGAAGTACTTGCAACGCAACCCGGAGCTCGACGTGCGCGTCGTGCGAACGATCCGCGACGGGCGGGCCGTTGTGCTGACCTACGTCGATCCATACAACTTCGCGGACGCGCGCGATCCGGCCCGCCGCGGCGGCGGCAGCGGCAAACGCTACGGGCCGCAGGCGATGTCGGTGGAGGAGGCGGCGTACCTCTGGCGGCGCAGCAACGAAGAAGCCGAGGCCGCGATCGCCAGCACGCCGGCCGATCGAGTCATCCAGGTGCGTTACGAACAACTGTGCGCCGATCCCAAGGGCACGCTCCAGCGCGTCGTGTCATTTCTGGGAGTCGATCCGGCCCGCCTCAATCTCGACTTTCGCGCCGTCCAGCAGCACGTGATCGGGAACGGCATGCGGCACGATCGCAGCAGCGAGATCCGTCTCGACGAGCGTTGGCGAAGCGTGCTCACCAACCAGGATCTTCGCGTCTTTGACCGCGTCGCAGGAGAGATGAACCGCCGAAACGGGTATCAATAGCCGGCGCTCGTCACGCGCGGCCTTTCGTGCCGGTTTTCGCCTGAATCAGAACATGAGCAGCCATCCGCAAGCCTCTGCCGTCCCCATGCCGATTCGAACGGCGCCCGATGCGCCGCGCGCGGCCCCGGCCCGCGGATCGCAGACCGACCACTCCGGCCGCACGCGAATCGTCTGGAACGTGCTTTTCGGCTGGGGCGCATACGGCGTCTACATCGTCGCCGGATTCGTCCTGCCGCGTTTCATCGACGACCGGCTCGGCCAGCAGGCTCTGGGCGTCTGGGATTTCGCCTGGTCGATGGTCAGCTACTTCGCCCTCGCGCAGGCCGGCATCGGCTCGTCCGTGAATCGCTATTTCGCCGGGCAGCGCGCGACCGGCGACATCGAAGGAATGCGCACAACCGCCTCGACGCTGACCGCCATGCTCTGCGTGGTTGCGCTGTTGGTCGTCGGGCTCGCGTTTGGAGCGGCGGCGGCGCTTCCCTGGCTTGCCCACGGGCGGGTCGAGCCGCAGCTTATCGGCGATGCGCGCTGGGTGGTGGTCTTGCTCGGGATGAATCTCGCCGTACAGCAGCTCACCGAGGCGTACAACGCCGTCCTCACCGGCTCGCACCGGTGGGACTTGTACACCGGAATCAACTCCGCCTGCTACACGTTCACGGTGATCGCGATGTGCGTCGCTTTGGCGCTCGGCGGCGGGCTGGTTTCGCTCGGCGTCGTCACGCTCCTTGGCACGACCGTAACGCAGACGATTCGCGCCGTGGCGAGTTATCGCGTCTGCCCGGAGTTGCGGATCAGGCCCGCGTATGTGCGTCTGAGCACGGCCAGGTCGCTGGTTTCCTTCGGCGGAAAGGTCTTTCTGCCGCGCATCGCCGAGCTTCTAATGGAGCAGACGATCAGCTTCCTGGTTTGGATGACGCTGGGCGCGGGGGCGCTGGCGGTGTTTTCCCGGCCGCGCGGGTTGCTGCGACACAGTGCGAGCCTGGTCGGGCGTCTGGCTTTCGTGCTTGAGCCCGTGTCCGGCTCGCTCCAGGCGTCGGGCAACGCCGCCGAACTGCGAACGATTCTGATCCGCATGTCCAGCGCCGGGGCGCTGGTCGCGCTGCCGATCACGATCCTGCTGCTGATCCTGGGCGATTCGATCCTCACCTGCTGGATGGGAGACGGCTATGCGGTCGGGCCGGTGCTCACCGCCCTGGCGCTGGGCAGCCTCTTCAGCGTCGCACAACTCCCCGTACACAGTGTGCTGATCGGGATGAACGCGCACGGCCGCGTGGGAATCGCCAAGTTCCTCGCGTCGCTCACCGCCGTCGGGCTCGCCTGGCTGCTGATGTGCGTGCTCAACTTCGGTCTGCTCGGCGCCGCCCTGGCGGTCGCGCTGCCGATGATCGCCGTCGGCGGGCTGTATGTGCCGCTGCGTGCGTGCGCCCTGCTCGGAATTCCGGTTGGCGAATACGTCCGCGGCGCCTGGATCCGGCCGCTGCTCTTTCAGCTTCCGTTCGCGATCTGTCTGCTAACGGCGCGGATGCTGATCACTCAATGGAACGTCGTCACCCTGATCGCGGCGATCACGCCGGCCGGGGTCGCGCTGCTGATCACATACTGGTTCGGCGCGCTGCCTCTGTCGCTTCGCGAGAAGCTGCTTCTCCGTGCCGGTCGTCGTCAGGCCGGCGAATCGAGCGTCCACACGGGCTAGTGTAGCTAGTCAGAAATAGTGCATCACGGGTGGTACGGGCGTCTCGCCCGTTGTCCGACCCGGGCGGGACGCCCGGACCACCCTGTTAAGATGCAAACAGCGCGACTAAATACACTAGCGCCGTCGCGCAAGGAGTATTCGTGGATTCGTCCATCGGCCTGATTCGCTACGCCGGCACCCATCTGAAGAACGAGCGCCAGGCGCCCGCTTTGATCGGCATTTTCAGCGAAGCCGCGCGCCGCGGATGGCGAACCTGCGTCGGGAGTGCCGGTTCGCATCTGGTCCAAACGATCCATGCAACCGGCGTTCGAAGAAGGCCGCCGCCCGACCTGGCGCGACCGCTTCGTGCCCAGCGTGCGAACCACGTGTGCGCTCGCGACGCAAGTCCTGCCGGTCTCGCGGTCCGTGCGGCAGGAGCTGATTTCGCTGGGCGTTCCCGCCGAGAAGGCTCGCGTGTTTCGGAACGCCGCCGATCGACCGGATCTGAGCGTTTACGATCGCAACGAAGCGCGGCGGCGTCTCGGCGTTGTCGGCGACGAGCCGACCGTCGTGGCTGTCGGCCACGCCGTGCCGGTGAAGGGCTGGGACGTGCTGATCGAGGCGATGGCGGCGGTCGCACGCGCCGTTCCCGCGGCCCGGCTGGTGCTCATCGGAAGCTGCACCCAGCAACACGAAGCACCCGAGTACCGCCGCCTGACCGCACTCATCGAAACGCACGGTCTGGCGAATCGCGTGCGGTTCGCCGGCTACGTACCCGACGTTTACTCGGCGCTGGTCGGCGCGGATGTGTTCGTGTTGCCATCGCGGTCCGAAGGCGACTCCAACGCGCTGCTCCAGGCGCTCAACTGCGGTCTGCCCTGCGTGGCGACGCGGGTCGGAAGCGCGGAAGACCTGATCCAGGAAGGCGTCGACGGTCTGCTCGTCAAACGGGACGACGTCGAAGGCCTCGCAGCGGCGTTGCGGCGTACGCTCGAAGATGCGGCTTTTCGCGCGCGGCTCGCCCTTCGCGCCGCGTCAAGAAAACACGCTCCCACGACGCGCGAATACGCGGAAAAACTGGTCGATCTTTACGCCGAACTGCTGCGCAACGAGGGAATCGAATCCACGATTTCGAAGCCGGACGCCCCGACCCTGAATTCGCGAGGCGCTGCATGATGCTGAGCAATCCAGGATCATTCGATCCACACGGCTCAACGCCTAGAAGTGCGCTCCAGCCGGTGTTGCGCGCAAAAGGCGCCCGCGTGATCGTGATCTTCCGCAACGACGATCCGTCGGCGATGTCCGATGTGGAGCACGAACGCCGCATCGCCAGAATCTTCTCTCGCTACGGCGTCCCGCAGGTGCTCGGCGTCATTCCAAACTGCTGCGAAGAGGGTTTTCGCGAGATTCGGGGCGTCCGCAACCGTCCGCTGGAGTCGAATCAGGCGATGTGCGCGTTTCTGCGTGACTACGCAGCGGAAAGCGGTTCGGAAATCGCGTTGCATGGCTTCACGCACCGCACCCACCGCCTGAGCAACCCGAGCCGGCGCGAGTTCTATGAATTCCGCGGCGTCAGCCTCGAAGAGCAGACCGGATGGGTGCAAACCGGTTTCGCGATGATCGAGTCCACGCTCCGCGTGCGCCCGACGACGTTCATTCCTCCCTGGAATCGGCTCGACGCAAACACGCTCATCGCGTGCGAGCGCAGCGGAATCTCGATCGTGTCCGCCGGAGAGTGGACGCATACGCGCCCCGGGCTGCTGTCGCTGGGCGTGAATTGCGATCCGGCGGATTTTCCGCGGCGGCTGCGTGTCGCGAATGAAAGCAGCAATACGGTGCTGATCCGCGTGCTGTTTCATTCACTGACGACACGGAAGGTCGAAGAGCTCGCGCAGCTCGAAACCGCTGTGCGGCTCGCGGCGACCTCGCCGGAGTGCGAGGTGCTCACACTTCAGCAGATCGGGCAGCGCCACAGCGATCTGGCTCGCAAGGCGAATGCGGCCGCGGAACTGGCCGTCGACCCGACCGAGCGTCACGGAACCGCCGCCGCCCGCGCCGCGGTCTTTCGACGCGCCGCACGCCGCGCGTTCTTCATTCCCAATGCCGCGGCTCTTACGGCGTCCCAGCGATGCGACCGCGGCGAATATGACACCGCCGCCTCGCTCGTGGCGGCGGACGACAAGCTGGCCAAATCGCAGCTTCTTCTGGCGCGCCTCGCCTGCCTGGCATTGCCCTTTCTGCTGGCGGCTCTGCTCTGCCAGACCGTCAGATTGCCTTCGTCGGGCATGCGGTGGTTGGTGATCGCCGTCGGCGGCACATTGTCCGCCGTCGCCGGACTGAGAGCTTGCCGCCTTGCGACGGCGATCGACACGCGCCGCGAGCTGCGCGTGGCCACGATTTTGACCATTCTCGGCTGGATTGCAGCCGCCGCGATGTTCGCGACCTGACCGATACGCGTGGAGAGTGAGATCGACCGATGAACCGCCGTGCGGTTGATGAAGCCATTCGGTGGGCCGAGCCCACCCTACAAGAGGCGATGCGATGATCTGGAAGCAATACGATTACGTTAGCGCTCCGGCCGGCGTCGGGCTCAGCGCGATGCAAGCCCGCTGGACGGGGCATTGGGAAGGCCGCAAGGGCTGGGATCCCGATCACACGAAGGAAGCCCTCTGGCCGACGATCGCCGACGTGGTGGCGAAGCCGGGTCTGCTGCTCGAGGCCGGCTGCGGCACGGGCAAGTGGATTCACTACTTCAACAAGCTCGGACACCGCTCGGTCGGCGTCGACTACGCACCGAGCGCGCTTCAGGTCGCGTCCGCATCGGACCCGTCGCTGAACACCGTGCGTTGCGACTGCCGTGCGATGCCCTTTCCGGACAACACATTCGATTACCTGTTCGCCAACGGCACGATCGAGCACGACGAAGCCGGTCCGGACGCCGCCTTGCGCGACTTTCTGCGCGTGCTGAAGCCCGGCGGCTGGCTGATGAGTTCCGTGCCGTGCCTGAATATCGAGCGGCGCGTCATGTATCCCTGGCTCGTGCTGCGCGACTGGCTGAAACGCCGGCCGCTCATCCGCCGGCTCGCGGGCAAGAAGGATGCGTTTGAGTTCTATCAATACGTCTTTTCGCCGGACCAATACGAGGCCGCGCTCGCCCGCAACGGCTTCCGGGTATGCTCGCTTCGACCTTACGGCACCCAGCGCGACGTGCCGCTCCTGCCGCTTCTGCGGCCGCTTCTCAGCGGACGAAACCCGTTCTTCTGCTGCCATATGGTGATGGGGATCGCGCGGAAACCGTAGCACTTGGCCATCGCACGATTCTTACGGCGCGAGGAAGGCACTCCGGGTAATGCGTAACCGCAATCTGAAACTCTGCGTCGTCTCGCATTTCGCCTACGGCGCTCTCTCCGCCGGCGGGACAGGGCGCCTCGTCGGCGGCGTCGAGTGGCAGACCAGCCTGACCGCCAGGTGGATGGCCGCACGCGGGCATGCCGTCTCCATTCTGACGTGGGACGAAGGCCAGTCCGACGACGAGGTCATCGCCGGCGTGCGCGTCATCAAGATCTGTCGGCGCGACCGCGGCCTGCCCGGCCTGCGGTTCTTTCACCCGCGCTGGAGCGGCCTCGTCCGCGCCATGAAAATCGCCGATGCCGACGTGTACTACCACAATTGCGGGGAATACGTGACCGGCCAGGTCGCCGCGTGGTGCCGGCTCCACAAGCGAGCATTTGTTTACTCGGTCGCCAGCGACCCGGATTGCGACCCGCGTCTGCCGGAGATGAAGACGCTCCGCGAGCGCGTTCTCTATCGCTACGGCCTCCGGCACGCCTCACGCATCATCGTGCAGACCGCTCGCCAGCAGGAGATGCTGCGCATCGGGTTCGGGCTCGATTCGCAGGTGATTCCGATGCCTTGCGTCGGACCGGCGGCCGATTCGCCGCCCGCGCCGCACAGCGGGCCGCCGCGCGTCGCATGGGTCGGACGCATCGTGCCGCTCAAGCGTCTTGAGTGGCTGCTGGACATCGCCGAGCGGCTGCCGGACGTGCGTTTCGACGTGGTTGGTCCGCCCGACCCGGAGACCGACTACACGCGCGGGCTCTTCGAACGCGGCCGCAAGATGGCGAACGTGACGATGCACGGCCGCGTCGACCGCTCCCGCATGCCTGACATCTATCGTGCGGCGTCGCTGCTTTGCTGCACGTCGGAATTCGAGGGGTTCCCGAACACCTTCCTGGAAGCATTCAGCCACGGCGTGCCGGTCGTAACGACCATCGACCCCGACGGCGTCGTTGCGAAACACGGCCTTGGAGCGGTGGCCGACGACGTGGCCGCCTTGGCCGCGGCGATCGACCGATTCGCGAAATCGTCCGATGAATGGAAGCGGGCTTCTGACGCCGCCAGGCGCTATTTCGCCGGCAATCACGCGCTTGAGGTCGTCATGCCGCGGTTTGAACAGGCTTTCGTTGCGGCATGCGAACAAGTTCGGCCCCGAATTGCGGTGACGGCATGAAGGTCGTACTGGCAACCAGCTTTCCGAAAGACCCCGCGTCGCCGCGCGGCGGCGTCGAGGCGGTCAGCGTCAACCTTGCTCACGCGCTCGCGGAGTACGACGATCTGCGGATCACAGTCGTCACCGCCGATCGTGATTGCAGCGGCCCGCAGATCACGCAATGGGGTCGCGTCGCGATTCACCGCATCCCGCGCGGCGGCGGCAGCACGCTCGGAAACGCGCTGCGCGAGGGGCGCGAGAATCTGCTGACCCATCTGGCGACGATCCAGCCCGACCTTGTGCACGCCCACGATACGTACGGTCTTATGGTGCGCGGCTACGCCGGTCCGCGCGTCTTTACGGTCCACGGATTCATCCATGCGGATACGCGCCTGAGCGGCGAGAACTTCGCGCCGCTGCGGGCGATGCTCTGGCGGCGCTACGAGCTTGCCGGCTGGGCCGAGCAGCCGCACATCATCTCGATCAGTCCGTATGTTCGCGAACGGCTGAGCGGCGTCGCCCAAGGCGTGATTCACGACATCGAAAACCCGATCGCCGCCGAGTGCTTCGACGTGAAAAGACGCGAGCAGCCCGGGCGTGTGCTTTATGCGGGCGTGATCGGCCGTCGAAAGAACGCCCTGGCGCTGGTGGAGTCGTTCGGTCGATGCGTTCGCGAAGGTCTGCCGGGCGAGTTGCGTCTGGCCGGCCCCGATGCGGAACCCGACTACGCCGCCCGCGTGCGGGCACGTGTCGAGGAGCTCGGCATCGCGGACCGCGTGAAATTCCTCGGGAACCTCACGTCATCGCAGCTTCGCGCGGAGATGGCGGCGGCGAGCGTTTTCGCACTCGTCTCGCTTGAAGAGGGCGCGCCGATGACGATCGAAGAGGCGATGGCGATCGGCGTGCCGGTGCTCGCGTCCAACCGCTGCGGCATGCCGTACATGCTCCGCGACGGCGAATCCGGATATCTCGTCGATCCCGCGTCGGACGAAGATATCGCCTGGCGCCTTGGCCAGTTGCTCAGCGACCAGAATCTGCGGACGCACATGGGAATCGTCGGTCGCGGGATCGCGGAAGAACGCTTCCACCCGACAGTCGTCGCCCGCCGGACGCGCGAGGTGTATCGCCAGGCGATGGCGATGGAAATCCGCAAGCGCGGCACGACCCTCGGACGCCGGGCGTCATGACGAACGGTGTACCGCAGCCGCGGAAATGTGTACCGCAGCCGCCCTCGGCTGCACTTGTGATCGAGTACCGTAGCCGCGGAGCGGCGAAGGAAGCGGAGAAGGTGGCGCACGTAGGATCTTTCGCCGCTCCGCGGCTGTGCGATCATTGAATCCCGATATCCCACGGCTCACCCCGTGGGCTAATCTCTGTCGCCCTTGCCAGGGCTGATTTCAACGCGGTCGTTGCCGCCGGCATGATTAGTGGGCTGAGCCCACCCTACGAGTTGCTCTGCGAATCTCACGCATTCGACAGATTGCATGCTAGATACTGCCGAACAGACGCAAGCCACTCCGACGAGCGACGGCATCGTCGCCGGATTCGCTTTGCGCCCGTTTCCCTATCCCTACCGGGCGATGCTGGCGATTTGCAGCGATCTCGACGAAACGCCGGACGGCGACGCCTATTTCGAAATCCAGCGGTTTCTGAACACGAACGAGCCGACCTGCATGGGACCCGGCGTCGGGCTGGAGGTCGGAAACACGATCTACTTCGACATGCCCGCCGGCAATTTCTGCTTTGGCTGCGCGACGGACGCGGAAAAGTCGCGGCTGCGCGCGCTGATCGACAGCGGGCACATCGACTGTCTGCACTCCTACGGCGACTTCGCCACGACGCGCGACCACGCCCGCCGGGCGCTGGATGAGCTGCGAAAGTGCCGCCGGCCGCTGGAGGTCTGGGTCGATCACGCCGTCGCCCCGACGAATTTCGGCGCCGACATCATGCGCGGCAGCGGCGATCTGCCCGGTGCGCCCGCCTATCACGCCGATCTCACCTGCGACTACGGCGTGCAATACGTCTGGCGCGGGCGCGTCACGAGCGTGATCGGCCAAAATCGGCCGTGCTGCGTCGCCGGTGTGTTCGACTGGCGACACCCGATTGCATCGAGCCGCACGGTCGCGAAAGAGATCGCGAAAGGGCACCTGGCCCGCCGCGGCGACGCGAAGTACGCGATGCACGCCAGCAATGACCTGATGCGCACCGTGCAGCTTCGCGACGGCCGCCCGGTTCGCGAATTCCTGCGATGCAATCCCTATTGGGGTGGCGTCGAGAACTCCGATACCGGCTATGGCATCGCCGACGTGCTGACCGATCGCTTTCTCGATCGCCTCGTCGCGCGGCAGGGGTTCGCGATCGTCTACACGCACCTGGGCAAGGTGCGTTCGCGGGGCGAGTTGTTTCCCGAGCCGACCCGGGCGGCATTTCGGCGGCTCGCAGAACGGCAGCAGCGCGGCGAGATTCTCGTCACGACCACTCGGCGCTTGTTGGGCTACTGTCGCGCGGTTCATGAAGCGAAGCTGCGATTGAGCCAGTCGCCGACCGGCGAGCGGCGGTTGATCCTGGGTCATCCGGAACTCAACGCCGCCAAAAACCCGGTTTCCGTTGATGATCTACAGGGCTTGACGATTATCTCTCGCGATCCGCCGGCCGAAATCCAACTTTCCGACGGTTCGTGCATGGCGCTTCGGCAGAACCCGCCGGACGAAACCGGCCATTCGAGCGTCTCGGTTCCATGGCAACCGCTGCAATGGCCGCTTTGAAAAGGCCCGCTGATTGTCGCGTCGGACCCGTAGCGCCGGACCCGTAGCGTCCCATCCGTAGCGTCGGACCTCCGAGTCCGACGACAAATGTGCCCCACGTGCTGGCGCTTGGGGTTCTGAAAATGCACCCTCACCCCAGCCCTCTCCCGGAGTACCGGGAGAGGGGGAGCCGTGCGCCCGCTGAGGGTTCTGCGGAATTCTGAATTGCTCTTCGTGCCTATGTGCCTCCGTGCCTTCGTGCCTGGATTTGCGGCCCCGCGCGCTGGCGCTTGGGGTTCTGATAGAGCATGAACGAAATCGCCGCCAAGATCGATGATGCCGCCATGACGGCGTCGCCTGCTCCCACCCGCCTGCGCGGGCGCGTCTGGCGATTCGCGCTCCGCGCGTTTGTGCTGAGCTATCTCGCGGCGCTCGCGGTCGCCCGCGGGATCGGCTGCCTCCTGCCGAAGCGAAAGCCGACCCACGGCCATCGCATCCTTCTGACCGGCACGTTTTACTCCGCGAACTGGATCGCCGCACATGTCGGGCCGCTCGCTGCCGCGCGAAACGTCGAGCGCGTGTACGTCGCCACGACCTTCCCGATTCCTCCAATCGACAAAGTCGTGCCCATCTATCCGGCACCGTTGATGCGAAAACTCATCGGTGACGTTCCAGCGCGAATGCTGACTTTCTGCTGGGCAGCGCTGGCGAAACGCCCGCACTGGGTCGGCGGGTTTCACCTGCTGCTGAACGGCATGCTCGCGATCCTGATCGCTCCGCTCGTGCGGGCCCGCTCGCTCTATTTCTCCGTCGGCGGCCCGATGGAAATCTGGGGCGGCGGATTCAAAGCCGAGAACCGCCTGTTCGCCAAGTTGCCAGCTCCCGACCCGTTTCTCGAACGCAGGATGCTCGCCATCATCCGCCGCGCCGATCGCGTCGCAACCATGGGCACCCGGGCGATTCGCTTCTACCGCGACAACGGCGTGTGCTGTCCGATCGCCGTCATGGCGGGCGGCATGGACACCACGCACCTTTGCCCAACGGACGCAACGGCGGAGTTCGACGTGATCCTCGTCGGTCGCCTGGCGCCGGTGAAGCGGATCGACGTCTTCCTCGAAGCGATCAACCTGGCTCGTCGCTCCATCCCCAGCGTGCGGGCGGTCGTGGTCGGCGACGGCGAGTTGCGGGCCGAGCTCGAACGGCAGGCTGCGGAATTGGGATTGACCAATCACGTGAAATTCGCCGGCCATCAGTCCGATGTCGCGTCGTGGCTCAAACGGGCGAAGGTGTTCGTGCTCAGCTCAGACACCGAGGGCCTCGCGCTTTCGCTGATCGAGGCGATGCTGTGCGGCCTCACGCCGGTGGTATCCAACGTCGGCGACCTTGGCGACCTGGTCAACGACGGCAAGAACGGATTTCTCGTTCCGCGGCGCGACGCCCGCGCCTTCGCCGCCCGAATCGTGGAATTGCTGACAAACGACGGCAGGAGGCGGCAATTCAGCGCTGCCGCCCGCGAGGCCGCGTTGACGTTCGATGTTCACGCCGCCGGCAAGCGTTGGGTTGGCTGGCTGAATTCGTAAGTTCGACCCGTAGCGTCGGACCCGTAGCGTCGGACCTCCGAGTCCGACGCCGTTTTCGCGTGCAGTTTCGTCGTCGGACTCGGAGGTCCGTCCGACGCTACGAATCTCGCCGCTCCCTCCCCCGGTACTCCGGGAGAGGGTTGGGGTGAGGGCGCATTTTCAGAACCCCAAGCGCCAGCGCGTGGGGCACATTCGTCGTCGGACTCGGAGGTCCGACGCTACGGAATCCTGGGCGCGACCCGCACCGCAAACTCTCATGGGATTAATCGTGACGGAACTCACTTCAACCATTCTTGATCCGCAAGCCGGTCGCGTCGCCGCGTCCCTTGGGCCAAAGACGTACGACACGGCGGCGCCATTTCCGCCCGGCCGGCTACTGCCTGAGCTGCCGCTGGCAAAGCCCGCCCGCGACGGCGCCGCGAACCACGCTTTCGCCGGCGTGCGCGAGGCCCTGCATCTGCTCGGGCTCGACGCCGACCGATTCGAAACGCCCGCATGGAACCCGTTCGGCAGCGTCGTCCGCCCCGGCGATTTCGTGCTGATTAAGCCCAATCTCGTCCGCGAATTTCGCGAGACGCACGGCCAACACGCCGACTGCACCGTGACGCACGGCGGCGTGATCCGCGCCGTTGTCGATTACGTTTTCAAAGCACTCGACGGCCGAGGCCGCATCGTCATCGCCGACGCGCCGCACAGCGACGC
>JACRLV010000041.1:16685-22388 GCA_016235145.1 Planctomycetota bacterium
GGAACTTCGACGAGGTCGCCAAGATCACCGGCCTGCGCGAAATCCAGGAGCTCTATCGAAAGGAAATCGGCTTCGAGATCGAGGTCTACGACCTGCGCCCCGAGTGTGCCGACAAGGTGGACGGCGTGATCGTCGGACATCGAAAGCTGCCGGGCGATCCGGCCGGATACACTACCGTCAATCTCGCCGGCCATTCGATGTTCGCGGAAATCGAAGCCTGGTGCCATCTGCTTTACGGCTCCGAATACGACACGAGCGAGCTGGTCAGCCATCACCGCGGAGGGCGCCACGAGTTCCTGATCTCACGCAGCGTCCTCGAAGCCGACGTCGTCATCAGCCTGCCGAAGCTCAAGACGCACAAGAAGACCGGCATCACCGTCAACATGAAGAACCTGGTCGGCATCAACGGCAACAAGAATTGGCTGCCGCATCACCGCGAGGGAACGCCCCGCCAGGGCGGCGACCAGTTCAAGGACGACGCCGTCGGGAACAAAATCGAACGCGGCGTCGTGCGCCGCTTCAAGCAACTGTTCCCGCTGCTGGGGCCGCTGCGTCCGCTGATCGCCGGCCCGATCAAGGCCGCCGGCAAGGCGATCTTCGGCGACACGAACAAGCGCAGGATCCGCTCGGGAAACTGGTACGGTAACGACACGACCTGGCGGATGGTGATCGATCTCAACCGCGCCCTGCACTATTCGGACGCGCAAGGATTGCTGCACGACAAACCAGTGCGGCGGTTCTTCAGCGTGGTCGATGGAATCATCGGCGGCGAAGGCAACGGCCCGCTCGATCCGCTCGCCAAGCCCGCGGGGCTGATCCTGGCAGGGCGAAACCCGGCGCTCGTCGACGTCGCGGCAGCGCGGGTGATGGGCTTTGAATGGCGGAAGATGAGCATGCTGCGCCGCGGGTTGGAGAAGCACGTGCGTCCGCTCGCTCCCTGCGGCGGTGAGGGCGTCGAGATCGTCTCGAACGACCCGGCGTATTGCGGCCCGGTCGATCAGATCGCGGCGCAGGGGCTCGGCTTCGAGCCGCATTTCGGCTGGGTGGGGCACCTGGAGTGGAGTCCTTCGCGCGATGAAACTGGCGCTGTCGCGTAAGAATCTGTGGGAGAAGCTGCCGCGAGGCATGAAGCGCGGCCTGGGCGCCGTCCTGGGCGCCGTGCCGCTGCCGCTGATCCTCGGAAAGCGGTTCCGCAGCCAACGGGAGTGGCTGAAACGCTCGCAATGGTGGAGCGACGAGCAGATTCGCTCTCACCAGATCGAAGAGCTGCGCCGAATTTGTCGCCTGGCCCGCGATAATTCCGCTTTCTATCGCGAGCGGTTCGCACAGGCCGGCTTTTCCCCGGACTCGATCCGCGCACCCGAAGACCTGCAACGCGTGCCGACCATCGACAAGCGCACCGTGAACGAAAACCTCGACGCGATGCTGACTCGCGATGTTCACGCACGCGGAATCGACTACACGACGACCGGCGGAACCGGCGGACAACCGCTGCGCTTCTACATCAACGCCGGCCGCTCGGCGACCGAATACGCCTACCTGACGATGAGCTGGAGGCGAACCGGATTTCGCGTCGGAATGCCGATGGCCGTTCTGCGCGGCCGAATCGTCGAGCCTGACGCTCTGGGCATTCGACACGAGCGGGATCCGCTGCTGCGGCATCACTACTTCAGCAATTTCCACACAACCGACGCCGACCTCGCCGCATACCTCGACCGCATTCGCGACATCGGCCCATGCTTCCTGCACGTCTACCCGTCGTCCGCCGCCGCCTTGGCGCGATACTTGAAACGATCCGGGCAAGCCGCGCCGGACTGCATCCGCGGGCTCGTGGCCGAATCGGAGATCGTCTATCCCGAGCAACGCGCGCTCATCGAGCAGGTGTTCGGCCGGCGGCTTTTCGCCTGCTACGGCCACACGGAGAAACTCGTGCTCGCCGCCGCGTGCGAGCATTCGGATCATTACCACGTCTGGCCGACGTACGGCTACTGCGAGTTGCTCGACGCCGACGGCCGGCCGGTCACGACGCCGGGCCAGCGCGGCGAAATCGTCGGCACGGGCTTCATCAACTCCGTGACGCCGTTCATCCGCTATCGGACGGGCGATTTCGCGACCTATGTCGGAGCGCGCTGCGACAAGTGCGGCCGGGCGCACTTGCTGCTCGACGACATCGAGGGGCACCGCACGCAGGAGCATCTGCTCGCCGGCGACGGCAGCGAAATCTCCTGGACCGCGCTGAACATGCACGACGACACCTTCGACCGGGTGCGGCAGTTTCAGTTTGTGCAGGAAGCCGCCGGCCGGGCCACGCTCAAGATCGTCGCGGCGGAAGGATTCAGCACGGCGGACCGCCAGCGCATCGAGCGAAACCTCGAACGCAAGCTCGCCGGCCGGCTGATCTTTGAAACGGAACTCGTGGATTCGATCCCGCTTTCGCCCCGCGGCAAAGCGATCTACGTCGACCAACGCACTCCCGCACGGCGCGGCGGCGAAGGAGCCTGAGCGATGCGCGTCTACGCGCTGCTGGCCATCACGGGCTTCCTGTCGCTGTACGCGTTCCGCAACTGGTTCGCGTCGTTGTGCGGTCTGATCGTGCTGATGGCGGTCGTTCAGCATCCGGACTTTCCGACCAGCATCGGCGACATCCAGGGGCTGAACCCCTGGAACGGGCTGTTGCTCTGCATCGTGATCGCGTGGTGGGTGCAGCGGCGCCGCGAAGGACTCGCCTGGGATCTGCCGCGATCCGTCGCGCTGCTGCTGACGACCTACGCCATCGCCGTTTTCGTCAGCTTCGCGCGGCTGGCCATGGACCGGGAAAACGTCGTCGGTGTGACCACCGGCTACCTGGTCAGCGAGTACTTCATCAATTGCTATAAGTGGGTCATCCCGGGCCTGCTGCTGTTCGACGGCTGCCGCACGCGCGGGCGATTTCACGCAGCGCTGGCCAGCATGCTCGCCGTGTATTTCCTGCTCGCGCTTCAGGTGATCCGCTGGATGCCCACGAGCAGCGCGCTGACCGGCGGCACGCTGAACCACCGGGCGCTCAAGATCATCCTGAACGAAGTCGGTTATCACCCCGTCAACATGTCGATGATGCTCGCCGGCGCGTCGTGGGCGACGCTCGCCGTGGTCCCGCTCTTGCGCCGCCGATGGCAGCAAGCCGCGGCGGTGATCGCCGGCCTGACCATCGCCTACGGCCAGGCCCTCACCGGCGGTCGAATGGGCTACGTCACCTGGGGGCTGGTCGGCCTCGCCCTTGGTGCGCTCCGCTGGCGCAAATTGCTGCTGCTTCTGCCGGTCGTGGCGATCGGCGTCGTGACGTTCCTGCCCGGCGTTTCCGAGCGAATGTTGCGCGGCTTCGGCGCGACGGACGCCACGGGGAAGTCATATACGGACGATTACGAAGTCACCTCCGGCCGCACGCTCGCCTGGCCGTACGTGATCGACAAGATCTATGAATCGCCGGCGGTGGGCTACGGACGCCTCGCCATGGAGCGAACCGGCATCTCGGGCCGTCTCATGCAGGAGCTTCAGGAGGAATTCCCGCACCCGCACAACGCCTATCTTGAATGTCTGCTGGACAACGGCGTCGTCGGCTTCCTGATGATCGTTCCGTTCTACCTGGTCGTGATGAAACGGACGGTCAGCCTGCTGCTCGACCGCGAAAGCCGCTATTACGCGGCGATCGGCGGCGTCGGCTTCGCGCTCGTATCGGCACTGCTGATCGCCGCGATGGGCAGCCAGACGTTCTATCCTCGTGAAGGCGCCGTCGGGATGTGGTGCGCCATCGGCCTGATGCTCCGCATGAGTCTGATGCGCGAAGCGGCCCACGCTCGCGCCGCCGCACCGGCCTTGAGCTGTCCAACCCTCCGATCCATTCCCTCCCTCGCGACGTCATGACGCCGAGCCCTCTCGCGTCGCCTCCGCTCACTGCCTCACACCCCGCTGCATCAACCGCCGCAGCACCGCCAGGTTGACGCTGTCCCACTTCCGGCCGCGCTCGTCCGTCCCCTTCTCAGTCTCCAGAATCATCGGCACGCCGCTCCAGCGCGGATCGCGCACCACGTTCGCAAATCCCGATCTGCCGATCTGCCCTTGCCCGATGTGCTCGTGCCGATCGCGGCGCGAGCCGCAGCCGCCGACGCTGTCGTTCAGATGCCAGCAGCGAATCCGCCCCGCCCCGAGCAGCCGATCCGCTTCGTTCAGCATCGCTTCATATTGGGCTTTTTCGCGAAAGTCATAGCCGGCCGCGAACAGGTGGCACGTGTCGGCACAAACGCCGACGCGCTTCCCGTGCTCCATCTCTGAAAGCACGCCCGCGAGTTCCTCAAAGCTCCGCCCGAGCGTCGTGCCCTGACCCGCCGTCGTTTCCAGCAGCGGCATGGTCGAAACGCAAGCGTGTTCGCGCAGTATTCCATCGAGCGCAGCGGCGATGCGCTTCAGCGCGGCGGCGCGCGGCTGCTCCCCGGCCGCACCGGGATGAACCACCAGATAGCGGACGCCAAGCTGGTCGCAGCGCAGCAGCTCGTCCGCAAACGCCTCGGCACTCTTGCGATAGAGCGCCTCGTCCGCGGCGGCGAGATTGATGAGGTAACTTGCGTGGGTGACGGTCGGAATCGGACGCTGGGCCAGCAGTCTCCGGAACGCAGCCACATCCAGGTCGCTGATCGGCGGACTTTGCCACCGTCGCTGGTTTTTGACGAAGATCTGCACCGAATCGCAACCCAGCCGCTCCGCCTCCATCAGGGCCTTCCAAACGCCCCCCGCGACAGAAAGATGCGAGCCAAGTGCGGGTTTTCCCGGAGCATCGCGTTGCGCCGGATTGCTCTGGCGGACACTTCGTTTGACGGCTGCCATGGTCGAGGGGTGTAATGTGTCTGGAGTTCCAGGTCAAACTCAGGAGTCGTTTTCGCCGTGGCCACCTCGCCGCTGGTTCTCGCATCGACCAGTCCGCGCCGCCGGGAGCTTCTCGCCGGCATGGGGCTCTCGTTCGATGTCGTCGGTCCGACGGTTGCAGAGCCGATCCGCTGCCCCGCGTGCCTGGAACCCGCCGACTGGGCCGAGGCGCTGGCGTACTTCAAGGCGCGCAGCGTCGCGGACGCGCGGCCGGAATGGCGCGTGCTCGGCGGCGACACCGTCGTGGCTTGCGCCGGCGAGCTGCTCGGCAAGCCGCGCAACCGTGCGGACGCGGCGCGGATGCTGGAATTGCAGGCCGGCGCGCCCGGCGACGTCGTTACCGGCGTGTGTCTGCTGTGCCCGCTGCGAAACGCAGTGGTATGCGATGAATCGCTCCAACCCTGGCCGCGACGGCTCTTCGCCCGCGCGATCACACGGGTTTGGATGCGCAATGACCGCGCGGCGCGCCAGGCGTACCTGGACAGCGGCGATTGGGAAGGCAAGGCCGGCGCGTACGGAATTCAGGACGTTGGCGACCGTTTGGTGGAGAGAATCGAAGGTGATTTTGACAACGTCGTCGGTCTGCCTTGCCGCGTTGTGCGGACTTTGCTGGAAATCGCCGGAAAATGCGGAACCTGATTCGTGCCGGCGGCATATTAATCTCTGTGAATTCCGGACCGTCGCCGGCCCGCGGACCGCCTGTGGGCGGCAACTGATAACGCTTCTGGTCCGGCATCGGTGAGTGGGTTATATTGGCGTGGCGGAGTGAGGGGAGAGCCCTCGGGAACCGATACGATCCCCAGATCG
>JACRLV010000041.1:22409-29094 GCA_016235145.1 Planctomycetota bacterium
CGCTGTCGGTCGGCGGCCGCGCCAAGATGTGAAGGATTACGGAATGGCCACCAAGCTGGATTCGGCTCTCGGCGACTACCTCAAGCAGATCAAGCACTATCCTTTGCTGACTGCCGAGGAAGAGCAGAAGCTGGGCGAGAAGATCCAGGCCGCGGCTTGCGCCGAAGAGCGCTTGGCGCGGGGCGAGCTCAATCTGCGCCAGCACGAGCAGATTCACCGCGACGCGGCGATCGCCCGCGACCGAATGGTCCAGGCCAACCTGCGGCTGGTCATCAGCGTCGCCAAGCATTTCCGCAATCGCGGCCTGCCGATGGAAGACCTCGTTAACGAGGGCAACGTCGGGCTGATGAACGCGGTCGACCGCTTCGACCCGGAGGTCGGCTCGCGTTTCAGCACCTACGCCACCTACTGGATCGACCAGGCGATTCGTCGCGCGATTCAGAACGCCAGCCAGATGATCCACATCCCCAGCTACCTCATGGAGCAGATCGGCCACATGAAGCTGGCGATGCGCGATCTGGAGGACCGGTTGGGCCGGCCGGCGAACATGACCGAGCTCGCCCAGCACATGAACATCTCGCCGCGCAAGGTTCAGGCGATTTCGCAGGCGATCCGGGCCTGCACCTGCCCCAAGGAAGAGACCAACAACGAAGAAGGGCAATCCTGGACCTCGACGCTGCCGGACACGCGCACGCCCTCGCCCGACGAGGACATCTTCACGAAATCCGAGGCGGATTTCGTCAGCGCGATGCTCTCGCGGATCACCGAGCGCGAGGCGAAGGTGCTCAAGATGCGCTACGGCATCACGCAGAAGAACGGCCGCCGTATGTCGCTCAAGGAAATCGGCGAAGCGGTGGAACTGACCCGCGAACGCGTGCGCCAGATCGAGAAGGAAGCCAAGAAGAAGCTCGAGGACTACGTTCGCGAGAATCTCTGAGACCGCGCGAGGGGCGATTCCGAATTCCAAAACACACTTAACCCGGCGCGCTGCGGTTTCCCGCAGGTGCGCCGTGCTCGCTTTTCGGAACCCGCTGACGATCCGCCGCTCAGCGTGCCTATCGCACCAGTTCCAACGGCGTCACGCGCGGCTCCTCCGCATAACCCCTTCCGCGCGGCAACGGGCGAAATTGGAAGATCAACCGGTCGGGAATCCTGTCTCGACCGCGGTTGTAAGAGTCGTCCGGTCGAAAAGTCCCGGGAATCTGCTGTCCCCTCCAGTCCAGCTCCCATTCGATTCCGTATTTTCTCTGCTCCGTCCTTATTTCTAGGGACGCGGCCATTCCGTGCATTTCACGCAGATCGGCATAGCGGACCAGCGGCCTGAGATGTGTGCTTCACGAAGCGATCGCAACGGCTCACCGTGCCAGATTTCGCTGAGCGACTGACGATCCCAGCGGCCGATCGGGTGCGCGCCGCGAATGTCCTGCGAGCACGCCGTCGCCGTGCCGTCTGCCAGCAGCATCAGCCGGCGCGTCAGCCGCCGGCAGGGGCCGCGGACCAGCGGTTCGCAGCGGATCAGGGTGTCGGGAGGCAAGACGCCGGCGAAATCGTTGTAGCCGCGCAGCAGGGCCGTGCCGTGGCGACGAATCGCGGCGTCGTAGAACGAATCGATCTCCGTCGCGGTTGCGGCGCAGCGCGTCATGCTCGGAGCGAGGATCGGCTGCGGGCAGGAGCGGCGGCGGCGTTGCTCGTCGAGCCGCTCCAGGTTCGCTGTAACCCTCTCAAACGCGTCCACGCCGTGTACGAACTGATACGTCTCGCGCGTGTGGGCGTCGACCGTGACCTCGAGCAGATCGACGTGATGTTCGAAAAGAGCTTTGACCGCGGCGTCCGGCAATTCTACCAGCGGCGAAACGACGCCGAGCGTATGAACGCCGGCGGCGCGGATGCGCGCGCAAATCTCCGCGAAACGCGGATGAAGCAGCGGATCGCCGTGCCCGCCGAGCACGACCGCCGCGGCGTCGTCCTGGACCAGCTCGGCGGCGATGCGGCTCAGGGCGTCGAGGTCGGTCAGTTCGCGCGGCGGCACGCGGCTGCCCCTGGGGCGAAGCGTTGTTTCGGGCAGCGGGTCGCGTGTGGTCAGCTCCCACTCGATTTCGTCGGGAAAAGCAGCGATGCCGCGGCGTTTGGCCGACCATGCACACAGTGCCGCCGCCGTTGCTTGTTCGCCGAGTTCGCGCATCGCGGCTTCGATGAGACTCCATGTACGATTCGTGTCCGGCAGCCAGCGTTCGGCGCTCTGGGCGATTTCGGCCGCGAGCGGATAGCACATCAGCCGCGTGATCAAGTCGCCGCGCGGCATTTCGGGTCGATAGGCCAGGAGGAGCCCGAACGGCCAGTTGTTTTCGAGCAGATCGCGCGTCACCTGTCGGCCGAGATATAAGCCGGTGAGGCCGGGCGGCGCCTGGGAGAAGACAAAATCCGCCTCCGCGGCGTTTTCGCGGGCGTGGCGGGTCATGCCGCTTGCGAGCACGGGATCGAGCACCGCTTGCGAGCCATCGAAACAGAGAACGCCGTCGGCCTGGTAGTGATCGAGCACGCGGCCGACCGCCATCGGCTCGACAAACTCGTCGAACCAGGTCGTGCCCAAGGGTGTGCCGCGCCAGCTTTCAAGACCCCACTTCCTTGCCGAGCGAATCAGGCCGCGCCGCACGCGCACTCCATCGTCCAGCGGCAGCACGTCGACGCGATCCGCCGCCCCGGCAGCCTGCACTGCCCTTTGCGCCGCTTCGCGATCGCGCGGCCGCACGAGCAGGCAACGCCCGTCCGCCTCTTCGACGTGCAGCAGCCGCCGCAGCGTGTGCTCGATGACGGTCCGCGGACCGAGCCTGCGTTCGAGCGCCGCCGGGCCGCCCAGGAACGATTCGGCGAAATCCGCGAAGATCGCCGCGATGATCTTCATTGGCGGCGCTCCCGCAGCCGGGCTGCCGCTTCGGCGACGGTCTTTTCGAGGAACTCGCAGCCGGAAAGGAACGCGGCGACGAATTCGCGGTCTCGGCGGAGGCGTCGCTTGGCGCCTCCGGCGGCGTCATCGTCGTCGTCGGCGATCTGGCGATCCGCTATGTGGCGGCGCAGCTCGGCCGTGGCGGATACCTCGATGACGAGGTTGTAGGTCTGGGGATAGCTGGTAATGAGCGTGCGCAGCTCGTCGATGCGCGCGATCAGGCGGTTGAACTCGATCGGTTTCTCAACCAGACCTTCGAGGCGGGCGAGCAGCTCGTGCGTCTCCGATGCGATTTGGCGCACGCGGCGAATCTCGTCGAGTCGAGCGTCGAGAACGGCGGGCGCGGCGAGCAGATGCGGCGAAGCTTGAACCGCGGCGGAATCGGCGAGCCATTCCCGCTTGAGCGGCCGCGTGCAATGGCGGGCGGCGGCTTCCGCCAGCGGCATCGAATCCGCACCTTCGAGCGCGGCGCCGCCCTCGCTGCACTGGATGATCGTGCTGCGACTTTCGAGGAAGTCCCGCTGGAACTGCTCCATGTAGGTGAAGAGCAGATCATCGCTGAGTAGCGGGCGGCCTGCGGCGCTTTTGGCCAGGCGGAGGATCCCGCGGTTGCGCACGATGCGCTCCCACTGCTTCATCTCCATCGTTGCAAAGCGGCCCAGCTCCGGCGACCAGATCTGCTCGATCGGGCTGCCCGGCAGGTAGAACAGCCCGTCGGTGTACGCGAGATCCTGCCCGACGAGCAGAATCGGGTCGCAGCCGAGGTGCTCCGCGAGATAGAACGCCAGGTGCGCGACGGTCGTTCCGGCTTTGAGAATGCCGCGCGGCGGGCCGCTCTCGCGCAGGAGGCTGTCGAAATAGCGATGCCGCAGCACGCGCCGCCGGCCGGGGAAACCGTCGAGCACCGCGGGCGTCGCCTTCGGCTCGGCGACGAGAATGCAATCGCCGATGTCGGAAACGCCGCGGAAGAACTCGCCCGAGACGTCGTGAAAATCCAGGCTCGTCACGAAGTCCGGCACGATTCCCATTGAAAGCAGCGGCTTGAGGACGGTTTGCACGGCGATGATGACGGCGCGCTCGCGCAAGGCGGCGAGTTGGCGGATGTTTCGCGCCAGCGACGGCCCGGCGGAAACGATGATCGCCGGAAAGCCGGCTGCCTTGCCCTTGAGTGAATCGACGCCCGGCTCCGCGAGGTAGTGCACAAGCGCGTACGAGACGTTGCGAAACGTGACCTGCGCGGTCTTGAGCAGGGTGACGACCTGCATCCGCGCGGCCGCGACCCAGTCGCACAGGGCGGCGCGCATCTGCTCGTGAAATGCCGTGTCGCGGCGGAGCGAATACGGCGGGGCGACGAACTGCATGCCGAGCATCAGGTCGGCATTTCCCGCGGCGAGGCGGCCGTGCAGGGTGCCGCGATCCGGTTGGGTCAGGATGACCAGCCGGCCCGAAGCGATGACGCCGGAGAGATCCGTCACGCATAGTGCGAGTTTGATCTGGCTCAGGTCGCGTTCAGATAGAAGAATCAGCGGATTGCGCCACCGTTTTCGGATCGCCGCGAGGTGATACCCCAGCCCGACGCCATGCACGACGAAGGTCGGGTTTTCCACTTCCGGCAATGCCGCGACGAACCGTTCGGCTTCGTCGGCGGGAGCGTAGCGGCTGTGCAAAAAGAACGGGCGACCATCGTCAGCGGTGAGTTGAACCGTGGGCTGACCATCGCGAGCCGACTGGAGCGAGGGCAGTCCGACGAACGGCAGCGCGTCGATCGCCGACGCGAGCGCCGCATCCCGCCGGTATAGGGCCGCCAAATTGGCAAGGTAGCATCTCCGATGCTCGTCGGTGGAGGCGTGCGCGGGGGTAGGAAGAGTCGGCGCGGCCAGGCGCGTCATGTGCCGGTCCCTGTTCGTCGGACTACATCAGCCCTATCGGCGAGCCATCTCTCGATTTGCCGGTTTCGGTGTTGATGCGCCAAGCGATGCGCAAGAACTGCGGTCCGACGTATGAACCAGAGTCACGCATGTGGAATGCCGCTGAAAACGCTCGCAGCACAGGTCGGCGAGTCTGCCGGAATCGGCAGTGTTCACGCAAAATGACGGTTTCGCCGTGCACGGCGCGCCGTACAATGCACGTTCGGCGAGTGATCGGCTGCTGTAGGCAGACGAGGCAGGAACGACCGCAATCGTCGTTCCCTTTCATCCGGAGGATCTTCCATGAAGAAGTGCGCAAGCGTATCTCGGTTTGCAGTCGGCGGCGGCCTGGCCCTGCTGTCGACATTGACCGCGGCTTCAACTTCCGCCGCGGGCATCGAAGTGATTTTCTCCAAGAAACCCGGCCACGCGACGGCGAACATCCCGGGGACGCTCGATCTTTCGGGTCTGCCCGCGGCGTCGGACTGGAAGGCGATCGAGGACTTTTCCGTCAGCCCGGACGGCCGGCGCTGGATGGTGAAGGGACGCACGCAGCTCGGCGCCGATCTGGAGACCGTGATGGTGCTCGGCGGCGGCTCGACGGGCACGATGTTCGCCCAGGAAGGCCAGCCGTTCATCGGCGGCTCGGCCGGGGAATTATACGATTTCTTCGACACGCCCAGCCCGGTCAGCTTCGACACGTTGGGCGGCTTTGTGTTCAGCGCTCGCGCAAAGGGCGGCGTTACGAGCGACGATGAAAAGGTGATCTCGGTCGACAGCGGCGGGGTGCAGACGCTGCTCCTTAAACAAGGAGACCCGGCCCTCGGATTGCAGGATGTGCCCGCGAATCCGACCGGCGACGAGCTGTTCGGCAATTCGATCGGTTCGGTGACCGCGCTCGAAACCGCCGACCGCGTCATGTTCGTCAACACGCCGATCACCAATTGCCATTCGACCCGCTATCCGGCCTCGTTCCGCGGCAACAGCGCGTTTCGGCAGTCGGGGGTCAGCGTGATCGGCGGCGAGATCTGGGACACGTTCGACCTTTCTGAATCGGGCGGCACGCCGGACGCGGCGCATTGGTACTCGGAAGGCGACACGGAAAACACCAACACGGCGATCGACAAGATCCTGGTCGTCGATGACACGGTGATGATCCGCGAAGGTTCGCCGGTCGGGGGCGCCGGCAATCCGGTCATGGCGGACATTTTCGAAAACAAGATGGCCTCGGACGGAACCTGGGTCTCGCGCGGCGACGATCCGCTGGACAACGACTGGGCCGTTCGAAGCGGCGTGTTGGTCGCCAAGACCGGCGATCCGATCACCACGGGTGCGAGCGAGTTGTGGGGCGCGGTGTTTTCGTCGATCGCGGCCAACCGCGTCGGCGACTGGGTCATGACGGGCAACACGACCAGCGCCGATCTGGGCGCGGACAACGTGATGGTGCTGAACGGTACGCACGTGCTGGCGCGTGAAGGCGATCCGGTCGACCTGGACGGCAACGGGCTTTTCGATGACGACGCGTTCATCGGCCGCGGCAACAACACGCTGTCGGCATTCGCAGGTTTCGATCTGCTCATCACCGACACGCGAAACATCTACGCGATCATCCAGCTTCGCGATTCGAGCGGCGTGGACATCAACTCCAATCCGAGCTTCGGCACGCCGGACGCGTTCGTGCGAATCGCGTTCTGCCCCGGCGACGTGGATCACAATCTGATCGTGGACCTCAACGACCTGACGGCCCTGCTGAGCGGTTTCGGCGGCTGTGCGGGCGACGCGCGGTACAACCCGATGACTGACGTGAACGACTCGGGTTGCACCGACCTGAACG
>JACRLV010000042.1 GCA_016235145.1 Planctomycetota bacterium
CCGGCGCGCTTGCGGGCTTCCCCTTGAGCCACGACCGCAGGGACGCCGCGAGTTCGGAGCGGATCGGCTGGACGTCCGCCTTGCGCCGCTTGCTACGCTTCGCGTCGAGCATGATCGCGGGCGGGTCGTCCCCGCCGAGGCTGAAACTCGCCGGCGTCAGGCTGGCGAGTTCGCCAACTCGGAAGCCGGTACCCGCGGCGACGCGGTAGAGCATCGCGCGATCCGCGCCGGTGAGGCTCTGCCGCCATTGCGGCGCGGTCTCAGTGGTTTGTACCAGCCGTCCGAACTCGTCGGCATCCAGGGCACGGCGTTCGTAGCGCCGATCCGTCGCGGCGTTGAAGCCCGTCAGGTGGGCCAGCGCGTCATTGCGGACACGGCCGTCGCGCTCCAGCCAACGCGAGAACTGCTTCATCGCCCGCAGGTAGTGTTGGCAGGTCTGGAGGCTCTTCACCTTCCGGAACTCGCCGATTGCCGCTTGTACCGCGGATGGCGTGAGCTCACTGATCCGCATCGCGCCGAGCTTGTTGACGCGGTGCCGCGCCTCATCGGCCGCGCCCGGTGGGTCGATGCGCTGAATGTAGTCCAGCAGCAGCAGCCCCGCGCCGAAGTCATCGGCCGCCGCGGCGACGTTGCCCAGGTCGAACGGCGGACGCACGAAACACAGCCGGTCGGCGACGGCGGCGAGCGTGTTCAATCCGGCGTCGATCCGGTTGGCGTGCTCCGCCCCGAGCCGGCGATAGCGGATCGTCGTCAGGTCCACGCCCGAGAGCCGCGCAAGCTGGCGGTCGAGCAGCACGGGCGGCGGCATTTCGACGTTGCACACGAGCGCCCGCAGCGTCGGCGTGAGCCGCAGCGCATCGACCGCGGCTTGCATCGTGAATGCTGTCTTACCCGCGCCCGGTGCGCCGCCGATGAGCGTCACCAATCCCGGCCCGACTTCGATTCGCGCCAGCTCGCCTGCGCCGATCGGATAGAGCACCGGCGGCGTGCCGCACAGCACCGAATCGCGCCAGCCGTCGAGCACGTCCGCGGCGACTTGGAAGCGGGCGGCGCTCATGCGCTGTCCCCCCTTGTGGCATCGGCTTCCAGCCCGTGAGCTGTATCCGCGATGCCGCATTCAATCTGCCGGCGCACGTCTGACGGCGACAAGCCGCAGTCGAGCGCGGCGTCGATGCCGCCCCTTAAGAACGTGCTGAATAAACATTGGGTAAATTGTGGGTAATTATTTCCCCACCTTACGGTCTTAAGACCGTAAGGTGCGTGATTTTACGCACCTCGGCAGAATCGCAGCGGCTGGCGTTTCGTAATGCGTTTTCCAGCAACACCTTACATGCCGCAGTCCTACGGCTGCCAACAAAAAACCATCGCCTGATTATCGGACCCGTTTTGGGTTTTGCCGTTTTTCGTCCCCAACCGACGGTCAATGTCGAACCACAGCCACGCCGCGCCGCAACGGCCCGCAAAGCCGCGGGTCGAGCTGGTAGCGCGCAAGTGAACGGCGAAGTCATCATCGAACGTGAACGCCGACAAGTACGCTTCGGCATCGACGCGGGCGCGCGGGTCGCATTCGCAGTAGGCGCGGAAGGCGTCGTGCCAGTCCACCAGTCAGAAGGGGGCATACTCGCCCCCTTCCGGCGTACCGGTTGCCGCGGCCGACGGCGCAATGGGATCGTCCGTCGGCGCGAACGGGTCGCGCTCGGCTTCGTCGATGCCGGTCACGTCGAATGAGCGGACGCGGTTGTACTCTGTGCCGTCGTCATCGCGCCGCAAGGCGAGCTTCACCGTGCAGCGGATGCCGGTTGGGAGCGGCGTTTCGAGCTGGTCAACCGACGTGACGCCGAGCTTGCCCAGGTCACGCCGGCTCATCGGCAGCGCGGCGGGCGAGAGCCAGCAATCGTGCCAGAATTGGCGGCCGGCATGTTCGCCTTCGAGCACCCGAAACGTGAGCTTGTATCCCGGCGTGTGATTGGTCCGCGACGTAAACAGCTCGCCGCTCACGACGCGGGCGACGTACAGTCCGGTCGGCAGCGGTTTGAAATCGTCGGCGGCCGTGGTGCTATTCCATTGCGTGCGAAGCGAATCGGTCCCGCCGTTGAGAATGTCCGAGAGCCGCCGGCGCGGCGGCATTGGGTTATCATGTTGCATTGTCAGGTTTCCTTTGTAGGGCGGCCCGCTCGACGTTGCCACGCCGGCGGGCCGCGTGTCCGTCAGTCAAACAAGCCCGGCGCGGCATCCGTTTCGGCGGGCGGCGCGTCCGGGCGGTCGGGGTGCGCGGCGAGCCAAGCCAGCGCCGCGGAGCGGTCAGCAAGTCGCCAGACGCTCACCGGTCGCGCGTGCGCTTCGGGGCGCGCCGTTGTCGCGAAACCGACGCGCTCGATAATTCCCGCCCGCGCCAGGTCGCCCGGCACCACGCCGAGACACACGGGGTCGATTCCGGCCGGAAGCGCGACAGCACGGCGCACGTCATCGGCGGTCGCTTCGCCGCGGTCGAGCAGCGCCGCCAGCAGCGCCCGCCGGCCGCGAAGCACGTACAGTTCCCGCCGCGCAGCAAGCAGCGCGTGAGCGGACAGCTTGCGGCGCTCGCCTTCCGCGACGGCGTGCGTAGTCGTGCCGGTCGTCATCGGCTCGCCCCCTTCGCCGTGCGCACCGGCGGACAGCCGGCGTCAAGCCACGCGATTAGTTCGGCGCGTCGCCAGCGGCGCATACCATTGAGCTTGAGCCCGAAAGGCATCTTGCCGCCGTCACACAGCCGGTAGACCGATCGGGCCGAGCACGCGCCGAGCAGCGCGCACACGTCCCGGATACCCAGCAATTCCGCGATTACGGCCGACCGCGGCTCCGGCCCGACGGCGCGCCCGTCGGTTGCGTTTGCGAGAGTGGTATTCACGCTCGGTACTCCAATGCGAGCGGCCCCATGCCGCCCAACGTTGGCACCGAGTCAACAGGAATTGGCGTTTCGGTGAGTGGCAGGAAAGTAGCCGAATGCTACTTTCCGGCCTAGCGAGTCCAGAATGGACAAAAACTCTTCACTTTCGGAAGTGCGCGGCAAGTGGGAAATGTCACTTTCCGGCGTGTCTGGCGTCGCGAACCGCCGCCTTGCGCCGCTCAAACTCGGTTTCCGATAGCCGCGGAAACCCGTCTGATTCGGGGTCCGCGCGCCGCTTCAAGTACGCGCTCCAATCGCCAAGATGGACGTTTCGGCGGTTCGGCACCGGCTGGCCGTTCTTGCCAAGCGGGCGCGTCCAGCGAACGCGATTCGTGTGGAAATTCTCGATAATCGTCCCGAGTTCCTTCATCGACACTGGCAGGTCGGCCGGCGTGTGTTTCGCCAGAATGTCAGCCGCGGGCACGTACGCCGTCGGGTCCGCCGGCCGTTCGACGTAGCCGTGTTCGTCGGGAGTGTCGCCTTGGGATGCGGCTTGCATGGGCGATTGTCTCGGCGGGATGTCTCCATCGCGTCGGCGTTCCCTTTGCGTTTGAGCGACTGCAACGTGCCCGCTGTTCGTGAGCTGTAGTTCTGGCGCGGCTCCGGGCTTGTATTGCCGCCCGTGAATCGTCTCCCATTGATCTTTGTCCAAGTCAGCGGCTCCGGGATGGCGCGTCGGCGAGAACCACCCGGTGTGAGGTTGCGGCTCCCAATCGTCGGGGTTGCTCGAAGGGTCCACAAAAGGCGTCGGCCGTTTTTCGCGTAGCGTCCAAAGCCGAATCTCGATCCACTTGGCTGCGTCCAGCTCACGCAGCATGTTCAGGTCTATCCCCTCGGGCAGCTTGTCGAGCCGCCACGACGGTTGGGAAGCAAGCAAAACCAGAGCGTCGGCAACCTCTGGATCAAACGGCATGGCACAATCCTCTCCGGGCCGCAGCCCGGCATCGCGGTGGATTGTGCAGTACCGCGATGTCGGACCGCGTTCGGCGGCGCGCTTGCAATCGTCACCACCTACCCGATTCGCGAATATTATCCTCGCGCGCGCACGCGCGAGGCACCTTTTCGAGAAATCAACGCTCCTGACGCCCGGCCATCCCTATGCCGACAGGCGTTTTCATTACGAGAGCGCCAACTTCCACAGCTCTTTCGGCAGCCGTTCGAGGTGGAGGTTGCGGATTTTTTCCATTTCCTCCTCGTCATCGAAGTTGAACAGCAGCTCGACGGCGAAACCGGCCCTCTGTCGGGCCGCCTCGGCTAATTGTCTGAGCGCGTCGCGCAGTCCGTCACTGGCGTCGCACGCTTTTCGCCAATATCGCTCTTCGTCAGTGCTCGTCGCGAATCGGCCTTCGCACCAGGCGGATTCCCAGTCGTCGGGGATCGATCCGCAAACGGCCTCAGAAATGTCGTTCGCGGCCTTTTCCATCGCCGTGAGTTTTCGAGCGCGGGTTTTCGGTCGTCCGGGCATCGTGAACCTCCGCGTGTCGGGTGTTTTCAGCACAAACGCACCTGATGATATCAAATCGCCTGCGTGCAACCCGCGTGCCTGATGTGTGCCCCGTGCGCCACTATCAGGGATTCACGGGCATATCGTGCCGAAAAGCGCCAGCAGACTTGCCAAGTCGGGCAAATCGACGCAGCCGCGTCCGTCCAAGTCAGCCGGAGCGTAGAAACCCGGATCGGACGAGCATTCGCCGAAATGCGATAGTAACAGCGCCAGATCGGCGAGGTCTGCGGTACCGTCATGGTTGATGTCGCCGACGTCCGAGCATGGATCCTTCGCGCCTAGGCTGTGAATTGCGCCGCCCGCGACGGCCACGAACCCCGTGTTCGGCGCGGGAACATCGCATTGTTGGGAGTTGTTCCGTCCCCAGGCCACGATTGAACCGTCGCCCTTCAGGCCAAGGCTGTGGTAGCCGCCTCCGCCAATCGCCACGAAACCCCTGTTCGGCGCAGGGACGCTGCATTGGCCCTCCGAATTCTCTCCCCACGCCACAATCGAGCCGTTCTGTGCCTGCGCGGAATTCGCGCAAGCAAGCCAACTCGTCGCAAGGCCGAAGCACACTGCCCGCATTCTCGTTGTCATCGAATTCTCCCAGGCCGCTATATGCACGATGCGCGGCGCGCTATCGACAATCGCTGCCAAAACTACTCAGGAGCGCGGCGAGATCCGGCAGGTCCACGCAGCCCCTCCGGTCGATATCTGCCCGCGGCCAGAAACCTGCGTCGGCGGCGCAGCTCCCGAAGTGCGAAAGCAGAAGGGCCAAATCGCTGATATCGACGCGCAGGTCACAGTTCAAATCCGCCGGGGTGCAGCAAGGTTCCATGTGGACAAGCCACATTTTCACGGGGCCGCTCCAACGCTCTCGCCCAACACCGGCGATATTTCGTCCGTCACGCGAAATCGCGCGGACTTCCCAAAGTACGGCGTCGCTCAAGTCGAGCGCGTAGTCCTGGAGCAACATTGCTGTACCGAGCGCTTTGCTCTCAGTCCCGCCGAGCGTTGAGCCAAGTCCGACGATGCCGGTTTCCGGCGTCCAGCGGAACGCCTCCTCGAATGCTGTCCCCGACCAGCTCACGCCGACAATCACGTTGCCGTCATCGGAAATCGCGTACGGCATCGAGTAGGTTTCGCCTCCGGGCAATTCGCCAATCGACTGAAAACCAGTCGAAGCGGACCAACGCGCCGCAACGTGAGCCTGACCGTCCCACGAGGTAATAGCAAACCACGTGCCGTCCTGATTGCACGCACCGAGAGAGCCCGCGTCCATCTCCGGTATTCCAATCAACTCGGAGTCTTGTCCACCCCGCCAACAGAGTAGGCCGGCAATTCCCGGAACTCTGCCAAACGCAGTCGCGCCGTCAGCGGTGACGCAATCCGCACTTGAGGCGGAGCCAAACCCCTCGACGTCGGACGCTGTCCAGCGGATAGCCTCCCCACCGCCTCCGGAGAGTGCGCGCGTCCCGACGACTACGGTGCCGTCCGCGGAGAGATCCTCCGCGGAGGTTCCGTCGCCCAGAAACTCGAATCCGGTAGCCGCGCGCCACCGAAATGCGCACACGGCGAGGGCGTATACCCCAGTCGCACCGTCCGGCAGGGGAATCCAAGAGAACTGCGCCTGTCCCCAGGCCGGCACGGCAAGCGCGGAAACGAGAACGCCGGCGACGAGAGCCCGGGAGCGCGACGACATGGGTATCCTCCCAGATGTGTCTACTTGCGCCCAGTTTAGCCAGAAACGGTCTGGAATGGAACGGCTGCGATACCCGTCGCTTGGCGTCTGAGCGATTGCAGCCTTCGACCGGGCGACGGAGATAAGTGGGAGTCCCAAAGGCGCGAAGGGGCGGGGGGACGGGGGAAAAAACCCGGCGGCGCGCTTCACCGCCCCGCGGCATCCGCGCGACCCTTGATCGCCGCCGGCCGCGCCGCGCGCTCGACCGCGCCGCTGCGTTCGTGTGCGCCGCCGCCCCGCCCTCCGCTTCTCAATCGCACCGCCAGCGCCCGCCGCATTCGCATTCCCGGCCCGTCTGCGGCGTCCGCCGGCGTCGGGATGGTCCGCACGTCGTCGCCAGCCGAGTCGCGTCTTGAAACCGCTCATACGCCGGTTCTCAGCCCTCTGGGTTGGCGACGCGGTTCGCCAGAAGTCGGCGGACGGTTTCGGCCCGCTCGGCGTCGGTCAACGGCAAGCGGTCGAGCATGCGCAGAACGTCGGCCAGCAATGCCGCCCCGGTCCCCGCACCGCCAGCATCCGACCCGGCGGCGTGCTCCCTTTCGGCGGAATTGGTACAAGCGTTGGTACAAGCGTTCGCGGACGCGCTCGTAAGCTCTTGCGATTGCATGCCTTCCGTGCGGTGCTCTCGCCTTTGTACACCGCAGGTTGCGGGTTCGAGTCCCGCCGGTGGCTTTCTCACCTGACGCCGCACTGGCTCGCGCGGCGACGCCTTTCTCCGCGTGACTCAAGGACTTGCGCGCCGCGCTAGATGTGGCCGCGGCGCTGGCAGCGACGCGGCCGGTTGCCCTCGCCGGCGGCGTTTCGCGCTCCGATTGCCTGCACTTTTGCAGCGCGCTTCCCGCGTCGAGATTCGGCGGCGCGCCTGCATCGCGACGCGTTGCAGTTCGGCGGCCGGCGTCGGCGCGAGATTGGGCAGCGCACCGAGCGCCCCGGTCAGATTGTGGACGCCGAGTTTCGTGTACACGCCAGGCGTCAACGGCGGCGTCGAATGGCGGGCGAACTCCTGGGCGATCTTCACCGAGACGCCGCCTTTCACCAGCAACGTGATGAAGGAGACACGCAGCGAGTGAAATTCGGCGACGTGGCCCGACGCGTCCTCAATCGCCAGGAACTCCGACGCGCGACGCTTCCGCCGCTCCTTGCGGTCCGGAGTTTCTCGAATCCAGCGCGCCCGTGCGCGGCCTAGGTCGGCACGGATCATCTCTGCGGTCTGATGGCGCCACCAACCCGGCCAGACCGGGGCGCTCGCGGGTCGATCACGCCCTGCCGCCGTAGCGCCTCGTCGGCGACGTACTTCGTGAGGATGCGCTCCGCGGTCGTGACGGCAGCAAGGGCAGCGGACGCACGGCAGGAAGGACGCCGATCCAGCCGAGAGCATTCGGTCGCCGCATCCCGCAATTGCGGTCGTGTTTCTGCGCCTGGCTGACGCAGGGTCCTTCGGACTGGTCCGGAACTTTGACCCGACGACAGAGACAACCAAGCTGCCGAGTTTCCGCACCTCGCTGACGATCGGCGAGGTGGAGCATGACGGCAGTGGGGAGCGCGGCGGCGCGCCCCGTGACCGGCATCATGATGACGACGACTGACCGGCCGGTGAGCCCCGCTGCGTCCTGGCTTGCAGAGCTTGCTAACAAGTCGTACCGAAGTTCGCCAGCAGTAGGGCCAGATCGGTCAAGTCAACGTCTCCATCGGCGTCCAAATCGCCGTCGGCCGTCGTCGCGCCGGCTGGCGTGCCGAAGTGCGCCAGCAGGATTGCGAGGTCGGTCAGATCAACGTCCAAGTCGCCGTCCACGTCGCCGGCGCAGGGCGGCGCATCGGACCTCGTCCGGAAGTAGAGGATCGTGCCGCGCGAAAACTCGGCGAACGACGAGGCGTCGTCAAAACCAGCGGCGACCGTCTCGACGCCGTTCAGGTGTTGTACGCCGATGCTGTAGTTCGTATCGGGCAGCAGCAGGCCGGCCGGTATCTGGAACGCAGAGTCCGACGGCGCCAGCGCCACGGTCAGGATCCCGCCGACGCTGTCCTCTGCAACAGTCACGTAGGTCGCACCGTAGGTTGTCCCGGCCGTCGGGAGAAACACGTTCACGGCGCCCTCGAAGAGTTCCGCCGGGTCCATGCCTTGCAGCCGTTCGTAGGTATCGACCGTGAAGTAGGGGATTTCCGGCGGATAGAGTGCAGGCGGGAGGAACGCGTCGGCCGTTTCGGGACCGGCCCCGCGATCGGCCGTAAAGGTGTACGTGGCCGATGGATAGGCCGCGTCCAGCTCCGGCTCGCTGAAGAAGAAGACTGAGTAGTAGCGCTGCGCAGTCTCCCCGGCCCGATACATGTCCACCGTAACCGGTGGCGGGACGTCGAACGTGATCGTCGCCGACAAGACTTCGTCCGCGAGAGTGTAGTCGAGCGAGGCGGTGAAGAGCCATGCGTCCGGGCCAGCCGGCGGCAGGTTTGACGTCTGCGTGTAGCCGATCGACTTGGCCACCGCGTAGTAATAGATGTCCCCGTATGCGACAAGCGTGAATTGCGCCGTGACGAGGGACAGGATGACGGTGCGGATACAAGCGTAAGTCATGGATCACTCCAAATATGTGCCGTTGTTGACGCGGCGTATCACCCGTTTTGGTCCGCCGGGGCCGCCGCTTCGCCGGTGAACCCGAACATCAATGCACGATCGTGCGTCGCTACGCTCCGAAGTTGGCCAGCAGGATCGCCAAGTCCGTCAGACCCACGCAGTCGTCCCCGTCGAGGTCAGCGCCGGCGTTGTACCCCGCGCCTCCTTCGCACATGCCAAAGCTGGAGAGCAGGAGCGTGAGGTCGGCGATCGACACGTGCCCGTCGCCGTCAATGTCTCCCGGCGGGCCGCTCACTTCGACGGTGACGACCGCGGGGAAGCTGCCGACCGAGCCACAGGCGTTGGTGACGGTGCATTCGAAGCGTCCGCCCGCACCGGCTGCGGCCGTGAACGAATACGTCGGCGCAGTCGCGCCCTCGATGCACAAGCCCTCGTGCATCCACTGGTATTCGAGCGGCCCGGTGCCCGTCGCGGCGACGCTGAGCGTCACCAACGTGCCCGGCGCGACGGTCTGAGACTGCGGGCGCTGGATAATGCGCACCGGCTCATTGCCCGAGCCCGGATCGCAATTCGTCAGTGTCTGGATGAACACGTTGTCGAACGCCGTCCCGGCGGCGACGCCGTCCATCAGCGCGATCCGCCCGGCCGGGAAGTCCGGCGTGGCAAACGTGGTCGTAGGCGTTTGTGAATCGTTGGCCCAGCAGGTGTACGTGTTGCCGCGCACCTCGATCCGCAGATGCAGCGTCTGGCCCGCCGTGTACACGTTATGCGCGACGTTTTCTGCACTCGCGTAGCCGCTCCCGTAATTGCGATGCCAGTAGACGTCGCCGCCGCCCCACGGGTAGGCCTCGCCGAAGGCAAGCACGACGCCGCGCGGGTAGGGAAGCGCCGTGCTATTGGACCGCAGCCAGATTCCACCATTGGTGTCGAAGTTCACGTGCGATGCGTTCACGACGTCGAGCTCAGCCAGGAAATCGCTCTGCGGCAGGTCGAACGAGCTGTACGCCGTGGGCTGGTAGATCGTCGGCGCGCCCGCCGCGTAGGCGCCATCAGTAATCGCCCAGTTGCCGCCTTCGTTGCCGAACCAGTCGGCGTCCTGCGGCGTGTCGAATGCGTTGACCGGTGGGGGCGTAGAGAACGTGATCTGATTGCTGAATACGTTGTTGGTCGCGTTCTGCACCTGTACCTGGTAGATGCCCGAGTCGATCCACTCGGTATTCGTAACCGTCAACGTCGGCGTTGTCGTACCGGTGTAGCGGCCCCCCGATTCGTTGAGCGGCACGAACAGTCCGGCGACGATTCGTCCCCATTGATAATTCAGCGGCGGCTCACCGACAGTCGGCACCGTCAGTCGGATGGCGGCACATCCGGGGACCAGCTGATCTTCCAGCGGCGCCGTGATTCGCGCACCCGGCGCGATGGTCATGACGAAGCTCGTGCCGGCGCTGATCATGACCCCGGCGCCGACGCTCGTATTGACCGGCGCCGGCAGATAGCCGGCCGCGGTTCCGTCGAATGGTCGGCCAAGCTGACCGTTACCGTTCGAGCCGCAGGTCCAGATGGTTCCGTTTTCCGCAGTGAATACGCTGAGGTAATTCCCCGCATCGACGGCCCGAACGCGCCCGACGTTGATCACGGCGGCCGGCGTCGGATTGTTCGTCTGCGGGCCGCCAGTTCCAAGTTCGTAACTGCCGTTGCTTCCCCAGGCCCAAGCTTGTCCATTCGAGAGTCGCGCCACGCTGTGGTAGTCGCCTCCCGCCATGCTGGTAACGTTGGCGAGACCGGTCACCTGTACAAAGCGGTTGCGGCTCGTAAACGTGCCGTCGCCGAGCTGGCCATACTGATTCCAGCCACAGGCCCACAGCGTGCCATCGGCGCGCAGAGCCAGTGTGTGGGCATAACCGCAGTCCACGTCGACCACGTCTGTCAAGTCGGTCACGCGCAGTGGCGTCTCTGAGGCGCCGCCAGTGGTTCCCTGGCCGAGCTCGCCGTTGTAATTCGTCCCCCACATCCACAGCGATCCATCGCTGGCCACCGCGGCGGCGTGATATCGCCCCATGGAGATGTCCACCACGCATTCCAGGTTCACCTGTCCCGGGATCAGCGCAATGCCATTGGGTACTGGATACCCCAGCATGCCCTGGTAGTTGCTACCACACGTCCAGACGTGCCCATGCGCGTAGAGCGCCATGGCGCTCAACCAGCCGTTGGCCTCCGCAGCGACGACGTCGGCGAGGTCGTTGACCTGCACCGGCGTTGCACTATCCGCACTCGTCCCATTGCCCAGGAAGTGCGTGCCCCAACTCCAGGCGGTGCCGTCTGCGAGCACCGCGACCGAGTGGGTGTTACCGGCAGAAACGGCGACTGCGTTCGTCAGGTTGAGTACGTCCGCCGGGTTCTCGTCCGACCCGGGCACGTTGGTGCCGCGGCCGAGCTGCCCGGCGTCGTTGCGGCCCCAACCCGTGATGTGGTGCCCCGGACCGCTGGCGCCGAATACGTGGATGGGGATTGCTTGCGATGTCACCGTCTGCGACGCATTCGGATCGCAAGCATTCGGTGATCCGTCGCACGAGCGAATGACCAGCGTGTACTGGCCGGCGTCGGAAGCCTGGACGTTGGTGATCGTCAGCGATTCGGTGGTCGCGCCGCTGATGCGCCCGCCGTCGGTCACATCCGCGCCGTCGTGCTGCCAGCGCATGCAGGTCGAATAGCGCGAAGCGTTGGTCTGCACGTGCAGCGTCACGTTCCCGCCGACGCGCGTACTGCCGCAGCCGCTGGTGGTCTGCACTTCGATCGGCGGAATGGGCCAGCCGGCGACGTAGGCCGGCGCGACGGCTTGGGCCGTGCTGCGAAAGTCGTGCTCGTATTGCGAGAACGCCGCGCGGAAGGCCGTGATGAACTCCGTCACGCGCAGCGGGCGGCCGTTGCGTACCACGGAGAGGATCTCGTCCGAGCCGAGCGCCAGGCAGTCCTGTGGGCAGCTCGTCTGTCCCGCGTCCTGGAGCGCGTCATCGATGTCGCGCAGCAGCGCGGCGACGAAACCCTCGGTCGTCAGCGCGTTGTGCGCGGTCCCGTCGCAGCAGTTCTGCACGGCCTCCAGCGTGTAGCGATTGTCGTTGATCGCGCTCGGCGCTGCGCCGCCGTAGCGGGCCTGCCAGTTGCGCATCACGACCGATCCAAGCCAGTCCGGGAAGCCCTCGTTCCAGGCATCGGTATCGGTCTCGTTGCACCACAGGCAGTGTCCGCCGCCGTTCATGCACGCCTCCGCACCGCAGTTGCTCACCGCCGGGTCATCGCAGAACCCGTTGCAGTAGCTGGGATCGGGCGGGTCGTTCCAGTCATGCAACAGGTGATGGCCCCATTCGTGGACCTGCGTGCCCTCGTTCCACTGCTCGTCCGGGCCGATGTGGACTTCCTGAACCGGCGGCGGCCGGTAGAACGCCCCATTCTGGTCCTGCCAGACGACGATTACCTGCGGCGTGTAGTAGGCGTTGTTCTCCAGCACGAAGCGGTGGGCACGCATGACGCTGTTGTGGATGTGCACCGCCGTGTATTCGGCGGCATTCGCGGGCCGGATGTCGCCGAAATCGAGATCACTCCCCGTATAGTCGTTGTAGATCTGCGAGCCCTCGGTGCTCCAGGCGTAAGTGTCCTCGCCGGCGTCGTCGTTGCGCACGATGGCCGCGCCGGTCTCGCAGTCAAAGTAGATGTATATGTCGGGGTCGTCGCAGCCGGTCGCGTCGCAATCGTCCCAGCAGATGGTCACATCGAAGTATCCGTTCGTGTCTGTATAGCTTTCAAACATCACTTCGTCGTCGAGATCGTCCTGATCCATGACCTGGAAATGGATGCCGTCGCCGCCGATCTCCTGTCCGTCGAAGCGGACGTATTCGAACCGTCCGCGGACTCGGATTTGCTGGTCTGCGCAGCCGCGCGTCTCGGGGCCGTCGTCGCCGGGCAGCGACGCGGGCTGCCCGGCGTCATCGACGCGGACCGTCGGCCGCGGGCGGCCGATCTGCGCGATGTGCTCAGGGCTGAGACTGAACCTCCGCAGCACCGTGTCTCCATTGAAACTCGCACGTACCTCGAACTTCCCGGCCGCATTCAGCACCAGCGCGCGGAATGGCACGCGTTGTGCCTCGCCGCGCCTCATCACCGCCGGCAGATCCAGCTCGCATCCCAGCGGAAGCCAGCCGTCGCCGCCGATCTCGAGGCTCTCGAGCACGCCGTCCGTGGGCGCCGTGATTTCGAGCGTGCCGGCGTATTCCTCGCCGCTTACGGCCGGGGTCAGGGTTTCGGGCGGCAGGCGGATGGTCAGCGTGTTGCGCACGTCGGCGCGCAGGTCGAGCGCCGCGATGAGCAGGAACAACCCGAGCGTCCCGGTGCAGCGATTTCGAAACATGGGTCGGCTCCGAACAATGCTTTGGCGCGGCTCGCGCCGCAATTCCTACTGCGAGGGCGGGCGGCCGCTACTCACGCGACAGGCGATTTTTTGAGCCGGGCCTTAGGGAGTCCCGGGTACAATCAGAGCATCCGGCACTGGTCAGTTTTGAAATGTGGGGCCGGGCTCCGAGCTTGTGAATTTTTTGGGGAGTGCGGGCGTCTCGCCCGCGTTTTCAAGCAAGAAACGGCGATCGCCTTTGGAGCTTGCCAAAAAATTCACAAGCTCTCCGCCCGGTCTCTTCGGGTGTCAATGCCGGATTCGCGCAAGAGACAGGCCAGAGGCCTGCCCCACAAAGTTCAGAACTGACCAGTGCCGAGCATCCGGGCTGGAGACGGGCGTTGACCGAAGAGCACAGAGAACGCGTGAAGCGCGCCGCCAATGGCGACAAGGACGCTCTGGGTGCCCTCCTCGAAGCATTCGGGCCTCAGGTCGAATCGATGCTGGTGATCGGCGTGACTTGGCGCGGCTCGCTCGACGCCGGCGACATGGGCAATCCCGGCTACGGCAATCCACTGCACCAGGCCTGGTTCAAGCGCACTGTCGCGCACAACACCGTGCTGGTCGACGGCCAGGACCACGCTGCGGATTCACCGCGCGTCGTCGAGGCCGAGGACCGCGGCGCCTTCGCGGTGGTGCGTGTGCGCGCGCCGCGCGCCATCCCGGGCGGGACGATCCGCCGCACCGTCGTGGTCGGCGATGGCTGGTTGCTCGATCGCGTCGTCGTCGCGCTGGAGAAG